>CACYZW010000169.1 GCA_902778995.1 uncultured Eubacteriales bacterium
GAAACCAGGTCGCCGATGGACAGGTCGCTCAAACCGTCCAGGCCCATGCCCCCGTCCGCAACGGGGGCGTCTTCGATGTCGGGCGTCGCGCCCGAAGCGCCATTGTCTCCCAAATCCAGGCCGCCGGACGGCTGTTGGCCGGCGACGCCGTCATCCAATGCAACTTCCAAATCGCCGGACAGGTTCTCTGCAAACGCGAACACCGACATCACCAGCGCCAGCGCGATCAACAGCGCCAGCATCCAATTCCTTCTGTGCTTCATATATTTTCCCTCCTCACTTGACCGTCACTTTTACGCTGGTGCGCACGCCGTTGGGGGCGATGGCCCAAATGGTGCACCGGCCCTTTGCCACGGCGCTGACCCTGCCGTTTTTATCCACGGTGGCGACGTTGGCGTTGCTGCTGTAGTAACGCACCCTGGCCACGTGATTGATCAGCCTTCTGCCGCTTCTGACCTTCTCCACGGACGCCCTCAGCGTCTTGCTTCCGCCAACCTTCATGGTCAGGCGGCTCCGGTTCAGCTTCACCGATCGGGCGTTGCAATACTTTACGTTGTAGCTGCACGGGATGGCGTGCAGCACAGGGCTGGGCTTGCCGATGTAGGTCTTTTTGCCCTTGACTTCTGTCCATGCGCGCACATAGGCCTTATAGCACGTCCAGCTGCCCATTATGGGGACGCGCAGGCGGCAGGCCGTGTCGGAAGTCGTCTTTTCCAGCTTGAAGCGCCTGTCGCACATGGCGAAGAACACGTCGTAGCCCTTCGCGCCCTTCACCTTCGTCCAGTCGATCCTGAGCACCGTCATGTTGGCGCCGGAGACGGTCATCCGCGCCAGCAGCGTGTAATCCGGTGCGGCGGGCTTCGGCGTGGGCTTGGGCGTCGGTTTGGGCGTCTTCGTCGGTTTCGGGGTCGGCTTGGGCGTCTTCGTCGGCTTCGGCGTCGGCCTGGGCGTCTTTGTCGGCTTCGGCGTGGGCTTGGGCGTGGGCCTGGGCGTCTTCGTCGGCTTCGGCGTGGGCTTGGGCGTCTTCGTCGGCTTGGGCGTCGGCTTGGGCGTCTTCGTCGGCTTCGGAGTGGGCTTCGGGTTGACGGTTACCTCGCCGCTGGTATAAGCAAGCGTGTAGTTGGCCGTCACATCGTTGCCCGCGGCGTCAGAAATCTTCGCATCGCTGACAATCAACGCATATGTCGTGGCGTTGCTGGAAAGGCCGTTGTCTCTGCCCTCCACGGCGATCTTGATACTGCTGAGCACATGGCCATCGACCTGGCCGGACAGCTTCGCCATGCCGGGGTCGCTGCTTACGGCTTCGCCCTCGGTGATGGTCTGGTCCAGCGCAGTGACGGTGGCGTTGCGGGCGGCGATGGTGTAATTCCCGCCCGTGGCCGTCACAGTGTAGTTGGGGTTATCCGTATACTTGACGGTGATGGGATAATCGCCCGCCTTGCTGTCCACGGTGGCGATGGTGGACAGGGTCACGCCCAGGTCGTCGCCTTCCCTGATCTTGCCGCTGCTCTGGTAGGTCAGCGGGACGATGGCGTCGCCGTAAACGCTGCGCTTGCTGTCGGCGGTGAAGCTGACGGTTGCCCTGGCGATGGCGAAGCTCAGGGTAGCCTCGCCGCCCAGGTAGTTGTCCGTCTCGGCCACTTCGGCCTTCACGTACCATGTTCCGGCATTGACGGGCACAGTGACTGTAAAGCTGCCGTCGGCCCTGTCGCTGTAGGTATAGGTCACGGCTGCGTTACCGGTGTTGCCGGTGACGGCGGGCGCGTTCGCGGCCTGGCCATAGGTCCAGCCGGTGATGGTCACAGCGGGCCGGATGGTCGCCCTGGCGATCCTGGCCTCGATGCAGGCCGGGGCCACGTCGTTGTGGTTGGCATCGCCCTTGACGCGATACCAGACGTAGTAGCTTCCGGCGTCAGTTCCGGTGGGAACCTCAGGCTTGAAGCTGTCCAGTGCGGGGGCGTTGGAATCGTCCTTGCCGATTGCATACTGCAATTCGCCACCGGTGACGGAGCCGCCGGTCACCAGCTTCTGGGCCTCGCCGGTGTAGGTCAGCGCGTCCACCGCGTCGGGCGCGGTGTTTTGGGCATCGGCGCCGGCGATCGTTACCGTAAAGCTGGCCGCAGCGGTGTCGGCGTAGTTTTTGCCACCGACGACCTTGTAGAAAACGGTGTAGGTCTTTGCGTCCGTTGCGGTGGGGATGGCGGCGCTGTAATTTTTCTCGTCCAGGCTGTACTGCATCTCGCCGCCGGTGGTGCTGCCGGCGGTGACCAGCGCCTGGGCCTTGCCGCTGTAGGTCAGCGTCCTGGCGGTGGGCGGGGTCACGGTGGGGACGGCCCTGGCGACGGTCACCGCCACGTCCACATCACTCACGGCATTATAGTTGGCCGCGTCGGTGGGCGTGAAGACGGCCTTGAAGGTATTCGTTCCGGCATCGCCCACGGGGGTGGTTCCCGCGTCCGCCCAGGTCCATTTGCCCGGCGTGTTGCCGGTGGGATTGGTCAGCGCCACGTCGGCCAGGGTCTGGCCGTAGGTCGCCGTTCCCGAGGGGGCGGTGGCGATGGGGTCGGCCTTGCCAATCTCATAGTTCACGCTGGCGGTCTTTTCCGCAACCGTGATCTTTGCGGTATACTTGCCCGCGTCGGTGGGGGCGCTGGCACTTTCCGCATAGGCGGTGCCGTCCCTGCCGGCGTACCTGATCTGTGTCGAGGCCACGCCCTTGCCGGTGTCGGTGTTGAACGCATCCAGCCCGGTCAGGGTCGCCGCCGCGCTCTTGCCCGTCTCGCCGTAGGTGGTCAGGGTCGGGGGGACGAGGGTCAGGGTCACGGTCCTGTCGGTCAGGTCGCAGGTGCCATAATTGGCGCTACAGGTGGCTTTCACGCTGTCGCCGGATGCATTGGCGGTCGCGGTGTCATAGGTAAAGCCGTGGACATGCACGCCGGGGAACTGTACCTTTTTGAAGGTGTCGCTGAGCGCCCGGGGGGTACCGTCGGGTTCGATGATGGCCGCGCCCTGATTGCCTGCCGTGTCTGTCCAGCCGGTACCAAACTCGTCGTTCGAGACAGTGCCGCCGATGGCCTTGCCGCTGCCGGAGGCGGTCACGCTGCTGGTGCTGATCCCTGTATTGTTGGCAGAGATGCCCGCGCCGCCGTCTCCGGTTGCAGTCGCGGTCACGATGCCGTTCCAGATTATTATATTGTCGGCAGAGATGCCCGCGCCGCTGGCTCCGGTTCCAGTCGCGGTCACACTGCTGTTGTTGACATTTATACTTTTGGCAGAGATGCCCGCGCCGCGGTCGCCGGTTGCAGTCGCGGTCACGCTGCCGCCCTCGATCACTGTCGGGCTGTTTGAGAATAGGCCGGATTCAACGCCGGAAGCTTCGACAGACCCGGTTCCTTTAATCGTGACAGACATTCTATCGTCTGTGATGTAGATGCCGCTGTCAAACGGTGTGCTTCCGGCGATCCTGTTTTCACCCGTCAGCACGATATCCAACGGGGTCGACCCGGTATAGGCGATGCCACAGGTTTTACCGTCGATCGTCTCCCCCGTCGTGATATTCGCCCCGTTCAGCGTCAGGGTGTAGGGGCTGCCAGGTATAAAGACGACCTTACCGTCGCCCAGCACGTCGTCCATGTTCCTCTTCGTCACCTGCACGCCGCCGACCCAGAGGGGGTAAGGGACGCTCAGAGTGACGGCCATCGTGCCCACACTCAACGCAGGCGTAAGCTGGCTGGTCTCCAGCCGAAGCTTTTTGTTCCCCTGGATTTTGTAATACGCGAGCGTGTGATCGTTGTCAAGGATCTTGCCGTCAAAAATCAGCTTCTGCAAATTCTCGAGGATGCCCATTTGGGCCTTGATCTTCTCCTTGACTTTCCAAATGCTGTCGCTGGTTTCCACCTCCAGCGTGATCGTGTTGCCGGTCAGCGTCTCGACGGAAATCTGCATGGCCAGGGCGCTGCCCGCCAGGGACAGCAGCAGGACCAGACAGAGCAGGGTTCTCAGTAAAAATCTCCCAGTGCGATTCATATTGACACCTCTTGCCTTTCGGTTGGATCAGCGCGCTTCAATCGTCAGCCGGATCTCCGCTGCGTTAAGCGGGGTAAAATCAGTCATGGAATAGCAGTCGTAGCGGAGGGTGGCGGGGTATTCCCCCGGCGCCAGCGCCCTTGTCAGGTTGACGGTGGTGAACGCCTCGCCGGGTTGAAGCGCCCCGCCCGTCCACAGGGCTTCGCCGTCCCCGTCCAGCGTCAGGGTGAGAAAGAAGACGCAGGCGTTTTCCGGCGGGTTTTTGAGATCCACAGCCTGGGCCGTCTCCCCCGCCGCGAAGCCCAGCTTCTCATAGCCCGGTATGGCGATGCTGACGCCGCTGCCGGGGCTGGCCTCGGCAAAGCGCGTCACCACGTCGCCGGTTTCCCCGGCGAAGGCGGCGGGCAGGAGCGCGAGGGCCAGGGCCAGAAGGATGGCTGATGGAATCTTCATTCTAGAAATCCTCATTCTTGATATCCTCATTCTTGAAATCCTCGTGCGACAGCATCCAACGGCAACCGATAGCCCGCAATGCTATTCTCAAATTGAAATTGGAAGATCCTTCGCTGCGCTCAGGATGACAGGCTTTCGACGCAACGGTGTCATTCTGAGCGGAGGCGAAGCCGAAGTCGAAGAATCTTTGTTTGTTTTCAATTTAACAATAGTATAACAGCATTCGCGTGCTACGGCGCATCCTCCACGCGCGCCGTGAAGGTCACGGTGTCGATGTATTCGCTGCCGGGGGCGGCTGTGCTGTAATCCTCCACCACGACGCCCATCGACTGTGTTTCCGCATCTTCCCACAGTGTTGTGAATTCCCAGACGGTCTTTTCCGAGGTCATATAGTACTCGGCGTCTTCGCTGGCGACATCCACCAGCTTGTATCTGATCTTTTCCGCGTTGTCGCTGGTATTCACAAGGGCAAAT
>CACYZW010000170.1 GCA_902778995.1 uncultured Eubacteriales bacterium
GGTCAGTAACTACGTGTACCACAACATCCCTGGTGATCGACAGCGGTACCTGCTGGAGACCCTGCGGACGCTGAAAAAGGGCGGCACCTTCGCCCTGCACGATATCTTCTCCAAATCGAAGTACGGCGACATGCAGGCGTTTGTCAGGCAGCTCAAGGACATGGGCTACCGGAAGGTGGAGCTGATCGACACCACCGACGGGAAGTACATGACGCGATTCGAAGCGGGCTGGATGGCGCTGAGCGGTTCGGCGCTGCTGACGGGGATCAAGTAAGCTGTACGGGGGGAAGCATCATGTTCTGGGACAGCGTAGCCGGGGTATACGACCTCTTCGTCAATGTCGTCAACCGAAGGACCCATCTGACACTGAGGAAGATCGTCGCAAACCTCATTCAACCGGGCGACAGCGTGTTGGAGTGCGCCTGTGGCACGGGGCTGCTCACCGGGGTTATCGCGCAAAAATGTGGTCATCTGACCGCTACGGATTTCGCACCGAAGATGCTGGCGCGGGCAAAGAAAAACTGCGCCGCGTTCGACAACATCACCTTTGAGCCGGCGGACATCACATCCCTTGGCTATCCAGCAGGCAGCTTCGACGCGGTGGTGGCCGGGAACGTGATCCACCTGCTGGACGAACCGATGAAAGCACTCAATGAGTTGGACCGCGTTTGCAGGCAGGGCGGCAGGCTGATCATCCCGACCTACATGAACCGGGATAAAAAGGGCAACACCAGCGGCTTCGCCGCCGCCGTGGGAAAGGCCGGGGCGGACTTCAAGCGGCAGTTCACGGTGGAAAGCTATCGGCAGTTTTTCCAGGACGCGGGCTATCGGGACGTGACCGTGCAACTGGCCGAGGGGCGCATTCCCTGCGCCGTGGCGGTGATGAGAAGTTCGGGAGGAATGAAGCGATGCTTCTGACGCTGATGCTCTCCGCCGCAGGCTGCGTCCTGCTGTTTATGGGCATATGGGGCGCGACGGTGACGATGCCCACCGCGCTGCTGGCGAAGAACTTCCCGGAGGATGTGCAGGAGAGGCTCAGGTCAAGGCTTGAGCGCCTGCCCATGTCGCCGAAGCGGGTGCTGGGCTGGATCATCCTTGCGCTGCTTGTTGCCGGTTACCTTGCGCTGTTTATTATCGGCGGGATCGACGGCTTGAAGCGTAGTTTCACCTTCGGACAGTTTTTCCTGCGATTCTTCACCATTGGCGCTGTCATCAAGGCCTTTGACATCGTCGCCCTTGACTGGTGCCTGCTGACGAAGACCCATTTCTTCCAGCATTACTTCCCGGAGACGGAGGGCTGCGCAGGTTGGCAGGACTTTGGCTACAACCGCAAGCAGCAATTGCGGCAGTGCGCTGTGATCGTCATTGGCAGCGCCGTCGCCGCGAGGGACAGGTCAATGAATTGGCCAAGGATCATACTGGACGGTCTGTCCATGTCGCTTGTATTCAACGCCGTGGTGGGCGTGGGGTTTTTGCTCTGGCCCCAGGCTTACAGCACCATGTTTCCCAGGGAGATCAGGCAGGCCGCCGCACCCTGGGTGGACAAGGGCGAGGTGCGGAAGATGAAGCTGCTGCTCTGTCCGCTGTACCTGGTGATGTTCGCGTACTGGGCCATCAGCGCCCACTGCGCCGGGATGGCGGGCTTCTGGAACCTGTTCTGGACGGGCTATGTGGAGATGACGCTTGTCAGCCTCAGCGACTTCATCATTCTGGACTGCTGGCTGCCGGGGAAGGTCCGGCACATGATCAAGGGCGCGGAGCGCTGCAAGGCCTGGGAGCGGAAGGAATGGCTAATGAAGTTGGCGATTCCGGAGCACGGCCTGGGCTGGACGCTGTTGGCTTGTCCGACGGCCGGGCTGATCGTGGCGGGGCTTGGGGCGTTGATTCCGCAATGCGTTATATGAACTTAACTTGACTTTTCTTCCCCGGGATGTTAGATTATTAGTGTTAGCTAACATGCAACTCACGGAGGGTGCCATGCCCAGGGACAAGACTGCCAGCCACATTCGGATCATGGCCGCCGCGCGGGAAGAGTTCATGGAGCACGGTTTTGAGCAGGCCTCCATGCGGCGCATCGGCGAGCGCTGCGGTATGACGGCGGCGGGTATATACCGTCACTGTCGGGACAAGGCCGACCTGTTCGACCAGTTGGTGACACCGGCTATCGCGAGGCTGAACGCCTGGACGGACGCCCACGTCCACCGCTATTTGGACGCCGCCCGGAAGGATGGAGCCATTTGCTGGAACGACTCGGTGATCGACATGATGCGCGAGGTGGTATATCCCCACATGGACGACTACCGTCTGCTGTTGACTGCTGCCCAAGGTACGAAATTTGAGCACTTCCTGCACGACCTGACCGAGGCCAGCCAGGGGCAGATGCTGAAGTATCTGCCGATGCTGAAGGCACATGGGCTTGCCGTCCAGGACATCAGCCCGAGAGAACTGCACCTGCTCTTGAGCGCATATATTGCCGCGCTGTTTGAGCCTGTCGTGCACAGGTATCCGCTGGAGGAGGCGCTGCGCGCTCTGGAGCTGATTGAAGCTTTTTTCCTGCCGGGATGGAAAGCACTGCTGGGGTTTTAAAACGCCTATTCCCAATATGGGGGTAGGCGATTGGTATTTCATGAGGTTAGTGAACACAAACAGAAGGCTGTTAGCTAACGATGGGAGGTTTGCACATGGAAGCATCGAAGAAGAAATCCCCGTCGCCCATCGCCTGGGTGCTTGGGCAGGCGGGGTCGCACGGAGAACAGTTTGCCCTGAGCGTGATCCTCGCCGTGCTGGGCGTGGCGTTCTCCGTCGCGCCGTACTTCGCGGTGGTGGGCATCGTGAAGGGACTGATGGCCGGGGAGAGGAACCTGTCGTATTACCTCATTCAGGCCGGACTGATCGCACTGATGTGGCTGGGGCGGGTACTGTGCCACGCCTTTTCCACGGCCGCCAGCCACCGGGCGACCTTCGCCGTGCTGGGCGAGATCCGCAAGCGCTGCACCGAGAAGTTGACCCGCATGCCCCTGGGCGCGGTGCTTCAGCAGTCGAGCGGCGCACTCAAAAACACGCTGATCGAACGCATTGACAGCATTGAGACCACACTCGCCCACATCGTGCCGGAGTTCACGGCGAACCTGCTGATCCCCGTGATCATCACCGTGTATATCTTCACCATCGACTGGCGCATGGGGCTGGCGTCTCTGGCCACCGTGCCGCTGGGCATGTTCTTCTACATCTGGATGATGGCTACCAGCGCGGGCTTCTACCAGGCCACCATCGACAACACCAAGGCCCTGAATAACACCGCCGTGGAATACATCAACGGCATCCAGGTCATCAAGGTGTTCGACAAGACCAAATCCAGCTATGAGCGCTTCGTGAAGGACGCCCACGCGGCGGCGGGCGCGTTCATCGGCTGGATGCGGGCGAGCATCATCCCGTTCACCTTCGCCATGGTGGTCATGCCGGCCACGATGGTGTCCGTGCTGCCCATCGGCGGGCTGCTGGTGAAGGGCGGCACGCTGTCCGGGCAGGACTTCATCACCGTCATCATACTGTCAGTTGGTTTGATAACCCCGCTCATCACGCTGATGAGCTACTCCGACGACATCCGCACCATGGGCACCATCTTCGGCGAGGTGCAGGCGATACTGGACGCCCCGGAGCAGGAGCGGCCCGCCACGGGCGACGCGCCGAAGGGCAATGATCTCAAACTTGAAGATGTCCATTTCTCATATGCCGACAAGGAGATTTTACACGGCGTCAGCATGGAGGTGCCTGAGGGCAGCTTTGTGGCGCTGGTGGGTCCTTCCGGCAGCGGCAAGAGCACCATCGCCCGGCTGATCGCGGCGCTTTGGGATGTGAACGGCGGCAGCATATCGCTGGGCGGGAAGGACATTCGGGATATATCACAGGAAGCCTACGCCGACCGGGTGGCCTTCGTCAGCCAGGACAACTACCTGTTCAACATGACCGTTCGGGAGAACATCCGCCTGGGCCGCCCCGGTGCGACGGATCGGGAGGTCGAGCAGGCAGCGAGGGACAGCGGCTGCCACGAGTTCATCCTGGGTTTGGAGAATGGATATGACACCCTCGTCGGTTCCTCCGGCGGGCACCTTTCCGGCGGCGAGCGTCAGCGCATTTCTATCGCCCGGGCGATGCTAAAGGCCGCGCCCATCGTGATCCTGGACGAGGCCACTGCCTACACCGACCCTGAAAACGAGGCGGTGATCCAGCGCTCTGTGTCGAAGCTGACCGCGGGTAAGACGCTGATCGTCATTGCCCACCGTCTCTCCACCGTCACAGACGCGGAAAGGATCTACGTCGTGAACAACGGCAATATCGAGGACAGCGGCACGCATGAGGAGCTGCTCTCCCATCACGGCCTGTATGAAAAGATGTGGAAGGCCCATATGGAGGTGAAGGACAATGGTTAAGGTCATAAGGCGCTTCTTCGACTTCTGCGGCGCGGCAAACCGCAAAAAGTTCGTGGCCTCCATCTGGCTGGGCGTGCTGCTCGCGCTTTTCGAGGCGCTCAAAATCCCGGCAATCGCTGTGATGATGCGCGTGATGCTGCCCGTGGAGCTGGGCGGCAACGGCGGAATCACTACCCGGGACATCCTTCTGAGCCTGGGAATCATGCTGCTGAGCATCCTCGGCTCCGGGCTTGCCAAGGCCAAGGCCACGATGCTGCAAACCGAGGCGGGCTACGACACCTGCGCCATGAAACGCATTGAGATCGCCGAGCACATGCGCTACCTGCCCATGGGCTACTTCAACGAAAACAGCCTTGGCCAGATCACCTCCGTGACCACCAACGTGATGGAGAACCTGGAGAATGTGGCCACACGCGTGGTGATGATGGTGGCTCAGGGGCTGCTGACCACGCTGCTGATCATCGGAATGCTTTCGCTGTTCGACTGGAGGGTGGCGCTGGTGCTGCTCGTTGGATTCGGCGTGTTCCTGCTGATGAACGGGAATTTGCAGACCGCCGCAGGGAAAATGGCGGGCAGGAAGATCGCCGCCGACGAGAAGCTGGTGGAGAAGGTGCTGGAGTACATCCAGGGCATGGCCGAGGTCAAGGCCTACCACCTGACGGGCCGGAAGTCCGGCGAGCTGAACGCCGCCATCGCGGAGAATGTCAGGACCAACACAGACATGGAAATGACACTGATCCCCCGCATGACGGCCCAAATCTTCATCGCCAAGCTGACCGGCGTGGCCATGACGGCGCTGTCCTGCACGCTGTTCGCGGCGGGCAGAATGGACGCGCTGACGGCCATACTGATGGTCATATCCTCGTTCATCGTGTATGCGAGTCTCGAGACTGCGGGCAACTACTCGGCGCTGCTGCGCGTGGTGGACATGAGTGTGGACCGGGCGCAGGAGATCCTGGACGCGCCCCAGATGGACATTTCCAGGGATGAAATAATCCCTGCCAGCCGCGACATTGAAGCGAAGAATGTACAATTCTCCTACGATAAAAAGAAGGTCATCGATGGCGTATCGTTGAACATCCCCGAAAAGACCACCACCGCTATCGTCGGGCCCTCCGGTGGCGGCAAGACCACGCTGGTCAACCTGCTGGCCCGGTTCTGGGACGCGGACGCCGGGATGGTCTCGCTGGGCGGGCGCGATGTGCGGGACTACGACATGGACAGCCTGATGAAGAACTTCTCGTTCGTGTTCCAGAACGTCTATCTGTTCCGAGACACCATCGCCAACAACATACGCTTCGGCAGCCCCGACGCGCCGATGGAAGATGTGATCGCCGCGGCGAAGCGAGCCTGCTGCCACGACTTCATCACGGCGCTGCCCGATGGCTACGACACCGTGATCGGTGAGGGCGGGGCGAACCTGTCAGGCGGCGAGCGCCAGCGCATTTCCATCGCCCGGGCTATGATGAAGGACGCTCCGGTGATCTTCCTGGACGAAGCCACCGCCAACGTGGACCCGGAGAACGAGAACGAGCTGACGAAGGCCATCGAGGCGCTGACACGGGAGAAGACGGTCATCATGATTGCTCACCGCCTGAAGACCGTGGAGCACGCCGACCAGATTCTCGTGGTGGATCGCGGGAGGATCGTCCAGCGGGGTCCCCATGAACAGCTGATGGCCGAGGATGGCATCTA
>CACYZW010000171.1 GCA_902778995.1 uncultured Eubacteriales bacterium
CACCTTGCTGCGCCAGGGCTGCTGGTTGATGGCGGCCACGGTCTGCTCCAGGGCCGGCATGGTGGTGGTCAGCAGCGCCGAGCAGCCGATGATCTTCGTATCGGGGTTCTCCTCATAGGCGGCCAGGAAGCGGTCAGCGGAAACGTCCACGCCCAGGTCGATCACCTCGAAGCCGGCGGATTCGATCATCATGATGACCAGGTTCTTGCCGATGTCGTGCAAATCGCCCGCCACGGTGCCCATGATCATCTTGCCCATGCTGCCCACGCCGCCGTCGGACAGGTGGGGCTTGAGCACGTCCACGCCCTTCTTCATGGCCTTGGCGGCCACCAGCATCTCGGGCACGAAGATCTCATTCCTGGAGAAGCGGTCGCCGACCACGCTCATGGCCTCGATCATCGTGTTCAGGATGTCGGCGGGGGCGATGCCCTCGTCCAGGGCCTCGTTCACCGCGCCGGGAACCATGCGGGTCTTGCCGTTGCAAACCAAATCGTGGATGTTCTGAAGCGTCATTTTTATTATCTCCTTTCGATTCCGTACATATATTATTCGCAGCGTCCGACGAAGTCGGGCTGAGGGCGGGCGAAGCGGTGGTACCGCCGCCCGAAACCTTCGCGCATGCAAAGCATGGGCGAGGGGCGAAATCAGAACATGATGTTGATGGGAAGCCTGTTGGCCTCGATGTCCTCCAGCCTGTGGCCGAACTTTTCGCAGTTGTACTTGTCGATGGCGTCCCACAGGCCCTTGTAGGTGCCCTCGTACAGGCTGCCCGGACCGCCCTGGGTGATGCAGGGGATGAAATATTTGCCGTCGGCGGCCGCGCCGCAGGTATTGATGGCGTTCAGGGCCGCCTTCTCGCAGTCGGCGTAGGTCCAGCCTTCGAAATCCACCTGCTTGTTGTCGATGTCGCCCATGAAGGTCATCTTGCCGCCGTACTGCCTGATCAGCTCGGGCACGTTGTTGGAGTGCATGCAGCCCTGCCACACGTCGATGCCCATCTCGATCATGAGGGGAACCAGGTTGGCGCAGTAGCTGTCGGAATGGTGGATGACCAGCTCCACGCCGTGGCTGTGGTAATAGCCGTAGATCTGCTTGTAGGCGTCCAGGAAGAAGTCCTCGAACACCGAGGGCCGCAGGAACGAATTCCGCTCGCTGCCAAAGTCGTCGTGGTGGAAGATGGCGTCGGGGTGCAGGTTCGAACAGATGCCCTCGGCCATTTCCAGCTCCCAGTCGGTGAGATACTTGATCAGGTCGTGCATCTCGTCAGGATACTCCATATAGTTCATCAGCGCCTCTTCCATGCTGCACAGGTGGTGGCTCTGCTCGAACAGGCCGGGGGCGATGAACGTGGCCTTGTAGGCCTTCGTGCCGTCCACGGCGGCGTACATGCCCTTGCATACGTCCCACAGCTCGTTTGGGAACTTCAGAGAGGGCGCGTGTACATAGTCCTGCCAGTGCTCGATGTCCTTGACGACGATCTTCTCAGGCGTGTGCACCGGGAACGCGCCGGGCACGTTGGCGGGGAACGAATTGGTGACGCCCCAGGCGTTCACCACGTTCATGTCGCCCTTCTTCAAAAGCGGAGAGGACAGCAAGAACGGATGAAACAGAAGGGAAATGGCTTCATACTGGTTGACAAAGCGGTCGGGCTTGCCGCCCCGAACGACTTCGCGCATGTTTTCCTTTGCAGTCAGCATGGTGGAATTCCTCCCTTATCGGTGTCGCTGCTTCAAATCCTCATAATCAAGCATTGCACATTGGCCCTGCTATGTGCGCGTCTGTGCGGCTATATAGTAACATTATCGGGGGTTTCCTGTCAATTCAAGGCCAAATTGCACCCTGATTTTCCACGTTTTGCGCGATTCAATACTTTACATTCCTCATTTTTGAGGATATAATGAAACGGGATTCTATGACGGGGGACGGTGGAACGCCACATGGCGGAAAGGGAATTGAAGCACCTGTATCCGACGCTGGATATGCTGGCCGAGGCGCTGAATTTGGCGGGCTTTCCCTGCCGGGTGCTCCGGGACGCGGGGACGCGGCGCTTTCGGGGGGCGCGGCGCTTTTCACCCGGCGCGCTGCCCGCGCCGGACATCATCTGCGTGGTCGATTCCCGGGATGCGAAGGCGTTCCGGAGCGTCGAACACGCCTGCGTCAGCGCGTCTCAGATCCCCGGTAAGGGCGGCTGCATACTCTGCATGAACCAGTCGCCCGACGCGCTGCTGGACGCGCTGCTGGAGATATTCGAGCGCTGCCGGGAGATGGAGGCCCGCGTGGACGAGCTCATCTATCGCAACGCCGACCCGCGCCAGCTCTGCGAGCTGGGGGCGGAGCTGATGGGGAATCCCATCTGCATCCACGACGACTGGTTCGTGATGGTGGCGCGCTCGTCCGAGCTGGCCGAGATCATGCCGCCGGATTACGTGATGTCGTCGTCAAAGGAATTTATCCCCAGGGTCATCGTTGAAGATTTCAAAAACGACGGCGAATACCTTGAGACCTACGTCCACCGCACCGCCCAGATCTGGAACCCCGGGCCCCAGGGCCCGCGATGCCTCTACGCCAACCTGTGGGACGGCAGCGTCTACCGGGGCAGGCTGCTGGTGGTGGAGCACCGGAGCAGCTTTCGGAAGCTGGACTACGCGCTGACGGAGCTGCTGGCGCAGAGGGCGCTGACGCTGCTGAACCGCCTCAGATCGGGTCAGGAGCGGGACTATCGCAGCATGGACGACGTGGTGCTGGATCTGCTGAACGGCAGGCGCCCCGAGCCCCAGGAGGAGGGGCAACTGCTGGCCATGCTGGGCTGGCGACGGGAGGAGGAGATGCTGTGCGTGCGGCTCGAGCCCCAGATGCAATCCGAGAGCGCGGTGATGGATCACGCGCTGCACAGCGATCTGTTTCAGGCGTTTCCGCAAGGCTACATACTGTTTTCGGGACATCAGCAATGCGTGCTGCTGAACCTGGAGCGGCAGAAGCTGACCCTGCCGATGCTGCGCCACAGGCTGTCGCCCCTTTGCCGGGATTACTGCCTCTACGCCGGCATATCCTCGCCGGTGAAGGGCATCGGGGAGCTCGACGTCGCCTATTTGCAGTCCAGGGTGGCGCTTGAAAAGGCGTTCCGGCTTCGCAGCGAGCGCTGGTCGATTCCCTTTTCCGACTGCGCCCTGGAGTACATGCTCGACAGGACCCGGGAATCCATGCCGCTGCGACACCTGGTCGCGCCGGAGCTGTACCAACTCATCGAACACGACCGGCAGCGGGACACGCAATACTTCGAGACCCTTCGGGCCTTCCTGCTCAACGAACGGGACATTCCCCGCACCGCCGGGGCGCTGATCATCCACCGCACCACGCTGCTCTACCGCCTGCGCAAGCTCCAGGCCGTCGCCTCGATTGACCTGGACGACCCCGGCAAGCGCCTGCATCTGCTGGTCTCGCTGTGGATACTGGATCATCAGGCGTAAAGCGCGTTGCGATGAGCCCCTCACATTCGTGCGCGGGCCGTGGATATTGTCGCCGGAACGGTTGCATTATTTCCCTTGATCTGTTATAATGCGATTAAGGTCATAATTAGACAAGGAGGCAGTAGCATGGCTGGAATACTGGATGAACTGGGCAAGGCGGTTGACAAGCTGCAGGACCTGGGCGAGAAAGCCGTGGACGGCGCGAAGGACCTGTTTGAAAAGGCGAAGCCCGCGATGGAGGACACCCTTGACAAGGTGACCGACGGCGCGAGGGATCTGATCGACAAGGCGAAACCCGCCGTGGCGGACGTCCTGGAGAAGGTGGGCGACGGCGCCAGGAATCTGTCGGAAAAGGCGATGGCGGGGGCCGAACGCAAGGCCGACCTGAAGGCGCAGATTTCCGACGAGGTCAAGGCCCAGGTCGAACAAATTCGCAATGCCGCCACCGGCACCGATCCCATTCACGATTACATACAGGGCAAGTTCGCCAAGATAGAGGAAAAGGCCGAAGCGGTCAGGGCGGAGACCGCCGGGGCACTGGAAGAGGCTGCGAACGACGCGAAGGACGCCGCCGACAAGGCGGAGGTCGCCGCTCAGGACGTGTTGAAGGCCGTGGGAGACAGCGTGCGCACCCTTGCCGACAAGGTCAAGGATACCTACGAGCAGGTCAAGGGCAACGCCGCCGAGGCGTTTGAAGCCGCGCAGGCGGAGGCCGAGCAGCAGGCCAGGGCTGCCGAGGAAGCCGTGAACGCCGCTGCCGACAAGGCCGAAGATGCCGTGAACGCCGCCGCCGACAAGGCCGAAGATGCCGTGGACGCCGCTGCCGACAAGGCCGAAGCGGTTGTGGACGCTGTTGAGGAAAAGGCCGAAGCTGCTGTGGACGCCGCCGCCGACAAGGCCGAAGATGCCGTGAACGCCGCCGCCGACAAGGCCGGGGAGGTCACTGAGCAGGCGAAGGAGATCATCCTCGAAGGACCCTCTGCCGATACGATTTCCGAGGTGTTTGAGACGGGCACGGTGGAAGACCCCACTGTCAGGGAACCCGAGGCCGAATAACCGGGAACAGCTTGCGGAAAGCGTCTCAACGATCCAAATCCATTGCAGGATCAGGATTTTTGGAACATTCTATGGCGAGGCCCTTCGCTTCGCTCAGTATGACATGTTTGCGTATCGTTGTCATACTGAGCGGGGCGAAGGGCCTGTTTGTCTACATTATGAATGAAAGCAGGATCGTCTGCGACGTTACCACACCGCCGTGACCGCCTTGCCCTCGGCAAAGGGGCCGGGCAGGGCGCTCAGAGCGCGATGGTTGCCCAGGAAGTCACGGTCGAATACGATGGGCGTGCCGTCGGGATTCTCGAAGCGCTCCTCCGGCTCGAAGGCGCAGCCCAGCGATTCGGTGGTGAGTATGCCGTCCCGGAAA
>CACYZW010000172.1 GCA_902778995.1 uncultured Eubacteriales bacterium
GGCGGCCGCGCTGATCACCGGCGTTTCCAGCAGCCCGATCGTCATCGCGCTGCTGCTGAACCTGATCCTGCTGGTGCTGGGCATGATCATGGACATGGCCCCGATCATACTGATCGCCACGCCCATCCTGCTGCCCGTGGCCCAGAGCATCGGCATCAACCCGATACAGTTCGGCATCATGGTGGTGCTGAACTGCGGCATCGGCCTGCTCACCCCGCCCGTCGGCGCGGTGCTGTTCATCGGCTCCGCCGTGGCGAAGCGCCCCATGGAGAAGGTGGTCAAGGCCACCCTGCCCTTCTACATCTGCATGCTGATCGCGCTGCTGCTGATCACCTTCATCCCCCAGATTTCCCTGTGGCTGCCGAGTCTGTTCGGCTATGCCGTGTAATATTGGCCGAAGGGAGAATGATCCTATGAAAATGACATTCCGCTGGTACGGCAGCAAGGCCGACCCGATACCGCTGAAATACGTCAAGCAGATTCCCGGCATGACCGGCCTGATGGGCCTGCTGGACAAGCCCGCGGGCGTGGACTGGCCCGAGGACGAATTTAAGGCCCTGGTGGAGGAGGTCCACGCGGCGGGGCTTGAACTGGAAGTCATCGAGAGCGTGAACGTCCACGAGGACATCAAGCTGGGCCTGCCCAGCCGCGAGGCGTACATCGCCAACTACATCTCCACCATCCGCATGCTGGCCCGCAATGGCGTGAAGGTGATCATCTACAACTTCATGCCCGTGTTCGACTGGCTGCGCACCGACCTGGCCCGGGTGATCCCCGAGGACGGCAGCAATTCCCTGTACCAGCCTGCCCGGCTGGGAGCCGGAGCGCCTGGCGCTGCTGGAAAAGACCCTGAAGCAGTACGAGGGCATGACCGGCGACGACCTGCGGGCGAACTACAAGTACTTCCTCGACGCCGTGATCCCGGTGTGCGAGGAGGTGGGCGTGCGCATGGCCTGCCACCCGGACGACCCGGCCTGGCCCATCTTCGGCCTGCCCCGCATCGCCCACAGCATCGCGGACTACGACAAGATCGTCAAGCTTCACGACAGTCCGGCCAACACCGTCTGCCTGTGCACCGGCTCCCTGGGCTCGAACCCCGACAACGACGTGCCCGCCGCCATCCGCCACTTCGGCGCGATGAACCGCATCGGCGCGATGCACGTCAGGAACGTGAAATACCTTGGGCACCACCACTTCCGCGAGGCGGCCCACCTGTCCTCCACCGGCGATCTGGACATGTACGCCATCATGAAGGCCATCTACGACACCTGCCCCGACACCTACGTGCGCCCCGACCACGGCCGCATGATCTGGGACGAGCAGGGGCGTCCGGGCTACGGCCTGTACGACCGGGCCCTGGGCGCGGCGTACCTGAACGGCCTTTGGGAAGCCATCGAGAAAAACGGATAAGCGCGCCGCAACCGGGAAGAATCAAAGATAAAAAACGAGGTGACTGGCGATGGTATCTGACATCATTCACATTTCCAAAAAGGACGAGACCAGCAACGACAAGGCCCTGGATCTGTCCAGGCGGGTCTCGCTGTACAAGGAGCTTTCCAGAAGGGGCATGATGCACCTGCGGCTGCTGACAGAGGAGCTGCTGGGCATGATGCGCACCGTTACCGGGGAGAGCGACGGGCAGTTCTGGATCGAAGCGGAGGACGACGAATACAAGCTCCACCTGAAGGTCGATACCCTGATCAACGCGAAGGAGCGCAAGCACCTGCTCTCCGCTGCCACCAGCGGCAAAAACGAGGCCTCCAGGACCCTGATGGGTCGGCTGTCGGAGTTCTTCTTCCGGGGCGCGGACGAGGGAATCGCCAATTTCAACAACCCCCTGCTGGCCTCGGGCGCAAGCACCGGCGCCGCCCTGCCCGTGACGGACTGGGAGTGGTCGCTGGCCGTCAGCCGCAACACCCTTTCGCCCAAGGTGGCGGCAAAGGACGAGGCCGCGCTGGAGGCCTGGGACGAGCTGGAAAAATCCGTCGTGACCCATGTGGCGGACGACGTCAAGGTCTACATCAAGGGCGGCGGAACCGAGGTCGTTCTCATCAAGAGGATGGTATAGACCGGCTCCCGCAAAACCCATAGCGCATCTATAATACAGGAGGTAAGCCCCTATGTTCCTGGACAAGGACTTTCTGCTCAATACCGAGACCGCCCGCATCCTCTATCACGAGGCGGCGGAGGATTGCCCCATCATCGACTATCACTGCCACATCAACCCCCGCGAGATCTGGGAGGATCGCCGCTACGACAACATCACCCAGGTCTGGCTTGGGGGCGACCACTACAAATGGCGCCTGATGCGCTCGGCGGGGGTGCCCGAGGCGTACATCACCGGCAGCCAGACCAGCGACCACGACAAGTTCATCAAGTGGGCCGAGGTGCTGGGCAAGGCCATCGGCAACCCGCTGTACCACTGGAGCCACCTGGAGCTGCGCCGCTTCTTCGGCTTCGAGGGCATTTTGAACAAGGAAAACGCCGAAGCGGTGTGGCTGGTGGCCAACGCCAAGCTGAAGAGCGAGGGCTACAGCGTGCGCGGGCTGATCAACATGTCCAACGTGGAGACCATCTGCACCACCGACGATCCCGTGGACAGCCTGGAATGGCATGAAAAGCTGGCCGCCGATCCCACCTTCAAGACCGCCGTGCTGCCGGCCTGGCGGCCCGACAAGGCGATGAACATCGAAAAGCCCACCTGGACCGATTACCTGGCCCAGCTGGAGGCCGTCTCCGGCGTGAAGATCGACAGCTTCGCCGCGCTGAAGCAGGCGCTGGCGGTTCGCATGGCCTTCTTCCACAACCACAACTGCCGCCTGAGCGACCACGCGCTGAACTACGTGATGTACGCGCCCGCGGAGGAGGCCGAGGTGGAGGCCATCTTCAAGGCCCGCCTCGCCGGGACCCTGCCCACCCCCGAGCAGGAGAACATCTTCAAATTCGCGTTCATGACCTTCGTGGCCGGCGAATACAAGCGCCTGGGCTGGGTCATGCAGCTGCACTACGGCTGCCGCCGGGACAACAACGGCCCCATGTTCCGCAAGATGGGCCCGGACACCGGCTTCGACTGCGTGGACAACTTCGCGCCCTCCGCCCAGACCGCGGCCTTCCTGGGCCACCTGGAGGACAGGGGCATACTGCCCAAGACCATACTCTACAGCCTGAACACCAACGACAACGCCGCCATCGACACCATACTGGGCTGCTTCCAGAAGTCCGAGGCCGTGGGCTACATCCAGCACGGCTCCGCCTGGTGGTTCAACGACCACTTCGACGGCATGACCGAGCAGATCAAGTCCCTGGGCGCGCTGGGCTACCTGGCCGGGTTCGTGGGCATGCTCACCGACAGCCGCAGCTTCCTGAGCTATCCCCGCCACGAATACTTCCGCCGCATACTCTGCCGCGTGTTCGGCGAGTGGGTGGAGGAGGGCATGTACCCCGCCGACATGGACACCCTGAAGGAGATCGTCCGCGCCATCCAGGGGGCGAAGTTTTATATCGTCCTGCAGCGGCGGCGCAGATGCCGCCGTCATTTCCCGTTGTCCCGGCTGTCCACGATCCTGCCGTAGTTGTCGTACAGGTAGACGGTGTCCTTCTTTTTCCTGTTGACGACCTTCTTGTCGTCCCACAGCAGGTCGTAGTCGCCGCCGGTGGAATTGGTGCCGACGGTCAGGGCTGCGCCGGGGGACAGTACGGTTCCGTCCGGGAAGGCGAACATCTCGCCGCCCTTGCCGGAATACAGGTAGAAGCCGTCCAGGCTTACGGCGGCGCTGCCGCTGTTGCCCAGGGTGATCCTGTCGTCCCCGGCGTCCACACCGGCGATATAGGGGCCGGAGACGGGGGGCGCTTCGATGTCCACGCTCACGACGGTGGGAACGCCGCCCTTCAACGTGACCAGCAGCCCCATGCCGGCGTCCTGGGTCACGGCGACCTGGCTGCCCGCGGCCTTAAGGCGGCTGAGAACGCCGGGGTCGGGGGTGTCGGGCTTTTCCTGGCTGTCGGTGGAGATCACGGCCAGCTTTGCGCCCGCGGCGCTGGCAAATTCGGCGCTGGTGGTGTCGTCGTCGCCGTGGTTGGGAACCTTCAAAACGTCGCATTTCAGGTCGTCGCCCTGGGCGAGCAGCGCCGCCTCCTCGGGAAGCTCCATGTCCCCGGTCAGCAGCATTTTGCCCTGGGCGCTCTCCAGCATCATCACCAGGGAATTGTTGTCGTCCTTGTCGTCAAACAGCGTGGCCGGGGCCAGCACCCGCAGCGTCGCGCCGCTGTTGCCGAGGGTCAGCGCGTCCCCCCGCTCAAGCCACTGGACCGCCTGCCCCCGCCGGTTCGCGGCCTGGACCATCGGATGCTTCTTCGCCTTCACGCCGATGTACATGGCCGAGGCGTACCAGTTGTCCACCGGTATCCCGCTCTCCGCCAGCCATTCCAGGCCCCCGGCGTGGTCGTCGTCGGTGTGGGTGAGAAACACGGCGTCCAGCCTGTCCACGCCCAGGCCCTTCAGCGCGGCCCTGATCCGTCCCATGGCGGCGGGCTTTCCCACGTCGATCAGGGCCGTCCATTCGCCGACCTTCAACACCAGCGCATCGCCCTTTCCCACGTTGACGGCAAACAGCCGAACCGACCCGTTCGCGGGCTCGGCCCCGCAGCCGCCCAGCAGTCCCGTGACCAGCAGCAGCGCCACAATGCAAATGATACGTTTCATGTCGCGTCACCTCCAGATCAGAGTATGTTTCCAAATACGGTCGGGGACGCCTACGCGCTCCAGGCATCCGGGAAACACGCTCCATGCTGCCTATATCATACCGTAAAAATACCGGGGTGTAAACAAGTTTGTTTGCACATGCCCGCATTTGTAATTTATCGGTAATACATGTGAATGTCACGACGGATTTGCAAGAATCCTATGGACATCTTCGGGCGGGTCATGTATAATATTAGCGATATTAGTATCGGGATGTGGAAATCAATGCCGGAGAATGCCTTGCAGCACAGCGGGATCAGCAGTGCAAAGCGCCGCATATTGATCGTGGCGGGGGATCCGTCGCGTCAGCGCTTTCTTGCGGAAGCGCTACAGGCACAGTACGACGTGGCCTTTGCGCAGACGGGCGCGGAGGCGCTGGATATGATATACGAGAGCAAGGAGCTGCTGGCCCTCGTTCTTCTGGATTTTGCGCTGCCCGATAATCAGGGGCGGGCCATACTCAAGCAGGTCAGCGAGGACCCGCTGCTCAAGAGCGTTTCCGTCATTGTCATGAGCCGTGACCGGCAGGACGAGGTCTACGCCCTGAACAACGGGGCCATGGATTTCATACTCAAGCCCTGCGATCTTTCCGGGGTGGTGCTGGCCAGGGTGCGCCATGTCATCGAGCTGTCGGAGACCCGCAGCATCATTCGCTCCACGGAGCGGGACCAGCTCACGGGCCTGTACAACAAGGACTATTTCTTCAACTACGCCAATCAGTACGACGTCTATCACCAGGACATGGACATGGACGCCATGGTGGTCAACATCAGCCACTTCCACATGATCAACGAGCGCCACGGCAAGGCCTACGGCGACGACGTGCTGCGCCGCGTGGGCAGAAAGCTCCAGGCGTTCGTCTCCGGCGAGGGCGGCATCGTGTGCCGGCGCGACGGCGATACCTTCCTCATCTATTGCCCCCACTGCGAAAACTACAACGAAATTCTCGAGGACGCCGCCAGCGGCATGGACAGCAAGGTCCGGCTGAGGATGGGCGTATATCCCCGCGTGGACAAGTCGCTGGACATCGAGCGCCGCTTCGACCGGGCCAAGCTGGCCTCGGACATGGTGCGCGACAGCTTTACCAAGACCGTGGCGCTGTACGACGAGCAGATGCACCACCTGGAGATCTATACCGAACAGCTGCTCGAGGATTTTCCGACGGCCATCACCGAAAAGCAGTTCGTGGTTCACTACCAGCCCAAATTTGCCATTCAGGGCACCATGCCGGTGCTCAACAGCGCCGAGGCGCTGGTGCGCTGGCGGCATCCCCGCTTCGGCATGATCAGCCCGGCCCATTTCATACCGCTGTTTGAAAGCAACGGGCTCATCCGCCAGCTGGACTCCTTTGTCTGGCGCGAGGTCGCCGCCCAGATGCGGGATTGGAAGGACAGGCTGGGCATGTGCGTGCCGGTGTCCGTCAACGTCTCCCGCGTGGATATATTCGACTACGACCTGGTGGATCACATGAAGGCGCTGATTCGCAAATTTGACCTGAGCCCCGACGAATTCCTGCTGGAGATCACCGAATCCGCCTATACCCAGGATTCCACCCAGATCATCAATACGGTCAAGGCGCTGCGGGAGGCGGGCTTCCACATCGAAATCGACGACTTTGGCAGCGGCTATTCGTCGCTGAACATGATCTCCACCCTGCCGATGGACGCGCTGAAGCTGGACATGGAGTTCATGCACAACGCATTCAAGGAGCGCAAGAACACCCGCATGCTGGACGCGGTGATCGACATCGCCTATTCCCTCGACGTGCCCACCATCGCCGAGGGCGTCGAGACGGCGGAGCAGATGTTCGCGCTGAAGGCCATGGGCTGCGACATCGTGCAGGGCTTCTATTTTTCAAAGCCCCTCCCGGCGGATGAGTTCGAATGCTTCCTGCTGGAAAAGAAGAACGGCAGGAGCTACAAGCCTGGCCAGGACAGGGAGAGCAAGGTGCGGGCCGCCGAGCAGTTCGCCTACGAGGCGCTGCACGATCCGCTGACCGGCCTGTACAATCACAGCGCCTACAAGATGCTGCTCAAGGACGCCGACCAGCGCAACATCGCGCTCATACTGATCGACGTGGACGATTACGACGCCATCGTCGAACAGCACGGCACGGAGACGACGGATCGCATGTCCGAGCTGCTGGCGGAGGTGCTGCGGCACAACTTCCGGTCGGTGGACTTCATCTGCCGCATCGCCAAGGACGAGTACGCGGTGATCATGACCCGCGTCAACAACAGCATGAGCCAGCTGGTTCGCGACAAGATGGAGCGCATCAACGCCATGCTGAACGATCAGCACGAGGGCCTGCCCCACATCGGCCTCAGCGTCGGCGTCGCCTTCGCCGACCGCGAAAACCCCCAGGGCGACATCTTCCACGACGCCGACCAGATGCTTCAGCAGATGAAGAACATGAAGGCCAGCGGCTGTGCGATTTTCTAAGGAAATACCGCATAATCGAGTCGTGCAGTAACGAGATGAATTTTAGTCGATTGCAAACTGCAGATTTCGAAGGCTTGCTGGCGGCAAGTCAAGAAATTGTGCAGGATTTCCCTAAGGAAATACCGCAGAGAGGATACGGTATGAACGGTAAAAATCCCAGAAGCCGGGCCTCCGGCTATACCGCCGGGGTGGAGCGCCCCAGCGCGGAGCGGGCCATCACCCTGCGGGGGCTTGTGGGCCTGGTGCTGACTGTGCTGCTGCCGCCGCTGGGGCTGTTCCTCCTGTGGCGGTACGGCATATTCCGCGCCCGGGGCAGGATGCTGCTGACCACGCTGGCGACGGTGGAGATGACGGCGCTGGTCGTGCTGATGACCCCGCACCAGGAGCTGACGCCCCGCATGCCCGTGCCCGCCCCGCCCGCGCTGGTGACCCCCTCGCCGACGGAGGAGGTGCTGACCGCGCTGTACAATTCCGAGGAGCTGGTGTACCAGAACAAGCTGGAGCAGGTAAAGGCCGCCGGCGGCACCGAGCGCGACCTGCTGACCGAGGAGGAAAAGCTGGAGATCGCCAACGACGAGACCGAGGCGATCTACGACACCATCGTGTACAGCGTCTATGGCAGCGAGGCCGTCTACTACCACGCCACGAAGGTCTGCCGCACCCAGACCAACGGCCGCGAGCTGACCGTGCGCGACGCCCTGCGGGAGGGCCTGGAGCCCTGCCCGAACTGCAACCCGCCGACGATAGACAGCTGATGGCGCGACTGAACGGCAGTAGCTGGAAAATATCGAATTAAAGTCATATTTATTACCTTGATTTGCGCCATAAACCATCCTATCATATACGATAGGGTGGTTATTCTTGGTTTATGCACGATGGGCGGGACGCCGCGCAGCGGGGTCGCGCGATTCGTCGGAGGCCACAGGGCCTTGTCGAAAAACGCATGCTATACCGCCCGGTATGGAATATCATCGCCACAAGAGGAGGCCATGCCATGTTCTGCTCCAGATGCGGCAAAACACTGATGCCGGAAGATAAGCTTTGTCCCCATTGCCAAACGCCCGTGGGAGAAAGCCGTTTTGAGGGGACGCCCTATACCTCCGCGCAGCCCCATATATTGCCGGATACGCCTGCGGGCCAGGCGTCTGCGGCCTATACCCGCACCACCTATACCACCATGTCCGACCAACAGCGCCAGGAGGGCGCGGTGGACAGCCGCACCACCTATCGCCCGGTCTACGAAGAGACCTCCGCGCCCGAGGAAATTCGCAAGGACATGCGGGCCGTGATCGACGCCGAGGACGCCCAGGGCGCGGAGCTTCCCCCCGTGGACAGCCTCTCCGAGGACGTTCAGAACACCATGAACGCCGTGGACGAAGAGCTGAAGATGGAGCGCATGGACACCTCGGAGCTGCGCACCCGTCCCATCGAATCCACCGGTCGCGCGGGCATCAGCAGCGAGGTGGAGGATTACATCCAAAAGCTGGAGGCGACCCAGAACCGCCGCGCCGCCCGCCGCCGCCGCGCCATCGACGACCGGGAGGAAAATTTCGCCACGCCCAAGGAAGAGGTGGTGTACGACGATACCCAGACGGCCTCCGACAGCGAGCAGAACGAGGTGTTCAACGACATCGACGAGGATGAGTTCGACGAGATCCGCTACGGCCGCACCATCGGCGTCAAGGACATCCTGCGCGTGGCGGGCATCATGGTGCTGGCCGCGGCCCTGATCGTGGGCGGCGTGCTGTGGTTCCGCCACATTCGCGGCGGGGGCAACGCCTCGAAGATCGAGGGCGTCACCCAGTCCCTGTACGCCAGCGGCCTGGAGCAAATCAAGGCCCACCGCCAGGATACCTACATCAACGAGCTGCTCAACGTGTACCGCAACGACGGCGTGCTGGCCTTCACCGAGCGGGTGACGAACGATTCCTCCGCCTTTAAAGGCCTGATGCCCGAGGAGCCGGCGGTGAACGACGCGCTGTACGTCTCCGCGCTGCAAAACATACAGAGCAACATCGGCAACGCCATACTGATGGACGCCACCGAGGCCGACAATGTCGCCGGTGAATCCGGTCAGGATTCCTCCGCGCGCTGGGCCATCGTGGATCAGTCCATCGCCCAGGTGGAGAACGCCACCACCGCCCAGGAGCTGACCGCCGTGGTCAATGGCGAACGGGTGACCGTCGCGGCCTCGCCCACGCCCACCCCCACCCCCGAGCCGGAGATAACCTACGCCACGTTGTCCAAGGGCGACAAGAGCGACGCGGTGCTCGAGCTGCAAAACCGGCTGTTCGCGCTGGGCTTCCTGCTGGATGACCGCGACGGCGCGTTCGGCAGCAAGACCCAGACGGCGGTGAAGCTGTTCCAGCAGGCCGCCGGGCTGGAAGCCACGGGCATTGCCGACAACGAGACGCAGAAGCGGCTGTACGCCGAGGACGCGCCGCGCACCGAGTATGCACAGGCCACGCCCACGCCCGCCGCGCCCGCTGCGGACGACAGCGCCACCCCGGAGCAGCCCGCCGCCGACGGCTACGTGACGCTGCAAAAGGGCGACAAGAACGACCAGGTCAAGACGCTGAAGGCCCGGCTGTATGAGCTGGGCTACATGCCCCAGAAATCCACCGGCGCATCCTTCGGCAGCAAGACCAAGGCCGCCGTCGAGGCGTTCCAGAAGGCTGTAGGCCTCGACGTCACCGGCGTCGCCGATGTCGCCACCCAGGAACAGCTCTTCTCGGATTCCGCGCCCCACGCCTGATAAACCCACCTGACGCCATACAAACCCGATTGGGCGGCTGCTCGCAACCGCCCAGTTGTTATGTAACGGGAAGGAGCGTGTCCCCATGCAGACACCCATCGTCGCCCTGATCTACGATTTTGACAAGACGCTTTCGCCCCGGGACATGGAGGAATACTCCTTCCTGCCCGGCATCAAGGTGGAGCCGGACGTCTTCTGGGGCAAGTGCGGCGAATTTGCCCGCGAGCACGACATGGACAGCATACTGACCTATATGTACCTGATGAAGAAGATGGCCAGCGGCGAGATGGAGCTGACGAAGGAAAACCTGATCGCGCTGGGCCGCGATGTGGAGTTCTTTCCCGGGGTGCTGGGCTGGTTCGACCGCATCAACGCCATCGGCCGGGAGTGCGGCGTGAACGTGGAGCACTACATCATCTCCTCGGGGCTGACGGAGATCATCCGCGGCTCGGCCATCGGCAAATACTTCAAGGCCATATTCGCCGCCTCCTTCTGCTACGACGAGGCGGGCAAGGCGGTCTGGCCCTCCACCGCCGTGAACTACACCAGCAAGACCCAGTACCTCTTCCGCATCAACAAGGGCATACTGGACGTCACCAACGACCGCGACCTGAACGCCTTCACCCCGGAATACATGCGCCGGGTGCCCTTTTCCAACATGATCTACGTGGGCGACGGCCTGACAGACGTGCCCTGCATGAAGATGACCAAGCAGAAGGGCGGCTATTCCATCGCCGTGCACGCCCCGGGGGCCGACGAGGTTGCCGACGACATGCTGCTGCAGGGCCGCGTGGATTTTTCAGTGGAGGCCAACTACACCCCGGACAGCGAGATCGAGCAGGTGGTGACCCTGCTGATGCGGCGCATCCGGGCCTCCCACGCGCTGTCGCTGCGCCACGCCGAACAGGTGCAGCGGGCCTATCGCCGCAGGGGCAAGCACGTGCCCCTGGACATCCCCATGCGCGGCGGCCTGGAGGACGGGGAGGACATGGAGTAATGAGGAATGAGGAATTGAGAGCGGCGGAGGAGACAGTATGCCCAGGGAACTGACGCCCCTCCAGCTGATCGAGCGCAGCATACAGAAGAAGTACCGCAAGGAGCTTTGGACGCCCTTCATACTTGCGGTGAAGCGATATGCGCTGATCCAGGCGGGGGACCGGGTGGCGGTGTGCGTGTCCGGTGGCAAGGATTCCATGCTGCTGGCGAAGCTGATGCAGCTGTTGCAGCGCTTCAGCGACGTGCCCTTCGAGGCGAAATACCTGGCCATGGACCCCGGCTACGCGCCCGCCAACCGGCGCAGGATCGAGGAAAACGCCCGGCTGCTGGGCATACCCCTGGAAATTTTCGAGACAGATGTATTCGACGTGGCCAACGCGGCGGAAAAAAACCCCTGCTACCTGTGCGCCCGGATGCGCCGGGGCCACCTGTACAGCAGGGCCGGGGCGCTGGGCTGCAACAAGATCGCCCTGGGCCACCACTTCAACGACGTGATCGAGACCACGGTGATGGCCATGCTCTACGGCGCGCAGCTCCAGGGCATGATGCCCAAGCTGCACAGCACGAATTTCGAGGGCATGGAGCTGATCCGCCCCCTCTACTGCGTCCACGAGGAGGACATCATCGCCTGGAGGCGCTACAACCGCCTGGAATTCCTGCAATGCGCCTGCCGCTTTACCGAGCGCACTTCCGAAAGCGGCGACGGCGTGGGCCCCTCCAAGCGCCAGGAGGTCAAGCAGCTGCTGAAAACCCTGCGCCGGGACAATCCCGACGTGGAAAAGAGCGTGTTCAACGCAATACACGCCGTCAGCCTCGATACCTTCCCCGGCTGGAAGACCCGGGGCGAGGAACACAGCTTTTTGGAATGGTACGACGCAAGGGGATGACGCCCCATACCGGGGTGCCTGCGCCCCCGTCCGGTTGCGCCCTGGCCAACATCGTTTGCCGGATAAAAACCGCCGGCCGCTGAAAAAGGCTGCAAGGCAAGGCGGCGAGCCTGCAAAAAAGGGAGTTTACCCCGTCGTAAATGACCGCATTTTGCAGGCGACGCCAACACAGCAGCGGTCTGCGCCGCCCGAAGGGGCGGCGGTTTTGATATAGCCGTAAGTAACCGCGTTTTGCATATCCCGGCAACACAGCAAGCAGAAAACGCTTCCGGTTTTATTTGACGGAAGCGTTTTCTGCGTTTGCGGGCTTTTTCAGCGGTCTGCGCCGCCCTTTCGGGCGGCGATTTTGATACGACCCGTCGTCTATGCTATTTTTGAATCCACCCGGTTGCGCCCCGCAGGCTGACGATGAGCCACTCACCCTCGTCCTTCAGAATGGGCATGGAAGTGCCTGCGCTCAACAGGGCGATTTTGTTCGCGTCCGTGGAACCCCAGGCGTATACCGTCGTCTTTTTGTCCGTCCGGTACCAGGCGGGATCGCTGGCGATGTAGTCGGCGTTGACCCACCCCGAAAGGGAATCCTCAGAATCCCCGAGGAAGCAGAAGGCCCATCCGTCCTTTTGCTCCGTCACGATGGGAAGACTGCCATAATCCAGCGTCGTCACCGTCTTGGAAGCGGCGTTGGGCTCCCGGCGCACGGTAAGGCTTTCGCACAGCACCACCGCCTGCAGGCCGATTTGCCCCTCGCCGTGGGGTGGGATTATTTCTGCGTGTACCGTCCCAATGCTGCCGAGCATCAGAATCAGCGCGGTGAGAACGGTCAGCCATGCATACTTCTTCATGTTCATTCGCCTCCTGATTGTCAATCATTCCATCATATGACGTTGCGGCCGACCGTTTTGTTGCCTGTATCCGGCGTGAGGGCTGGAAAAATTCAAAGGTACAGCAATAAAGAAATACCGCATAATCGAGTCGTGCAGTAACGAGATGAATTTTAGTCGATTGCAAACTGCAGATTTCGAAGGCTTGCTGGCGGCAAGTCAAGAAATCAGGCCATTAAACAGGCTTTCCAGCGCCTCCCGGTTCTCCTGAAGCGCCTTCAATACCCACGCGCTCCAGTGGCGGGCGTCGGTATCGCCATCGCCGAAGACATAATCCTCCTGGCCATAGTCGATTACGTCGAAGCCGGGAACCGCCTTGCTTGCGCCGCTGGTGCGGTAGGCCATTCCATCCGCCAGGGAGAAGGAGACCCGGCCGTCGCTGTCGAGCGTTACCCATCCCGACAGATCGGTTCCGGAAGGGGATTCCGCCGTGCCGTTTGCGGTTTGCGCCGCGGTGCCGGACTTGGTGACCGCCGCCGCGCCGTCCACATACTGGCCGTACATGCAGTCAACCCACAGCGCAAGGCTGTTTCCCAGCACCTCGCCGGGCACATGGCCGCCATCCCACTGCCATTCAATGGTTGCGTCGATCCCCGCGTTCAGCGCGGCAATTTGCATGTTCAGGGAATTGAACATGGCGATGTCGCCCTCAACCGCGCCGCAGACGATCCGCATCCAGGTCGGGTTTTCCGTGCCCTGGGCGCCGATGTAGTTCAGCGGATTGTAGAGGTCTACGATATTGTTCCCGTAGGCGTCGCCCGCCTGAAGCTCTGCGATATCGGCCTCATACGCTGCCAGCATGTCGTCATAGTCCGCGTAATTGTTTGAATTGGCGCTGGCGCCCACAGCCTGGGTCGTGCCCGCGTCGGGGGTGCCCACGTCCATTTCGTCGCCCGCGCTGTTTGCGGCGACATCCGCGTTGTCGAAGCTGCGGGCATCGGCTTCACCGCCATTTGCGGCGGCGTCGCCGGACGGCATCCCACCCATGTCTGCAGGCGCCTCGCCCTCCGGGAATCCACCCATTTCCCCGCCATGGCCACCCATGCCGCCGGGACCGCCCTTTCCTCCGGGGAAGCCGCCGCCGGGGCCGCCCATGCCGCCGTGGCCGCCTCGGCCCGAGCTGCCCTTGTCATAGCGTCCCTCGATGAACGCCTGGGCACGGTCAGCGTCGGTCATGGCCGCGACTTCTTCATCGGACAGCGCCTCGCCTTCGGCGTTGAACCACGTCCAGCCTTCGGCATAAGCCAGATTATCCACATACCACTGAAGGTTCTCCGTCATCTCCGCCAGATACAGGTCGAGATAGCTGCCGCCGAAGCCGTTGGTATCGGCGTATTTCTCCGCATCGTACTCGATGGTCAGCGCAACCGTGCTGCCCAGTTCGCCGTCGCCGTCCAAATCGAACCCGACCGCGGCTTCTTCCACCGTCAGGTTCTGGCCGTTGATGTAGTCCATGTATTCCTGCGACAGCACCGCCGCCAGCGCCTGCTGGAAATCGGTGTTGTAGCTGAAGCCTGTGTTCAGCGTGTATTCCATCGCAAGGGCCATGTCGGCTTCATACAGGGAGGTGATCGCGCTGTAGGCCACGCAGCCCCAAGCGCCGTCGGAGAGCGCCACCTCTTCGCCGTTGATGTTGACGGTTGTGCAGTAGCTGCCGTCCGCCAGCTTATACACGCCCACTGCGCCGACAGCGATCTGATAATCGTAGAAATCCGGATTGTTCGATGTGGCTGCGAACATGGCCGCGTGCGCCCCGCCACCGGAGCCGCCGGTGGACACCCAGTAATCCACGCTGCCCGGCAGATTGCCAAGGAGTATGTTGTACTTCACGAAGCGCGTCGCCGCCTTCTGGTCCACCAGGCAGCTCGGCGCGTCGCCGGTGTAGACCGTCTCGCCCGCGCCGTTTGTGTAGCTGTCCTGCTTGCCGCGGTTGCCGCAGGCCACGTTGATGTAGCCCTCGGCGGCATAGGTCGCGGCGGCGGCGGTGTTGCTGGAATTGCCGTAGCCCGCCGCGCCGGTGTTCAGGATGCAGGGCGCGGTGGCGGCGGTGTAGGTCTGGCCGTTGGTGCTGGTGACGGTGGCCTCGTAGTCGATGACCAGGCTTCCCTTCACGGCGTCCGATGCGGTCTTCGCGGTCACATCCGCTTCCCCGTCGCCGTCGGTATCAATGCCCGTGACATACGCGCCCGGCACGCATACGGAAACGCCCTCTTCGTCTTTAATCACAGGATTGGTCACAGCCGTTACGACGGACAGCGTCCAGGCGTCGGCATCGACGCTGTAGGTCCATTCCTGATCCGGATTGTTCGCCAGGTTCAGTGCGTACTCAATCGCTTCCTTGCCAGAGACGCCCGCTTCCTCAGCGAATGCCGGGAGCGTCACCGCCAGCATTGCGAAGGCGAGCAACAACGCAAAACACTTCTTCATGCTCAATTCTCTCCTGTCCTCTGATTGGTATTTATACTATGTTCGCCGTTGACGGGTGCATTATAGAATTGCAACCTGAAATGGAATTAAAAACCATGATGAAAAATATGTGAACAACCACAGCCGATCTTCCGGTTCATACGGTCCAAAATACTAGAGTGTGTTTCTAAATGGAAGGAGATGCAGTTTCGAGTGGATTTGACTGCATTTCAAGGCGCTTTTTCGCAGCTTTAGTGGACCCTAAGGCAAG
>CACYZW010000173.1 GCA_902778995.1 uncultured Eubacteriales bacterium
ATTTCCGAGTCCGCTGCGCGGACTGCCACGGCTCAAATCGTAGATTTGAGGCGCGGCACCGTTGACGCCGTATCTGCAACGCAGTTTCCAGCCAAATGCATTTCGTCGAATTTTGAAACGCTCTCCAACTACAAACCTCGTTTAAAGGAGTGCATGATTCCATGATGATGCAATCAAAACGCCGCGTGGTGACAGCTGTGACACTGGCCATGTGCTTTGCTTTTTTCACGGTGTTCTTTACGAAGATACATCCCATCGTCCTTTTTGATACGGACAGCTGGTATTACGCCTATTATCACAGGCATGCCTGGCCGATATGGCATTTTTGGAATCCGACGCGGGTCTTTCCGGAAGTCTTTATGCCGGCGGTCAGCCAATTTAGCGCTCACGTCATCTACCCCGTCACTGGGGATTACTTTTTCTCACTGACCATTGGCTACGCCGTCTCGGTTTCCGCCGCGGTCACGCTGTTAACCTGGATGGTTATGAGGCATTTCCAGCGTGAGGGCAGCAGTCCCCTTGAGAGCGTCGGGATAACCCTGCTGTTCCTGATTTGCCATTTTCTGATTTTACGTTCGGAGGACAATTTCAACCGGTATATGCTGCTGACCGAAAACACTTGCACGCATTTCTACTATGTCATTCCCAATTTGCTGAACTGCACGCTGGTTCTGTGGGTAGCCGACGATCCGGAGCTGCGCCGCTTCTTTTCAAAGGGATACTCTATGAGGAAAGCCTTTTTTCTGCTGCTTGCATACTTCTGCGCATTCTCAAACCTGTGGGCAAGCATGATCGGCGGGATCTACGCGGGCGTCGCGCTGTTGATTGCCCTGATTGCCACAAAAAAGGATAAAAAGAGCTGGCTGCGGGATACACTGAAAGAAAACTCGGGCCTGCTTCTATTGCTGGCGCTCTGGGCACTGGCGCAATTGTTTGAATTCAACGGCCGACGGGCCGCACAAATCAAAAACCTCAATTTCAGTGAAACCGTTCAGACCACCCTGGCGGCGGCGAAGCCCGTTTTATTCAGCGTCAGCCATACCTTCCGATGGATGGCCGCCATTCTGCTTGTGGGTGGAATCGGCATAACGCTGTGGAAAAAGCGTTGGAATGAAACCGCGTCGGTGCTGTGGGCACTGATTGCCGTGCCTTTCACAGCGATCTATCTGTTGCTCTCATGCGCCGTGTGCGCACCCGGGTATATCACGCGGCCCGACACCTTCTACGGCCTGTTCTTCTTTGGCATGCTGATCCTGCTCGTCTTGTTCAGGCAGATCATACGCCATCTGCCCCGGATCAGGATCGTGGTCCCGCTGCTTTTGGTCATATTGGCGTTTGAATGCAATACCGCAGATGTCACCTATCGCAATTCAATGTACTTCAACCTGCCGGCTCAAACCTGCTATAAGGTGGACAACGATATATTGCGGCAGTTGCAAGGCGCCGTGGAAGCCGGAAAGAAAAAGACCGTCCTCTATGTGCCTCAATTTGACGTCGAAAAAAACTGGCCTTTGGCAACCTATGCCAACAAGCGCATCCCCTTGCATCTGTACAAGATGGGTCTGCTGGAACGCAACATAAAGGTCAAGGAGATCATTCCGACCAAGGACAAGAACGAGGAATTTCATATCGATTAAATCAAATCCATCCAAAACTGCATTCCCCCGCATTCAGAAACACACACTGATTGCCGTTCCTATGGCTTTCGCCACTCTTGTCTTGAAATTCTTCCGTTATTTGACGCTGTGCCCCTAGAGTGTGTTTCTAAATTCGCCAAGATGCATTTTCGGTGTCTTTGCCTGCATTTCTGCGTTGATTTCCCTTGACTTAGCCCCACTAAGCCTGCGGAAAATCGCCTTGAACTGCAGGCAAATCCACTCGAAACTGCACATCCCTCATTTTAGAAACACACTCTAAAGATCTGCGCCCGACAGATTGACTTTTTGAAACGAAACCATTATAATAATTAAGGAAAGGTTATAATTCAAATAACTACGGAGCAAAGGAGAAATGACGTATGCGTAAAACACTGTCACTGCTGTTGATCCTGGTTCTGTTGTCCGTGCCGGGCCTCTCGGCGCTCGCTGAGGTCCCGAACGGAGGGGTGGCGCTCGATGCCGTCGAATCCATCGAGACGCCCAGGGATGACGCTGGCGCCGTTTCGGGCGGCCTGGAGCTGTCGCTTCCGGACAACGTCGAAATCAAGGGCGGTTTGGATCTGTCGCTCTCCATCGACGCCGACGCGCTGACACCGGATAGCCCGGAATCCGTCCAGCCGAACGCCAGCGTGCCTTCAAAGGTGACGCTGGGTGTCGGCGAGACCTTCGCGCTGAAGGCAGAGGATGCAAAGAAATACCAGTCGTCCAACGCGAAAGTCGCGACGGTGTCTTCAAAGGGCGTGGTCAAGGGCCAGGCGAAGGGATCGGCGACGATCACCATCACGCTCAAGAGCGGCGACGCGCTGAAGGTAAAGATCACCGTGAAGGCGGCGCCCTCCAAGGTCACGCTGAACAAGACGAAGCTGACGCTGGAGGCAGGCAAGACCTTCCAGCTCAAGGCGACGCTGCCCGCAAAGTCCGCCTCGCAGCTGAAGTGGAGCAGCAACAGGAAGTCGGTAGCGAAGGTGAGCGACGACGGACTGGTCACTGCGGTCAAGGCGGGCACGGCGGTCATCAAGGTAACGACCTTCAACGGGAAAAAGGCGACCTGCACCGTGACGGTGAAGAAGGCGACCCCCAGGGTCGGTATCGCGTTTCCCACCCAAGACCTGTATCGCTGGGAGAGGGACGGCGCCAACCTGACGTCCCTGCTGGAAAAAGCGGGTTACGCTGTCGATATGTGCTATGGCCAGAACGACGTAGCCACACAGCTTGACCAAATCAAAAGGATGATCGACGGCGATTGCGACGTGCTGGTCGTCGCTCCCATCGAGGCCTATTCCCTCGGGGAAGTGCTGCAGCAGGCCAGCGAGAAGGGCATCCCCGTCATCGCCTACGACCGCCTCATCATGGGATCCGAAGACGTCTCCTACTATGTCACCTTCGGCGCCTACCAGATCGGCGTCCTTCAGGGCAAATACATCCAAAACGCCCTGAAGCTGAAGGACGCCAAGGGGCCCTTCAACATCGAGTTCACCGCCGGCGATTCCCAGGACAGGAACGCCAAAGGCTTCTATGACGGCGCGATGAGCGTACTGAAGCCTTACATCAAGTCCGGCAAGTTGAAGGTTCTCTCCGGCCAGACCAAGTTCACCGATGTTTGCACGGAGGGTTGGATTACAGATAACGCCCGGAAGCGCGCCGAGAAAATCCTGTCCTCCAAATACGCCGACGGCGTCCGGCTGCACGCCTGGCTGTGCTCCAACGACTCCACCGCCCTGGGCGTGATCCACGCTCTGGAGGCCAAATACACGGGCAAGTGGCCCGTGATCACCGGCCAGGACTGCGACCTCGAGAACGTCAAGTACATCATCAAGGACAAGCAGGCCATGTCCGTGTTCAAGGATACCACCGTACTGGTGAAGCAGGTGGTCAAGATGGTTGGGCAGATCGTCAACCATAAGACGGTCTCCGTAAACGACAAAAAGACCTTTGACAACGGCTCAAAAGTCGTGCCCGCATTCCTGTGCACCCCCATAGCCGTCACTAAGGGCAATTACAGGAAGGTACTCATCGACTCCGGCATCTACCCGGAGGACGCGCTGGAGGACTGATTGGCTTAAGGAAACACCGCAGGACGAAGCGCAGAAAAAAATTCACCGCCGCCAGAGGGCTGAAATCCAGCCCCTGGCGGCGGTGAGCGTTGTGCGGTTTTCCATCAGGCTATTGAAGGTATGCGCCTACCGACTCCAGGCTTTCCATGCCCTGCGCCCTGCCGAGCTGATACACCCGCTCCAGCTCGGCGGGGTCTTTTTCGGTTCTTGAGATGCCAAGGCTCTCCTTCGGGCGGATGACCAGCAGCGTTCCCGCCGCCTCGCGGGCGTCGATTTCCGCCATCTGACGGTTGTAGACCTCGTGGCGCACGGCCATGGCCTCTGCCGCCTTCGGCCAGCGCCGCAGGCCCAGACGGAACAGCGCCATGCCCCGGGCGGGCGCTTTGCGATAGCCCTTCGGCTGGGTGAGCACCGCCACGTTACGGTCATAGCCCAGCTTTTCCATCTGCTCAAAGGGCACGGCGTCCACGATGCCGCCGTCCAGCAGCAGCCTTCCCCCGATCGCCACGGGCCGCGATACCAGCGGCATGGAAGCCGAGGCGCGCAGCCACAGCATATCCTCCGCCCCGGCGTCGGTGCATCGGTGATAGACGGCCTCGCCGGTCGCGATATCCGTCGCGCCCACATAGAAGGCCATCGGGTTCTCCCGGAAGGCCTCCCGGTCAAAGGGGTCCAGCACGTCGGGAATCTCACGATAGCAGAAGTCCGCGCCGTACAGATCGCCGGTCCTGATCAGCGAGCGCAGGCTGCAATACCGGGGGTCGCGGCCATAGCGCTTGTTGTAGCGGATGGCCCGGCCCGCCTGCCGGGATTTGAAGTTGCAGCCGAATACCGCCCCGGCGGAGATGCCCGCCGCGCCGTCAAACGCAACGCCGTTTTCCAGAAACACGTCCAATACGCCGCAGGTGAACATGCCCCGCATCGCGCCGCCCTCTAAGATCAACCCTGTCTTCATCCTTGGTTTCTCCTCTAAGGAAATGCCGCATAATCGAGTCGTGCAGTAACGAGATGAATTTTAGTCGATTGCAAACTGCAGATTTCGAAGGCTTGCTGGCGGCAAGTCAAGAAATCAGCAGACA
>CACYZW010000174.1 GCA_902778995.1 uncultured Eubacteriales bacterium
TGATCTGCGCTTGGCGGCCAGGGACTACCTGATGCGATGCGGGATGACGGGGGACAAGATCGACAAGCTGGAACGCTTGCTCATTTCAGACTAAAGCTGTCCCCAAATTAAAAAAAGGGGCTTGACAACCGATACGACGCAAATTACGGGCTGAAAAGTCCACCTTCACGGCTTTTTAAGGCCACCGTCACGGAGAAATAAGGCCACCCTGTCGGAGAAATAAGGCCACCATCACGGAACGATAGGGCCACTTAATTCATATGGTTGGGTGGCCTCAACCTTGGAGAACTTCTCGAATATCCATGAGCTTTGACAAGGATGGAACAGTTTGATACCGCGCCATTCCCGTTATGAGAGCGAAACATCACTTCTATGGTATCACTCCCTGGAAAACCAGAGCGCTAAACTCCGGGGTCTGGGGCAGAGCCCCAGCGGTTACTCATTTTTGCTGCGATTTACCTCGATTAGAGAGGCAAATCCATGTGGCCCCGTTACCGCGTGAAAGTGGCCCTAAAACTCCGTGACGGTTGCCTTATTTTTGCGTGACGCTGGCCCTATCACGCCGGAATATGTACCGAAAGGCCGCTTGTATGTCCACCTGTCTGCCGATGTGGAAACGGCGCGAAAGGTTGGCAGCCGCCACGGAAAGCCGGTCATCTATCAAGTGGATTGCCAAAGGATGGTGGCGGACGGGCATCCCCAGGTCATCGGCTATCTGCTGCATGAATGCCTGGAACTCCTTCTTGCTTTCAGGAGGATAAGGAATCGTCAGCATGGCATGTTTGCCGGATCATCATCGGCGTGGTTGTTATCGTGCTGCACAATGCCGGAGCCGATCATGTGATGGACGAGATCAGCCGGTTTCTGGAAGAGATGTGAAGCGAAGATTCTGGAAGAGACAAGGGAAATACAGCAGATGGCAGGCCATATCGCCCCAACTACATCTCGGAGCTGTTCACGAAGTTCCTCATGGACAACGGTTTGGCTGCACGACCTGCGGCATACCTTTGCTTCCATCGCCAACGACTTGGGCGTGCCGATGTTCAACATCAGCAAGGCGCTGGGACACGGTTCCAACGCCGTCACCAGCGGCATCTACACCCACATGTTCGACGATTCCCACAAGGAGACCATCGACCGGGTGACCGAGGCGATCCAGCAGTTCAGCAGGACGGGGACCGCGACATAACTTTTAAAACGTTATTCTATTGATACTGATCCCCGACTGGCGACGTTGACTTGCAATCAGCGCCGTTGGCCGGGGATCGACTATTTCATATAACTATGAGACGTAATTACAGTTCTCTTGAAGCATCTGTCGACTGCCGATATACCGGCGTCGTCTTCATGTAGACGGACAGGAAGGGGCGGGCGGGGTTATCCAATCGGTTGAGCAGAATGTCCGCCGCGGTGCGACCGATCTCGACGCTGGGGATCTGGACGGTGGTCAGCGGCGGGTCGACCACCGTAGACTGCGACGTTCCGTCAAAGCCGGTCACCATGACGTCCGTTGGGACGGACAGTCCCTTTTGCTTCAGTGCGCCGATGAGATTGATGGCGTAGAAGTCATTGGCGCAGACGAAGGCGTCCGGCAGCCGGGGCATACTGTCCAAACGCGCAATGATCCAATTCATATCCAAATGGTTGTCGTGGTTCCCTTCAAGGATGCACTGGGATGGATCGAGCGCGATCCCGGATTGCTGCATGGCGGTTTTGAAGCCCTCCCAGCGTTCCCGGAAGCTCTCGCAATGATCTGGCTTTCCGATAAAACCGATGCTTTTCGCGCCTTTCTCAACCACATGCCGCGTCAGCGCAATGATGCTGGCGATGTTTTCCATATATATGGTATCGCAGTTTGCGACCGACAGGGTCGCCCCGGCGTAGGCGTCGATGAAGATCACGGGAATGCCCAGATTACAGACCATATCCATGTAGACGCGATTGAACAGCTCGATGCAGACGATGCCAGCGGTCTGTTCCGGAACCATGTGGGAGGGGAGCGCGTTGCGCTGCTGTTCCTCCGGGGTGATTTCATACATGACCAGGGCGTAGCCGGAACGACTGAGCCGTTCGGCAAACGCAGGCAGGAAGATCGTGCCAAAGTGAAAATCCCTGGGCATATTGCAGGTCAACAGGGCGACGCTCTTCCGGGGCTGTTCAGTCATTGTGGGCGCTTCCTTCGGAATCTGCCCATAGCCGATCTCCTGTGCCTTCTGCAGCACCATCTGCCGGGTTGCCTCCGGCACTGTTCCCCTTCCATTAAATACCTTGGATACCGTGTTTCGGGACAGGCCGCATGCGTCGGCGATGTCCTGCATGGTTGCTCGCTTGATTGCCATTTATAACACCTTCAGATTTGACTGTTTGTAAATATAATAACACAGGACGACGCCGATTTCAAGATTTACATAATGTAAAACACGGCTGTTTGTATGTTAATTTTTTATTACAAAGTAGGCTCATAAGCGCTTCAATACTGGCAATTCATACAAAACTGCACAAAATGCAATTTTGGTATTGACAAACAGTAAATACATGATATAATAATAGGCAAACAGGGGATACAAAATGTAAATCTACTGGTTTTACAATAATGCGAGAGGGTGGGATCATGAAGAAACCAGCAGTTTCACAACAGGTAAGCATGCAGAACAAGCTGGCCTATGTCAAGAACAACTGGCAGCTGTATGTGATCTTCATGCTGCCGGCGTTCCTGCTGACACTGGTGTTCAAGTACTTCCCCATGGGCGGCTTGATCATCGCGTTCCAGAAGTACAATAGCCGGCTGGGTATCCTGGGCAGCAAGTTCATCGGACTCGACAACTTTACCCGTTTCCTGACCTCGCCGGAGTTCCCCAAGCTGATGGGCAATACCCTGAAGCTGAGCGTGTTCGGCCTGCTGTGGGGCTTCCTGCCGCCGGTCATCATCGCGTGTCTCCGGTCGGGCCAATCAACGCTCTGCTGGGGCTGAACAGCAACCTGATGACCAGTCCCAAGGCATTCCGTCCTATCTACATCACCAGCGGCATCTGGCAGGGAGCGGGCTGGGCCTCGATCATCTACACGGCGGCGCTTTCGGGCGTGCGGCAGGATCTGATCGAAGCCTGCAACATCGACGGCGCGAGCCTGTGGCAGCAGATCCTGAACGTCGACCTGCCGACCATCCGCCCGATCATGGTGGTCCAGTTCATCCTCTCCGCCGGACAGATCATGTCCATCGGCTTTGAGAAGGCGCTGGCCCTGCAGACCGACCTGAACCGCGCGGCCTCCGAGATCATTCCCACCTACGTCTACCGACTGGGCCTGCAGATCGGCGACTACGGCTACTCCACCGCCGTGGGCCTGTTCAACTCAATCATCAACGTCATACTGCTGCTAACCGTCAATGCCGTTGTCAAGCGCCTGAATGAAGGCGAAGGGCTGTAAGGAGGGGACATACGATGCAGGTAAGAATGTTCTACACCAAGAAGGACAAGTTGATGCTGTTCTTCATGTTCCTGATCCTGGCGCTGTTCTGTCTGTTCGTGCTGGTTCCGCTGGTGTACGTCATCATCGCCTCGTTCATCGACCCCGTCGTGCTGACGAACCAGGGCATCTCCTTCAATCCGGCGGACTGGACGACCGCGGGCTACCGAAGGGTGTTCCAGGACGCGATGCTGCCCCGCGGCTTCCTCAATTCGTTCATCTACTCCACCTCGTTCGCGGCGTTTTCCACGATCGTCTGCCTGCTGGCGGCCTATCCGCTGAGCATCCCGCAGTTCGTGGGGCGCAGGTTCTTCAACACCTTCTTCACGATCACGATGTTCTTCGGCGGCGGTCTGATGCCCACCTACATCCTGATCACGAACCTCGGCCTGATCAACAGCCCCTTCGCGCTGATCCTGCCCGGCGCGGTGAACGTGTGGAACATCATACTGGCGCGCACCTATTACAAGTCGATCCCCGCCGATCTGCACGAGGCGGCGATGATCGACGGCGCCAGCGACATCCGCTACTTCTTCCAGATCCTGATCCCGGTGGTCAAGCCCATCATCGCCGTGCTGGTGCTGTATCAGTTCGTCGGCATGTGGAACAGCTACTTCGACGCCATGATCTATCTGGAGGACCAGGCAAAGTTCCCGCTGCAGATGGTCATTCGCTCGATCCTGGTGCAGAACACGCCGCGCCCGGGCATGGTCTCCGACGCGCAGAACGCGGCCATGATGGCGAAGATCGCCGAGCAGCTGAAGTACGCCACTATTGTGGTGTCGAGCCTGCCGTTGCTGGTGATGTACCCGTTCTTCCAGAAGTACTTTGAAAAGGGCGTCCTGGTCGGTTCCGTCAAGGGCTGATCATTACGACATAGAATCATCACGACAAACAAAGGAGATGTTCCCATGAAGAAGTTTCTCGCAACCGTCGCTCTGATTCTCGCGCTGCTCGTGACCACGGCCTGCCTCGCCGAGGGCATTGAGTTTCCGCTGGCGGAATCCGTGACCATTACCGCCATCACCCATGCGCCTTCCTTCGCGCCGCAGGACTTCAGCCAGCGCCTGATCTACAAGCGCCTGGAGGAGAACACCAATGTCGTCATCGACTGGACGTGCTATGTGGACGACCAGTTCGGTGAGACCAAGAACCTGATCCTCTCCCGCAAGGACCTGCCCGACATGGTGTTCGACGCGCAGATGGGCCAGTACGACGTGCTGCGCTACGCCGACGATGGCACGATCATCGCCGTGGACGAGCTGATCGACAATTACATGCCCAACCTGAAGAAGGTGCTGGACGATTATCCGGAATACCGTTCCCTGATCACCGCGCCGGACGGCCACATCTACTGCTTCCCCTGGATCGAGGAGCTGGGCAAGGGCAAGGAGGCCATCCAGGCCATCGGCGGCATGATATGCCCACCACGCCCGACGAGCTGACCGAAGTGCTGCGCGCCTTCAAGGCCGCCAAGCCTGACTGCCTGCCCCTGTCCTTCGTCATGAACGGCGGCAACGAGGATGTCTGCATCCTGCTGAGCGCATTCGGCTTTGGCGACAACCCCGATCATTACGTCGTCACCAACGACAAGCAGGTCGTCTACACCCTGGCCGACGAGGGCATCATCCCCGGCCTGGAGTGGCTGCACCAGCTCTATGAAGAGGGCCTGATCGACCCCGAAGTGTTCACCCATGACTTCAACACCTACGTCTCCAAGGCTGCCGGCAACCGCTACGGCGTATACACGGCCTGGGACAGCAACAGCGCCGGAACGCCCACCGATTATGTGGCCCTGCCCGCGCTGAAGAACGCGAACGGCGAGTACAACATCACCCGCCAGAACGCCATGGGCTTCGACCTTGGCCGCGCCGTCATCACCTGCACCAACAAGTATCCCGAGATTACCGCGGCGTGGATCGACCAGCTGTATGATCCGATCATCTCCGTGCAGGCCAACTGGGGCACCTACGGCGACGAGACCCAGGACAACATCTTCGAGCTGCTGGACGACGGTACGCTGTCGCACCTGCCCATCCCGGACGGCGTCGTGCCCTACGAGCTGCGCATGAAGACCAACCTGGGCGGCCCGCTCGCCATCCTGGACGAGTACTACGGCGTCTACACCACCAAGCCCGCCGATGCCGCAGCGCGCCTGGACGACATGAAGAACCTGTACGCGCCCTATATGCAGATGGACTACAACTTCCCGCCGGTGTTCCTCGACAGCGCTACCACGGAGCGCATCACCCAGATCGAGGCCGACCTCAAGCCCTTCGCCGAGAGCCAGAAGGCCGCCTGGATCATGAATGGCAATGTGGCGGCTGAGTGGGACGGCTACATCAGCAACCTGAAGGCCTACGGCCTGGATGAGCTGCTGGGCCTGAAGCAGGCCGCGCTGGACAGCTACTTCGCCAACATGGAATAATCTGAAGTTTATCCCCCTCTCACGCTCCCCGCTCCTTTTCTCCCCTTTGGAGCGGGGAGTTTCCTGCAAACATGACAATGTATGGAGTGAATGCCCGTGAAATGCGACAAGCTGAAGCAAGCGCGTGATTTTGAGGCGACCTATGTTCCCTTCATCTCGGAAGAGGCGCGTCCGTGCTTCCATCTGACCCCGAACATCGGCTGGATGAACGATCCGAACGGCTTTTCCCTGTACAAGGGCGAGTATCATCTGTTTTATCAATACTATCCCTATGATCGCATCGCCGGCCCGATGCACTGGGGTCACGCCAAGACGCGGGATTTCATTCGCTGGGAGCGACTGCCTGCGGCGCTTGCGCCGGACCAGGAGTACGACAAGAGCGGCTGCTGGTCGGGCAGCGCCTTGGAGCTTCCCGACGGGCGTCACCTTCTGATGTACACCGGCAACAAGAGCTATCGCCGGGAGGACGGCAAGGTCAGGCAGCACCAGGTTCAGTGCCTCGCCTTTGGCGACGGCGTCGACTATGTGAAATACGAGGGCAACCCCGTGCTGTCCGACGGCGACGTGCCGGAGAACGGCAGCACGATGGACTTCCGCGACCCGAAGATCTGGCGCGAAGGTGATTCCTTCTACGCGGTCGTCGGCAATCGCACGCCCGACGGCAGCGGCACGATCCTGATGTACGAGAGCCCGGACGCGCTGCATTGGCGCTTCATCGGAAAGCTGGCCTCCTGCCACAACCAGTACGGCAGGATGTGGGAATGCCCGGATTTCTTCAACCTGGACGGCAAGGATGTCCTGTTCGTCAGCCCCCAGGAGATGAAGCCCATCGGCCTGGAGTTCCACCTCGGCAACGGCACGGTTTGCCTGATCGGGAGGTACGACCGCGAAAACGTCCACCTCATCCGCGAGAAGGTGCAGGCCATCGACTACGGAATCGACTTCTACGCGCCGCAGACCGTGCTGACCGAGGACGGCAGGCGAGTGATGATCGGCTGGATGCAGAACTGGGAGACCTCGCAGAGCAAGCCGGAGGAGGGACAGTTTTTCGGCGCGATGACGGTGCCGCGGGAGCTGCGCGTCGTGGACGGGCGGCTCATCCAGAACCCCGTGCGGGAATTGGAAAAGTATCGTGGAACGCGCGTCAGCTACAGCGACGTCGTGGTATCGGACGAGCTGAACCTCTCCGGCATCGAGGGCCGAGTGCTCGACATGACGCTGACGATCCGACCGTGGAAGGCCGAGGCGATGTACCGCTATTTCTGGATCAAGGTCGCCAGCAACGGCGAGGATTACACGAGCATCCGCTTCAAGCCGGGCACGGATACCGTTCGGGTGGACCGCACGCACAGCGGCTTTCCGCACGACATCCTGAACGTGCGCGACTTCCAGGTGCATCCCGACGGCGGCAACCTCAAGCTGAGGATCGTGATGGACAGGAACAGCATGGAGCTGTTCCTCAACGACGGCGAGCAGGCGGCGTCATTCATCCTCTACACGCCGCAGGAGGCCTCGTCCATCAGCTTCAGGGCGGAGGGTATGGCCGTGATCGACGTTGAGAAGTACGACCTTATGTTTGAGATTAGGAAAACAGAATGTTTTCCGGGTCGGCGGGCCCCGGAGGGAAGCACGCCGACAATCGTATGAGGAGGAACGGCAGTCATGAAAGCATTTGACGTAGTCGCGCTGGGAGAATTGTTGATCGACTTTACGCCCAACGGCGTGAGCGACCAGGGGAACCCGGTCTTTGAGGCCAATCCGGGCGGCGCGCCGTGCAACGTGCTGGCGATGCTCCGCAAGCTGGACAAGTCCTGCGCCTTCATCGGCAAGGTGGGAGACGACATGTTCGGGCACGGGCTGCGGGCGGTGGCCGAGGACGCCGGCATCTGCATGGACGCGCTGCGCATGGACCCGTTGGTGCGCACGACGCTGGCCTTTGTCCGAAACGACGAAAACGGCGACCGCGGCTTTTCCTTCTATCGCAACCCCGGTGCGGACATGATGCTGACCAAGGAAGAACTTCCGATGGACATCATCACCGGCGCGAGGGTCTTCCACTTCGGCACCTTGTCCATGACGCATGAGCCGGCGCGTTCCGCGACGCAGGAGGCGGTGTTTGCCGCAAGGGTTTCGGGAGCGATCATCTCCTTTGACCCGAACCTCCGACCGCCGCTGTGGGACAAGCTGACGGATGCCCGCAAACAGATTTCATGGGGACTGTCCCAAACTGACGTAGCGAAGATCGCCGACAATGAGCTGGAATTCATGACGGGCGAGAGCGACTTCAATCGCGGCGCGTTCAAGCTGGCCGCGCAGTTTCCGAACATCAAGCTGCTCAACGTCACCGCCGGGGCCAACGGCAGCTATGCCTTCTATCAGGACAAGCGCGTATTTGTCCCCAGCTTCCTGCTGGGCGGCACCATTGAAACCACCGGCGCGGGCGACACCTTCTGTGCCAGCGTGCTGAATTTCATACTGGAACATGGTCTGGATAACCTCAGCCGGGACGACTTGAGGGAAATGCTGCGATTTGCCAACGCCGCGGCCTACCTGGTCACGACGAAGAAGGGCGCGATACGATCCATGCCGGAGCGCGACGAAGTCGATAGAATCTGCGCAGCGAATCCATGACAGGACGGAACCCGACCGAAGGAGGCAAGAGGCCATGAAAAAGACGCTGCTCATCCTGCTCATCTGTCTGTGGATCACAATGCTCGCGGCTGCGGCCGAGCCTGCCCTGGTGTTGGACGATTCCGAGGCGCAAAATCAGCCGGTTCCATACAACCTTTATCCCGCGCCGGAGGGCGGCTATGTGGGCGATGTCATGCCATTTGTGGACGGCGACGAGCTTCAACTGTACTACCTGTACGACACCGACCACAACGGGCAGGGTTATCATCCCATATACCGGTTTTCAACTGATGACCTGCGCAGCTATCGGGACGATGGACTCATGCTAGACTACGGCACATTTGACGCGCCTGACCTGGCACTGGGAACAGGCTCCGTGCTGAAAGACCGGCAGAGACAATATCACATGTTCTATACGGGCCACAACGACGCGATGGGTACGCTGGGCCAGGGCCGCGAGTGTGTCATGCATGCTGTCAGCATGGACGGAGATCATTGGACGAAACTGTCGGAGGACACCTTCTACGCAGAGGACAACTTTTCAAAAGACGATTTCCGCGACCCCTTCGTCTTCTGGAATGAAGAGGATAACTCCTATTGGCTGCTGATCGCCGGACGCGAAAACGAGCTGGGCGGCGTGATCGCAAAGTACACCTCCGAGGATTTGACCATATGGACCTATGCCGGTGTGCTGTATGCCCCGCAGGCGCAGTACATGCTGGAGTGTCCCGACCTTTTCAAGATGGGCGACAGATACTACCTGTTCTACAGCTGGGATTGCGTCACCTATTACGCGATGAGCGACAGCATCAACGGGCCGTTCGTCGCCCCGGAGGACAACGTGTTGGATGGCACGGGCTTTGTTTATTACGCGGCAAAGACGGCTGAGTTCAAGGGGAAACGGTATCTATGCGGCTGGATCGGACGCGCCATCCAGGGCAAGGACGTGGGCATCTATCGCTGGCCTGGACAGCGTGACCACGTTCGGAGACGTGACACAGGATAGCAATCGGTACATCCTGAAAGGGAATCCGGGCGGCATCGCCATACTTGATCTTGGCCCCAGGCCGCCGACCATGTGGCTGGAATTCGACCTCACCATCGATGGAAAC
>CACYZW010000175.1:0-5200 GCA_902778995.1 uncultured Eubacteriales bacterium
GGCCCCGCCGCACATGTCGCCGGGGCCGATTGAACATTGGAGGGGCTGCTCCCCTCCAATACCTCCCTGCATAGTTTGCTTGTATGGTGAATGGTAACGTCGTAACACCCTTGCTTACCGCGTACCCTCCAGCGCCGCGCCGTTCACATACAGCGTATAGCCGTTGGAGATGACGTTCGCGGCGTCGCCGTTGAACTCGGTCACATAGCTGTCCGCCGTCAGGGTCCATGTGCTGGTTTCGTCCAGGGTCACGGCGACGGTTCCCACCTCTGTGGACACCGTCTGTCCCTCGCTGTTTTGGATCTCGCCGCTGATCGCCCCCTCGAAGGTGGAGCCGTCGGACAGATTCATCGTCAACGTGGCGTCGTCGCCCACCAGTACGGCGCCGGAGAGCGCCTGCCGCTCGGCGTTCAGCGTCGCCACGTTGCCCGCGCCGCTCCAGCCGTCGTCGCATACGGACAGCAGCACGTTTTCCGCGTCCCGGTTGACCAGCTCGACGCCGGTCAGCGCGATCACCGCGTTGGTATTGGTCACGTGGAACATGTGGCCGCTCAGGCTGGTGAGACTGCCGCCGTTCATGGTGAAGTGGGATTCGCCGCTGTCGGCGTCGCCGGACATGGACTGGTAGATCATGATGGAATCCTGGAAGGTGGCGTTGCCGTTGCGCTTTGTGTTGCTGGCGGTCAGGTCGCAGTTGTTCAGCGTGATGGCATTTTTGCCCTCGATGCACACGCCCTCGGACAGGTTGGAGGTCAGCGTGGCGTTGCTGACGGTGATGTCGGCGGTGGAGTAGATGGCCGGGGAGCCGAGGCCGTTGGTGGTATAGCTGCCGCCGTCCACCACGACGGTGCCGCCGCCCCGGTCGGTCCGGATGGCCGCCGAGGATCGTCCGGAGGTCTCCACCGTCAGGTTGGAGGCCTGGGTGACGCCGCCGCCGGTGGTCATGATGCCGCCGGAGCCGTCGCCGGTGGTGGTGATCGTCGTGTCGGAGATGACGACGGTGGTGCCGTCGCCCGCCGCGCCGTTCTGGCCGCCGTTGCCGCCGTAGCTGAAGACGCCGTTCGCGCCGGAGGCGTCGGAGGTGATGGTGCCGCCGGTGATCGTGGTGGTGGAGCCGCCCATCACCAGCACCGCCGCGTTCAGGCCGTAGAAGTTGCAGCTGTCTCCGCCGTTGGAATCGCCCGTCTTGGTGACGACGGCGTCCGCGAGGGTCACGGCCGCGTCCGTGTCCACGATCACGGCGCTTTCATCGGCGGTTTCCGAGACGTGGGTTTGGCCGGCTTCCTCCGTCGCTTCGTTGATTTCCGCAACGGCGGCATAGGTAAAGTCCGCGGCGCCGCTTCCGGGAGGGGTGCCGCCGCCGAAGCCGCCCTCCGGGGGCTCGCCGGGCATCTCGCCCTCCGGGGGTTCGCCGGGCATCCCGCCCGCAGGCATTGTGCCCGGGCCCTCCGCCAGCACACCGGCGGGGAAGGCGAGCAGCAGCACAAGGGTCAACAGTATGGCAAATATACGGTTTTTCATGGAAATCACTCCTCTGTTTTTGTCAATTTGGATTGTACGACAGGTAGTTAAAACGAGACATAAAACGCTGTGAACGGACTGTGAACGATCCTGAGACAATGCGTGAAGCCTCAAAGGCTTCAGCAAAAAAAGGGACGGCCCTCATCGACGCCGCCGATCACGTCAGGGCGACGATGAAGACCGTCCCGGAGCTATGTCATGTGCCCCTTTTCAAAATATACGTTGCGGTATTTCCCGGGGGTCAATTCTGACTTCCCTGAAAGGCGTTTTCCAGGGAGGTATCCAGCGTCGCGAGTGCATGCGCCGCGGCCTTGTCGCTGTCGATATTGAAGTCGTCGAACCAGTCCATGACGATTTCGTCGATGTAGGCGCCCGCCATTCTACCCAGGGCCGTGTCATTCTTCATCTTTACCCGGATCATAATGGCCACCGCCAATTTGACCAATACGACCATATTGATGTTTCTGGCCTCGGCGTATCTCTGAATGTTGTCCCATAATTCAGCCGCCTTATCGGCCGCCATTCCGAGGCCTGAGGCCACTTCCCCGAACACGCCCCTGAGGGTGTTCAAGGCGTTGTCACCGGATATAGACAGCCATGTTCTGAGGTTCCCCAACGTCTCACGGGCGGAATTGTTTATGGCATTTCCGGTTTCCGACACGGAAACGGCAGCCCAATTCCATGCGTCGCCGACCTGCTCGCCCGTATTCTTCCAAAACTCCAGAAATCCCTTTCCCGCGTCGCTGAGGGCATTGGTGATGCTGTTTCCGGCGTCGCTTGCGGCGCTGCCGATGGCGTCCCCCGCGTCGTTGAGAGCGTTGCCGATCGCATCCCCCGCGTCGCTGAGGGCGCTGCCGACCGCATCCCCGACGTTGTTCAGGAGGCCGGAGACGTCGCTTGCGGCATTGCCGATCGCATCCCCGGCGTCGTTCAGGAGGCCGGAGACGTCGCTTGCGGCGTTGCCGATGGCGTCCCCCGCGTTGTTGATGGTATCGGTAACAAAACCGCCTATCGTCCCCAAAAGATCTTTTTCTTCGCCCTGCTCCGCAAAGGCAGACAGATTCGTCATCAGGATGGCGACGACCAGGAGAATGCTGATCCATTTGCGCATACGATTCACCTCACTGTGAAAAATATAGCAAAAAAGGATGGCCCTGTCAATGTATTTTCATTTCTCTGGACAGGACGACATCATTATATGTCAGGGGGACGGTTCTACCGACAACATAAGCGTGTCAATAGAACCGTCCCCCTGACATTGACGTAGTCGTGGGCATGAAGGGCGATTGCATCGAGCTGGTGATCGTGAAGAAGTTCAAATAAAAAGAAGACGGTTCAACCCCGGCGCCTGACGGAGCCGGGGTTGAATGACGCTTCGCATCAACGGCTGCGCCGTGGGCAGCAGCCGGCCAAGTGGACGGGGTGCGTGTTCGGTGTCAGATGTCATGCGGTCGGATAGAGCACCTTATTCCCGTCCATCAGCTTCGTGCTCTTATCGATGTTGAGCAGATCGGTATAATCTTCGTCCTCCCACTTTCCGAACCAAATGGCATGCCCTTCCTTGATGGTGGCCTTCTTTTTGAGGTACTTCTTCAGGACCGGGCAGTTGCCGATGTCGATGCTCTTGATCTTGTTGCTGTGTGCGATGAGCACCTCCAGCTTTTTGTTCTTGCTGACATTCAGGCTCGTGAGCTTGTTGCTGTCGCAGGCCAGGACCCGGAGTTTTGTGTTCTTGGTGATGTCCAGCTGGCCCAGCGGATTTTCGCTGGGGTTGAATTCCTCCAGCTTGGTGTTCTTGGTCACATCTATTGTCTTCAGCCGATTGCAATCGCACCAGAGATCGATCAGTTTCCTGTTCCTGGTTACGTCCAGCGCCTTCAACTGATTGTTCCCGCAATACAGATCCTGAAGCTTGGTGCACTTCGATACATCCAGCTCCGAAAGTTTGTTGTCATGGCATTGGAGGTAGGTAATGTTCGGGCACTTGGTCACGTCCAGCAACTTCAGCTTGTTGTTGTCGCAGACCAGCGTTTCAAGATGCTTCTGTTTGCCCAGCTTCAGCGTCTTAACCTTGCTGCTTCCAACGTTCAGTTCCGTCAGCCTTGTGTTTTTGCTCACATCCACCTTTTCTACATTCGTAAAGCAACAGATCAGGAGTTCCAGCTTTGTGTTTCCGCTCACGTCCAGGGACTTCACGGGACAGCGCACGATCGCCAGCAATTTCAGGTTGGGGAAGAACTTCAGTCCCTTCATGTTCGAGCATTTCACCTGTACGAACCGCTCGTCATCCTCGCCGATAAACATCTCAACGACGGAGTTGGCCTCGTCCGGCGACAGCGTGCCGTCGCCATCCTTATCATACTGCGCCTTCACATAGCTTCGGAACGCCTTGTCCGGGAAATTGGCAGAATTGATCTTCACGCCCGCGGCGTTCGCCGCCGGATAGGCCTCCGGCTCCGCGATCGTAATAACCGTGTCGTCGATGTCCAGCAAGCCGATCTCTTCGATCTTCTCCGGTTCGATCTCCCCGTCGAAGTTCAATGCGCCTTCGGCGATGGCAGATCCCGCCATCAGCAACACCAGCACGAGTGTCAGAAATCTTATCCAATGCTTCATGTAATATGCCTCCTTTTGGTCGGTCTGTCCTTTCCTTCCAACGAGAACCAATACGATTATAACAGACGGCCTGGGTGCAGTCAATCCCCAAGTTTACCAGACGGTATATAATGGCTCCCGTGTCAAGACCAGTAACGAAGATTTAATGGTGAACGCCTGGCTGTGAATAGGGATTGCAGACATCCACCAGACAGGGCGGGCGAACCACGCAGGTCTGTATGTCAGGGGGACGGTTCTACCGACAACATAAACGTGTCAATAGAACCGTCTCCCTTTCCCCGACGCACAAGATAGCAGCCGTGCTGCTTCAGCAGATCGCGCACCTTCTTTTCATATTCAGCCATGCGCAAATACCCGCTCGTGTCGTTCGGCCAGGAAGGTTAAATTGTATTGCCGCGCGCTCTGGCGATTCAATTCCAAAAGCTCGGGAATGGCAAAGCGAACCTTCTCCACCAGCGCGTCAAAGGATCCCGATTCCAACGCCAGCCCCGGCACGTCTTCGCTGGTCGCCACCCAGACAGCGGCTTCATCGTCCCAGAGGAATTTGATTTTGTAATCCACGTTCATCCCTCCATTGCTTTTGCTCCATTATAGCACACTTGGTCCCCAAAATCATTATTCGATATCCCCATCGCGAGAGCAAATGACGGCATTGTAGACAAACCCCCGCTCCGCATTGCGGAGCGGGGGCAAATCATATTTTCGTGGAATCAGCTTTCGCTTATTCCGCGGCCAGCCTCTGGTAGGAAGCCAGTCTATCCTCGGCGTCCTTCTGGGCCTCTGCGAACAGCTCGGGCGCGATGTCCGGGAACTGGCGCAGCAGGGAGGCGTAGCGGTTCTCGCCCTTGATGAAGTCCTGATAGGAGGCCTTCGGGGGCTTGGAATCCAGGGTGAACTTCTTCTCGGCAGCGGGGTTGAACCGATAGGTCTGCCAGTAGCCGGCCTCGACGGCGCGGGCGATCTCCAGCTGGGCCTGGTTCATCTTGATGCCGTGGTTGATGCAGGGCGCGTAGGCGATGATCAGGGACGGGCCGTGATAGGCCTCGGCCTCGGTCATGGCCTT
>CACYZW010000175.1:5210-6612 GCA_902778995.1 uncultured Eubacteriales bacterium
CTGGGCCAGCACGTGATCCAGTCCGCCGTAGCCGATGTCATAGGCCCAGCCGTCGCCGCCGAAGATCCAGAAGGACTTCTTGGTCAGCAGGTCGGCGTCGTCCAGGATGGCCTTGCAGGCGGAGCATTCGCAGCATCCGGAGCCCTTGAGTTGCTCGACCAGCTTCGCGCCGGCGGCCTTGGAGCCTTCCGCGTCGTCCATATTCTTCAGCCAATCCTCCGCGGCGGCCTTGAGGGCCTCGCCACACTCGGATTCGGCCAGGGCCTTCACGTTCTCGGCCAGCTTCTCGCGCCTCTGGGTGATGCCCAGGTTCATGCCGAAGCCGAACTCGGCGTTGTCCTCGAACAGGCTGTTCGCCCATGCGGGACCGTGGCCTTCCTCATTGGTGGTGTAGGGGCAGGTGGGGGCGGAGCCGCCGTAGATGGAGGAGCAGCCCGTGGCGTTGGCAACGATCATCCTGTCGCCGAACAGCTGGGTGACCAGCTTGACGTAGGGGGTCTCGCCGCAGCCCGCGCACGTCCAGCGCGCCCTTGAATTCAGGCAGCGTCTGGGCGAACTCCCAGTTGGCTTCCTGCTCGGTCTGGGTGTGCAGGGGCTTCATGGCCAGAGCGGGCTCCTTCTTGCCGCCCTTGTTGACGGGGCAGACGGTGGTGCAGTTTTCGCAGCCGGTGCAATCCAGTACGGAGACCTGCATGCGATACTTCATGCCCTTGAAGGCACCGGCCTTTTCCTCGGCGACCTTGAAGGAAGCGGGCGCCTTGGCGGCCTCTTCATCGGTCAGCAGGTAGGGGCGGATGCAGGCATGGGGGCAGACGATGGCGCAGTTGCCACAATGGATGCAGGTGTCGACGTTCCACTCGGGAACCGCCACGGCGATGCCGCGCTTCTCGTACTTGGTGGTGCCGGTGGGCACGCGGCCGGCGGGATCGATCATGCTGACGGGCAGCTTGTTGCCGTCCTGGGCCAGGATCGGCTCGATGAAGGTCTTGAAGTAGGGATCGTCCGTCACCTGAATGGCCACGGCGCCCTCGGTGGCGTTGGCCCAGGCTTCGGGCACGGGGATCTCCACCAGGCCGGAGATGGCGATGTCGATGGCATCCCAGTTCTTCTTGACGACCTCGTCGCCCTTCTTGCCGTAGGTCTTCTTCGCATAGGCCTTCATGTACTCATCTGCCTTGTCGTAGGGGATGATGTCGGCCAGCTTGAAGAACGCCGCCTGCATGATAGTGTTGATGCGGCCACCCATGCCGACCTCCTTGGCCAGCTTGATGGCGTCGATGGTGTAGAACTTCGCGTGCTTCTTCGCCAGCAGCTGCTTCATGGAAGCGGGCAGCTCCTTCTCCATCTCCTCGGCCGTCCAGGGGCTGTTGAGCAGGAAGGTGCCGCCGTCCTTCAGCGCGGA
>CACYZW010000176.1 GCA_902778995.1 uncultured Eubacteriales bacterium
TTCCTGTCCCTGAAGGGCCAGATCGAGGAGTACCTGGCGGGCGATACCACCAAGCACTTCGACAGCATCGAGTTCCACACGATCATGACCTACTACTATGGCCTCCGCAAGAGCCTGGACGGCGACGTCGTCTACAGTGATTATGACCTCGCATCCACGATGGCCAAGAACGCCATGGATACCGTCAACTGGCTGGCTGAAGAGGGCGTTCAGTGGCAGGATGTCGTGACCCAGGCCACAGGCGGCATGTGGCGTCGCGGCCACAACCCCAGCATGGACAAGGGCCAGGAATATGTGGCCGTGCTCGGTCCCGCTATCAACAGCAAGGGCGGCACGATCATGTATGAGACCCGGGCCAATGCCCTCATCACCGATGACAGTGGTCGCGTGGTCGGCGTTGAGGCAACCAAGGCCGATGGCACTCCCGTAACCCTGCATGCAGACAAGGCCGTCATCCTGGCCACCGGCGGCTACGGCCACAACACGAAAATGGTTCAGGACACCAACAATTACTGGGGCAATATCCCGGACGACATGGAATCCGCAAAAGCGGGTCTTTCGCTGTTTTTGTAGTGGTACGCTCTCGCAAAGCAGCTGACCAATGCGGTCATGTTATCCAAGTTCAGCACCTCCCCTGTCTTTGAATCCCTCAAACAAATGTCATTTTTCTTTATCTGAGTGCTTCTAACGCCGCCTCTTCGGCATGAATGATGGCCGTATCGAAAACAGGAAGATCGACATCTACCGGGCTGACCAGCAGTCCCAGCTCCGTGCAGCCAAGAATGACGCCCTGAGCGCCGCGACGACAAAGGTCAGCGATGATACGCAGGAGATGGTTCTTTGAGACTTCTCTAATGGTTCCGACACACAATTCATCGAAGATGATACCATTGACGAGCTGAATATCATCGCCCTTCGGAATCAGGACGTCGATTCCGGCATCCTTCAGCACATCCACATAGAATGCCTGCGTCATGGTGTAGCTGGTGCCCAGGAGCCCAACCGTCGAGATACCAGCTTCCTTCAACCTTCGCGCGGTGACTGTTGCGATGTGCAGCAGTGGAACCGATACGGATGCCTGCACCTCCGGAGCAACCTTGTGCATGGTGTTTGTGCAGATAACAATGAAATCTGCCCCTGCGGCTTCGAGACGCTGGGCAGCATCTGAAAGGATCTCTGCGCTCCTGCTCCATTCGCCGGCAGACTGGCAACGTTCGATCTCATCAAAATCCACGCTGCACATCAGTATCTTCGCCGAGTGCAATCCCCCAAGCTTCTCCTTCACGGTTTCATTGATGATTTTGTAATAGGTAACCGTGCTCTCCCAGCTCATTCCGCCGATCAGTCCGATTGTCTTCATGTGATCACGATCCTTTCTGATTCAGTTTGCTGCCAAGCTCGAACGCCCGTTGCATACTGTCTCTATACTTGACATCACCCTTCTCTCGCGCTCCACTGACAAGAACGGTCCCGATGCTCTCCAGATTGAAGAACCTGCAAATCATCCGATATTGCATAACGATGGGATCAAAAAGATCCGGTAGCGTTGCAGCGCCAACCAGGATCAGGCCCAGCCGCCGGATTGAAAATGCATTCCGCATCGGCGTATGCAGCCGGTCAACCAACGCCTTCAATTGCGCGCTGATGCCATAGAAATATACCGGAGAAGCGACGACGAGAGTATCTGCTTTTCTCAGTTTCTCATAGATCAACGCCATATCGTCATCCTGGACACAGGCATGGTCTTCATTGGAAAAACAGCGGTTGCACCCTGTACATGGGTGGATACTATAATCAGCCACGGAAACAACTTCAACTTTATTATGTAGCCCTGCTCCTTCAGCAAAAGCGCCAGCCAGCAGTTCTGTATTACCGCCTTTGCGTAGGCTCCCGACAAGAATAACGATTCGGCTCATTTGATCATGCTCCTGTCCGCAATACCCCGAAATCCATTGAACAGAAATAGCCCAAGCACCGCATTGAAGCCCACCGCAGCGAATACGCTGAAACGCTCCACAATGCCGAAATACTTCGGTGGCGCCACTCCCATTCCGATAGAGCCGACCATCATCATGGCCAGTGCAATCGTGGCATTGATCCCTATCCTGCGAACATTTGCATTCCTGATTCCGGTAATGATCAGCACCACCAGCGAAGCGACGGACAACAGCACCACCGCTGCCGTGACGACGATGTGCATCACTTCCTGGAATGAGGCAATTTCCTTGCCCGCGTCAGCCAGGGGGAACATTTTATACCCTACGGCGGACACCCAGTTCATTGCGGCAAAGAGATATATCCCTGTGCGAAAAAGGCCTGTGGACAGTCTCTCCTCGGATACATAGATGGCGACACACGTCGCGCATACGACGCTCCCTGTCCCATAGAATGCCGTCAGACGGTCCCACAGGATTCTGGACGGCGCCGTTTCCGCCGACAGGTCGCTGACCGCCTGCGCCATCCAGTTATAGCCCGGATAGGCCAGCGGCGAAAAGATCACTGCCGCCGCATAGGAGACCAGCGCCAGCAGCCCCGTCAGTCCAAACCAGTGTATCAGTTTTCGGTTCATCTCAGTGTCCTCGCTTTTTGCCGGAGTGGTTCAATTCGCGCCGCCGCAGGGCGATGCTGACCATCCGTTCGTTCTTCCCGTCCATGCTCCGGCGGTTTTCCCTTTCCGGCCGCGCGTACATCTCCCGGCGTTCGGGGGAAAGCTTGCCGCCTTCATTGGTCGCCCCTCCCGGTCAAATGTCTGACTTCCTCTATTCCTCTGAGCTATTTCCACATCCAGCATATCAGGTTATCGGAAACCGTCATGCCGATTTTTTTCTGAAGTGCCAGCGACGCATGATTGCCCTTCTCCACCTGGCCGAAGGGGATGAAGCCCTCTTTCAGAGTCCGGGCGATCATTGCCTTCTCGAGCGCAACGGCATATCCGTGCCTGCGATACTCCGGGAATACGTACAGCAGCCCCATGCTTCCCTCCAGATGTTCGCCGATAAACCCGACCGGGTTGCCCCTGTCGTGGCCCAGCAGGAGCTTTCTGCGTTTTACAATTCGTCGAAGCTCCTCCGGGCTCACCAGGTCGTAGGTGGCGGTGAGCATCGGGAGATCAGACTCTTCCGCGTTTTTCAGGGCCAGGCTGTCGCTTTCGCATGGAGAATCGCCATACCAGGCCGTTTGGTAGCATTCGAGCATCCCGGTAAAGCCATATTGTTGACAGGCAGCCAGCCCGAGGGCGTGATCGGAAACCATGATGAGGCGGCGGCCCCCGTTCATATGGCGTTCGAGAAGCTCTGCGCCCGCTTCGGCGTCCTCGCAACCCAGCATCAACGCGCCGCTTACCCTGTCATGGACCAGAATCGCTCGATCCTGCCGCTCGAGGATATCCCCCGTACCCCGTTTCAATACACGCTCGATGCCAAGATAATCAATTCCCGCGAGGCCCATACAGCTTTCATTCTGATTTGCCTCCTCCGATTTCCCGCGCATATTCTTCATCCCTTCGTTCATTCCCTGTGCGAATCAAATATCCCTCCTGAACCGCGGCGATCGTCGCGATTGCGCAGACGATCATCGCGGTAACCCTCAGCTCGACAAGCCGGACCGTCAGCGGAAGAGCAAACAGCAGCGCCCCCGTGACCTTGTTCATGACCGTATGTACGGCCACAAACCTCTTCCGCACGATAAACCCGGAGGCGACGTTTACCCCCTTTATCAGGGCGATCACGCCGATCCATACGCACATCCAGGCTGGAATCTCAACGACCGGAAGCAGCCTGATCAGGCAGACGGTCACAAACACGAAATCCGCTGCCGTATCCAGCTTCGCGCCGAACTCGGAGGCGGTGTTCGTCCGCCTCGCCACGACGCCGTCAACCATATCGGATAACCCTGACGTCAGGTAAAGCACATAAAACGGGAGGGAGAAAACCGGACAGAACAGCAGCGCAAGGCCGGCCGTTATTCTGAAGCCCGTAATAACGTTTGCCATGCTTCACGCATCCGAGGCGGCTGCGCTCCGGTATTCCGCCAGCGTCCTGACCTCGCAGCCCCTGTCGGCGTAGTAGGTCAGCATTTCATCGATCTTTTTCAGGTCATAGCTGGTGACACAGTCCGAGATCACGTGCACGGCGTAGCCCGCCTTGCGCATGTTGAAGCAGGTGGATTTCACGCAACCGGTGGCGTCCGCGCCGGCGATGTAGAAATCGTCAACGTGATTGGTCTGGATGAATTCCAGGAACGCTTCGCTCGTCAGCGCGTTGGCCTTTGTCTTGACAAACACATTTTCCGACACGACCTTCAGCTCTGGCGCGAGCTCCGCGCCCTTTGTGCCGGGCTTGAAGGTGCGCGTCCCGGCGGACAGGTTGTTGTGCTGTATGTAGACGACTGCCATGCCACGCTCTATCGCCCGGTCGATGGCGGCGTTGAGCCTGTCGATGATGTCCCGGTAATGCTTCGTGATGTCGTTCTGTATGTCGATCACGACCAGCGCCGAATTACTCATTTTCTGTCACCCCGTATGTTTTGGTAAAATGTCGGCTGAACGCCTCGATCCGGGTCATCGCCTCTCCAGCCTTCTCCGGCTCCCGGTCGCACAGGTGAATCAGCGCGGAGATCGGCGTGGTATAGGCAAAGGCGAGCATGGCCGGATCGTCGCGCCGAAGCAGCCCCTTATCCATCATGCCTGCAAAGAT
>CACYZW010000177.1 GCA_902778995.1 uncultured Eubacteriales bacterium
CGCCACCCTGGCAGGACTCAAGCAGCTTCGCAGCGCCGAACAGGTTGCGGCCATGCGCGGCAAGACCGTCGAAGAGCTGCTCGGTTAAGGGGGTACAACAATATGAAGCTTAAGATTACGCAGACCAAATCCACCATCGCCTGCCTGAAGGATCAGATTGCCACGATCAAGGCGCTGGGTCTCCATCACATCGGCCACACCGTTGTGAAGGAGGACAACCCGGCCATCCGCGGCATGATCTTCAAGGTCAAGCATATGGTCAAGGTCGAAGAGATTGCAGAATAAGGAGGTCTGGACACCATGAAACTTCATGATCTCAAACCCGCCGTGGGCGCAACCACGGCCCCGAAGCGCCTTGGGCGCGGCACGGGTTCCGGTCTGGGCAAGACCTCCGGCAAAGGCCATAAGGGCGCGAAGGCCCGCTCCGGCGGCGGCAAGCGGCCCGGCTTCGAGGGTGGCCAGATGCCTCTGACCATGCGCCTGCCCAAGCGTGGCTTCACGAACAAGTGGCGCGTGGAATACGCAACCGTCAACGTCGAGCGCCTCAATATCTTTGAGGACGGCGCGACCGTAACCCCCGTCGAGCTGGTTGAATCCGGCATCCTGAAGAACGTTCAGGACGGCGTGAAGATCCTCGGCAACGGTGAAATCACCAAAAAGCTCACGGTTAAGGCGACGAAGTTCACCGAGAGCGCGAAGGAGAAGATCGAGGCAGCAGGCGGGAAAGTAGAGGTGTTCTGATATGCTTGAGACATTGAAGAACGCCTGGAAGATCGCCGATCTTCGCAAGAAGATACTCTACACCCTGGGCATGCTGCTGATCTACCGGCTACTGTGCTACGTGCCCACCCCGGGCGTCAACACCAGCCTGATCGCCTCCGCACTGGAGCGCTACAGCCTGCTGGGCTTCATCAATTCGATGACCGGCTCCGACCTCTCCAACTACACCATCATGGCCATGGGCATCACCCCGTACATCAACGCGAGCATCATCATGCAGCTGCTGTGCGTGGCGATTCCGAAGCTTGAAGAGCTGCAGAAGGAGGGCGAGGAAGGCCGCAAGAAGATCGCCCAGATCACCCGTTACGTCACCGTGGGCCTCGGCTTTGTCCAGGCCATCGCGCTGACCATCGGCCTGCACGCCAACGCCACGAACGGCTTCCTGGGCCTGCTGACCATCGGCTTCTGCCTGGCGGCCGGCACCGCGATTGCCATGTGGATGGGCGAGCGCATCACCGAGAACGGCATCGGCAACGGCATCAGCCTGCTGATCTTCGCCGGTATCATTTCGAACCTGGCCCGCAGCGTGGGCACCAACATCGTCAACATCTTCAGCCATCCCGAAGCCGTCAGCATTCCCGCTGTCATCGCTTCCGTGATCGTGTTCATCATCCTGGTGGTGGGCATCGTGCTGGTGGACCTGGCCGAGCGCCGCATTCGCATACAGTATGCCAAGCGCATGGTCGGTCGCAAGATGTACGGCGGTCAGAGCACCCACATCCCCCTGAAGCTGAACTCCTCCGGCGTGCTGCCCCTGATCTTCGCCAACGCGATCATGCAGTTCCCGGCCACCATACTGGCCTTCTTCCCCAATTCGGCGGCGAACCAGTGGTGGACCACCCATGTCAGCTCTACCCACCTGCTCTATCAGGTGATTTTCGCCCTGATGATCTTCGGGTTCACCTTCTTCTATTCTGAGATTTCCTTCAATCCCGTCGAGATTGCCAAGAACATCCAGAATAACGGCGGCATGATCCCGGGCATTCGCCAGGGCAAGCCCACCAGCGACTACATCAAGAAGATTTCGCACCGCATAACCATGTTCGGCGCAATCTACCTGGCGGTTCTGGCCGTCGTCCCCATGGCGATCTACGCGATTGCCGGGGTGAGCCTGCCCTTTGCGGCATCCTCGTTGCTGATTGCGGTTTCCGTTGCGATGGAGACCATGCGCGAGCTGGAAAGCCAGATGCTGATGCGTCACTACAAGGGGTTCCTGAACTAATTCCCTGGAGGAAACCATATGAAACTGATCTTTCTGGGCCCTCCCGGAGCAGGTAAGGGCACACAGGCAGCCGGTGTGAGCGCCCATTTGGGCGTGCCGCACATTTCCACAGGCGACATGTTCCGCTCGGCCATACGCAACCAGACCCCCACGGGTCTGGAGGCCAAGCGGTATCTGGATGCCGGTGAACTGGTTCCCGACAGCGTGACCATCGCGATGGTGAAGGAACGCCTGAGCATGGACGACTGCAAGAAGGGATACCTGTTGGATGGTTTTCCCCGCACGGTGGAACAGGCGATCGCGCTGGACGGCATCAGCGCGCCCGACGCCGTGGTAGATATCAAAGTGCCCGACGAGCGGCTTCTCAGCCGCCTCACCGGGCGGCGGATTTGTGGCAAGTGCCAGGGCACCTTCCACATTTCCAAGCTGACTGACGACAAGGCCTGCCCCGTTTGCGGCGGCGAGCTGTACCAGCGCAACGACGACAAGCCCGATACGATTTCCACGAGGCTGAAGGCGTACCACGAGTCTACCGAGCCGCTGATCGGTTATTACAAGGGCCTGGGCAAGCTGCGCGAGGTCAATGGCGACAGTCAGCTGGAGGAGGTCTTCAAGGCCATCCTCGCGACGCTGGAGTAACACAAACATGATCACGATCAAAAACGAAACACAGATCGAAAAAATGCGCAATGCGGGCGCCCTGCTCCACGAAGTGCTGGACGCCCTGCGCAGGGAGATTGAGCCTGGCGTCACCACGCTGCATCTGGATCAGATGGCCGAAAGGCTGATCCGCGCCGGCGGGGGAATCCCTTCCTCCAAGGGCTACAACGGCTTTCCCGCGTCCATCTGTGCTTCTGTCGACGATCAGGTGGTTCACGGCTTTCCCAACCGCGACAAGCTCCGCAAGGGGCAGCTGCTCTCCGTCGATTGTACCTGCATACTGGATGGCTGGCAGTCCGACAGCGCGTTTTCCGTGGTGGTGGGCGGCGGCAATCCGGAGGCACAGAAGCTGGTGGACGCAACGGAATACTGCTTCTGGCTGGGTGCGAGACAGGCGGTGGCCGGAAACCATCTGGGCGACATCGGCAACGCGGTTCAGACCTATGCCGAAGCCCACGGATATGGCGTGATCCGAGATCTCTGCGGCCATGGCATAGGCACCGAGATGCACGAGGACCCCAATGTGCCCAACTACGGGCGGCCCGGGCGCGGCGTCAGGCTGCAGGCGGGCATGACCATCACCATCGAACCGATGATCGCCATGGGCACCTGGAAGGTTTACCAGGAGGACGACGGTTGGACCATCGTCACGAGGGACGGCAAGCCCTGCTCCCATTACGAGCACACGCTGCTGATCACCGACGGTGAGCCCGAGCTGCTGTCCTGGCCGGGAAAACGCGTATCGGAGGTTCTGAAATGAATGTCTGGCCTGTAGAGCTTGGCAGCGTGGTCATCTCAAAGGCCGGACGGGACCGTGGGAGAGCCTATCTGGTGGTCGGCGTGGTGGACGATGATTTCGTTATGGTGGCCAACGGCGCCCTGAGGAAGATGAACCGCCAAAAGAAAAAACGGCGCAAGCACCTCAAGCCCACCGGGCGTGTGGTGACGGCGCTCAGGGAGCGGCTTTCACAGGATAAGCCGATAGAAGATCATGAATTGCGCGCCTGGTTGAGCGAGGAGGAGGAAAAGCTTGTCCAAGTCTGATGTTATCGAGGTTGAAGGCGTTGTAACGGAAGCCTTTCCCAACGCCATGTTTGAAGTTCAGCTGCCCAACGGGCACAAAATATTGGCCCACGTCTCCGGTAAAATGCGCATGAACTACATTCGCATCTATCCCGGCGACAAGGTTACGATTGAGCTCTCGCCCTATGATCTGACCCGCGGTCGTATCACCTGGCGGTCCAAGAGCTGACGATCATATGAGTTTGGCGCTTTGCGCCGACAAGCAGCGCGGCCCGTCAAGGGCAAGCCTGTCAACACAGCAAGCGCGACAGCGCCGAATGAGATAGGAGGTAATATCATGAAAGTGAGACCTTCCGTTAAGCCCATCTGCGAAAAGTGCAAGATCATCAAGCGCAAGGGCCGCGTCATGGTCATCTGCGAGAATCCCAAGCACAAGCAGAAGCAGGGCTGATCAGAACCCTGATTTGCGGAGGCGCGAACGCGCCTCCGCTTTTCGTTGCTGTTCAGTGGGGCGATTGCGCAGCAACCGTCTTCGCAATGCAGGAACCGATGCAAATAAAAATTCCAAATGCCTTCGGACATGTCATATTGTGCGAAAATACAAATATTAACATTAATCACGGAAAAATTTAACCGGCGCTGTCCAAAACATGTAAGAAGCGGGCAGTGGGATGTGGTATAATCATTTGGTCTGACGGAAATTCCAAGCGGCTGACGGGCTGCGAACCCGTTTTTGGAATTCCTTCACATAATCAAAGGGATTGCGCGTTACGCCAGACGCCAAACCCAGGCGAGAGCCCCTGCGGGTTCCCGGCCTTGCCCCGGCGCGGGCGGGGCTGATGTTGCTTGAACTATGTAAGAGCAATATCGCCGATTTCAAGTCATAGCATAGAAGCATGTTGGAGGTGCAAACAACACATGGCACGAATTGCTGGTGTCGACCTTCCCAGGGAGAAGCGCATCGAAATCGCCCTGACGTACCATTGACCACAACGTCAAGGTTGAGGGCGACCTTCGCCGGGAAGTTTCCATGAACATCAAGCGCCTGATGGAGATCGGCTGCTATCGCGGCCTGCGGCATCGTCGCGGTCTCCCCGTGCGCGGACAGAATACCAAGCAGAACGCTCGCACCCGCAAGGGCCCGAAGAAGCAGGCTGCCGGTAAGAAGAAGAAGTAAGATCGCCTGAGCGTCCCGCGATAAAAGCTGTCGCCGGACAAGTTTGAGCGTCCGGCAAAGCCGGACTGAGCCCGGGCGGACCAAGGTCTCGCCGGGCGAAACCCGCGACCGGCCGAGGGCGCGGGGCGAAAAAATAGGAGGAATAATCGCTATGGCAAAGCCGAAGCTGAAAAGGGTTACCCGCAAGCGCCGCGAAAAGAAGCTCGTGGAGCGCGGTGCGGCCCATATTCGCTCTTCTTTCAATAATACCATCGTGACCATCACGGACATCAACGGCAATGCGCTGAGCTGGGCTTCCGCCGGCGGACTTGGATTCCGCGGCAGCAAGAAGTCCACGCCCTTCGCCGCGCAGAGCGCTGCGGAGACCGCCGCCAAGGCTGCGATGGAGTATGGCCTGAAGACCGTCGAGGTCTATGTCAAGGGCCCGGGTTCGGGCCGCGAGGCCGCCATCCGTTCGCTGCAGGCCGCCGGTCTGGAAGTGAACATGATCAAGGACGTGACGCCCATCCCCCACAACGGATGCCGCCCGCCCAAGCGCAGAAGAGTGTAATTTGAGAGGAGAAAGACGGAC
>CACYZW010000178.1 GCA_902778995.1 uncultured Eubacteriales bacterium
CCGTTGCGCAGAAGCTGCTTTTTGTAGCCCTCTTCATTGGTCAGGATGCGGGAAAAGTTCGCGATCAGCAGGAAGGGCAGCGACAGCGGCGGAACGTACTCCAGGATTTTGCTGATCCAGTCCAGCCGGGCCTGCATTTCCGGATTCACCTTGATGGACAGCTTCATCAGCACGATGACCACGCCCATCACGATGCACAGCCAGCCCAATACCTGGAACCCCTGATAGGATATGGGCCCGCGATACTTGATGTCGTTTTGCGCGCTGTGCTCATGGAACAGCCTGCGCCTTTTGGGTTCCTTTGCCTCGTTCTTGATTGCTTCTTCTGACATCGTTAAATCTTCCTTTCGTTAATCCTTCTGTGCCTCGTCGGCGTTGTGCAGCACCAGTTGGTTGAAGGGAATCTCGATTCCCTCGCGATCGAACAGCAGCTTTACCTCCCGCGTCAGCCTGCGAATCGCGGGATATTTCATGCTGTTCTTCACAAAGATGGTGATGAGCAGGTTCACGCTGCTGTCCCCCAGGGATTCAATGCCATCGTACTGCGGCGGCTTGACCAGACCGGGGATCACATCCATCATCTTCGGCAGCTCCTCGTTGAGGATCGCCTCCACCGCCACCAGGTCGGCGTCATAGGATATGGGCGCCTTCAGCGTCATGCGAGCCACCTCGCCGTTGGCGTTGATGACGTCGCGGATGGAGGAATTGTTGAATATCTTGGTCTCCGCGAAGAACCGCACCTTGGTGGTGCGCAGGCCGATCTCCACCACGGTGCCGCGCCAGTTTCCTATCGTGATGAAGTCCCCCACCTTGTAGGTGCCCTCCACGATCGTAAAGAAGCCCGCGATGATGTCGCTGACAAGGTCCTTCGCGCCGAAGCTGATCATCATCGACAGTATGCCCGCCGAGGCCAGCAGGGTCTGGGTTTGCACGCCGAACTGGGACAGCCCGTAGTACACGAACGCGATCACGCAGATGTACTTGATGGCGTTCTTCGCCAGCAGGCACACCGTCTCCACGCGCCTGTCGGAATACTTCGCGATCCGGTAGAGAACCTGGTTCAACAGCACCACGAGCACGTACATCGCGCACAACAGGAACACCGTGTTGGTCAGCGCGAAGATGTTCACGCCCTTCTGCCAGTTGCCGGAAATCACATAGGCCAGGTTGTTCAGGTCGTAGGGCTTGATCCTGCCGTTCAGGCTTTGATAAAGCGTGGGCAGGAGTATGACCAGGCAGAACAGCGTCATCAGCCGGTAGAAGCTCCTGCCGATCCTCTGCTCCGGCGTCATCTGGTCCTTGGGGGTGTCGTTCATGTGCCAGCGATCCTGCATATCCTTCCTCTCGTGGATATTCAGGATGTTTGTTAAGCCCGATAACAGCCCGTCGTGGGTCTCCTCATCCGGCGTGGGCTTTTCGTCCGGATTAGCGTCGTCGGAAGGCGCCGTTTCCTCCGGCGCGCCGTCGAGCACGACCTGCTGATACCGGATCAGCGTCATCAGTATGATGACGAAGCACGCGACCAGCGCGACCAGCGTGAGCTTCAGCGCATTGACGACGGGGCCGAAATAGCCTGCGCGATGGACGACGGTGATCAGATAATAGTCCGAGGATTCGGCGACACCGGCGTAGTAATTTTCCCCGTTGATCTTCACGGAACCGCAGTATTTGTTCGTGAGCATGTCCGCCGTGATCCCCAGATCCTCGATGGGGCTGCCCTTGTACCCGAGGCCGGTGGTGGCCGCGATCTTCATCGTCTCCTTGTCGACGGCGAGCGCATCGTCCGGCAGGCCGATGACCAGGTTTTCGAGCACGGTATTCACGCTGAGGGGGCTGAGCAGTCGATCCCTCAGTCCCGGGTCTATGCCGATGAGCACCATGCCGTTGTTCCGGTTGTTTTCGTCCCGCCGGTTTACGGCGACATATTGTATGTACTCATCCTGCCATTCGTCCTTCAGGGGAGCCAGCACAAGATGATCCAGGCCCTCCAGCACCCTGCGGAACTGGTTGGAATAGTGCGCCGGGTCGTCGCTGATCCTGAAGCTGTCGAAGGGTGAGTTGGTGACGATCACGTTGCCGTCCCTGTCGAACAGGTAGATGTATTTGACCTTCAGCGCGTCGGCATAGCGCTGCATATCCTTCCCGGTCAGGTTTTCCGCGCCGTCGTTTGCGATCAACGTCATGGCGAAGTTGCACTGGACCAGGTAGTAATTGTCAACGTATTCATTCAGCTTTGCGCTCTGCGCCTCATAGGCGTTCAGCGTATCCACGGCTACGTCCGCGTGCTTCGCCATGGTCTTCAGGTCGTTGGCCACGTTGGAGAGCATCTGTACATAGAAGCCAATCCCGAAGAGCGCTGCGCACAGCAGAGCCGCGGTGGTGATCAGCTTGTTCCGCATGGACCTGGCCGATTCCCTGCGGGCGTCCATCTCCAGGCAGATCCAGTGAACGAACAGCCACATCGCCACCATGTAGATGGCGGTGATCAGCAGGGTGTTTACCATGACGCTTTCGACGAACTCCCGCACCGGAACGCCACAGATGATGTAGTATTCCCCGTAGGAGAGCGCGCTGCCGAAGATGCCCTTCATATAGGATACCAGAATCCATTCCAGCCGGCTGGTCACAGCATAGTTTTTCCCCTGCGGAAGCAGCAGCCCATAGCCGATATTCAGCTTATCCGCCGCAGCCTGCGCGTTGATGTCCTCGATGGAAATGCCGATGTTTTCCGCGCTCTCGGAATCCTCCGCGATCAGAAACTCGTCTCCCACCATTTTCGCGTCGGGATGGGCGACGATTTGACCGGTCTCCTTCGAGATCACCGCCACCAGGCCGTCCCGGCCGACCTTGAGCTTCGTGACACGGTTGAGCCAGGACAGCGTGTCGCCCACCACGTCCTCAAAGGTCGCGTCGGTCCGGTTGCGGGAGATGCTGCCGGAGATGGAAAACTCGTCGGATTTCAGTATGTTTTCCCAGCTTTGGATCATCTGGTCGTAGGCCTCCCGCAGCGCCGCCTCGTTCTGCTCCATCTGGGGCAGCAGCTGGGCCACCTGTACGACCGCGCGATCGATCTGCGGCTTTACGCGGTTCTCGTAATCCGTCTCAAAAACGCCGAAGGATATTGCGAACATGGCGACGCCGGAGGCGAACCACGCGAGGTACAGGAATACCTTTTTCCACGTCAGCCGATGCCTGTAGCGCTTCTGTTCGACGGTTTCGTTTGCACGCTTCTTCATTGGAACAACCCAACCTCCCTGGTGATCGCTGAATGATACTGTATGCCTTCCCGTTTATGCGGGAACAGCTGATCCGGGCGCAGATAGCGTTGCCGTGGAGAAAACTACCTCCGGGCGTTCCGATAGTCTCGCATCATCTCAAAAAACTCATGGGCGCAGGCATAGCCGCCGCGAACATCGCCCTCATCGGGAGAGAAGGCGGGAATCAGGTCGAACTCCAGCTTGTCCAGGCCCAATTCATTCTTTGCAAACCAGATGATCAGCTTTCCGATGGTGACCCTGCAGCCGTCGGGGCATTTGGGCAGCTCCGGGTATTCGTAGGTGCTCAGGTCGAAATGCTGTCCGCTCTCGAGCACGGACATTTCCACATTCATGGTAAAGTTGAAGATGTCGTCAAGGTTGTAGACCAGGCCGTTTTCCTCCCTCGCCTTGCGGAACCAGCCGTGGCGCTCGTCCACTTCAATGAGCTTTTCGTCGCGATAACGGCCGGTGGATATCCTCCGGGTCACCTGGAACGTCTGTCCCTTCATGCGGTTGTCCTTCGCGGCTTGCATCATGCCGCGCACGTCATCCACCGTCAGCTTGCTGAAATCAATATCACCCGCCGCGCACTTGTCCCGGCAGTCGCCGCACAGATACTCGCCCCCGGCGAGGTTGATGCCGAACACGCTTCCCAGGAAGCCCTGCTCCTTGCCGCAGAATACGCATTTTTCACCGTCACCAAAAAGACCCATAACTCATCCTCCTTTGTTGTGTTGTGCTCTTGCCGCTTGCATATGCCAAAGATCACAGATATTCGCTAAGCGCCCGCCCTGGCGTAATCCACCGCGTTATGCGCCGCCATCCTGAGGGCCGAGCACATCCTCCATGTGTTTGCGCTCTCCCTCGGTTGCGACATCAAAATAGCCCAGATCACATGCCTTCCTGAACCAGACTGCGGCCTGATCCATGTTCTTTTCCACGCCGTTTCCCAGGTAATAGCATTCGCCGACCATGTAGATTGAAAAGGAGTTCCCCCTGCTCCGCCGCCCGACGGAAGTATTCCAGGGCCTTCCCGTAATCCTGCTCTACACCGTTTCCATCAAAATACAGGTAGGCAAGATTGTGCAGGCCATCTAACCTGCTTCACCGGGGCGGGAGCGATGCTCCCGTCCCGTCACATACCAATGAGCGAATGGTTTACCTGAGATTGTTGATGTAGTCCGTCAGCGCCTCGCGGTCGTAGAAGGTCTCGGGGAACGCGAGGGTGAAGTCCGGCTCCGCGCCCTGGTCGATGTCGTAGAACGAGCCGTTCTTGGTGAAGGCCAGGCGGCTGGGTCCGGAGATGCGGAAGAACGTGCCATAGGCCGTGGTCAGCGGCAGCACCACGCAGCTTCCGCCGCCGGAGGTCTTGCCCAGCAGCGTCACTTCTTGCCCGTCAGCCCGCGGTCGTTCTCATCGAACTTGCCGTCGAGGTTGATATCCACGTTGTAGACGGCGGTGGCCAGCGCGCCTGTCATGGTGTTCTTCAGGCTTCCGAACCCGTCGCCCAGGAACGCGGAGATCACGAAGATTGCCGTATCGGCATCGCCGCCGCCGTTATTGGACAGATCCAGCACCACGTTTTCAATGGGGCTGTTCTCGCGCATGATCTGGGAGTAGGCGTAGATCATGATGCCGATGGTATCGGTATTCTCGGCTGTGGGCGGGGTCTGGTAGAAATCCACGCCTTCAGGGATGGAGAGGAACTCGTCAAAGGTGATGTACGCCGTGTTACCGATTTCCTGATAGGCCGGAACCCCATCGGGATAGGCCTCCGCGCGGGCGATTTCATACATGGCGCCCGTCGCGTGGTCTTCAGTGGAGCCGCGCCCGAACCCAGCGGTGCTTAACAGCTCCGCGGCCAGCCTGTCACGGCTCCAGGCGGATTCCATTCCGAAGGTGCTGTGCTTGTCGTCCAGGTGGGTAAATATGATGTCGTACAGGGCGGCGTCTGCGGCGTTTGGATCCGGGCCCATCAGAACCTCCTTCGCGCCGGCCTGCTGGGCCAGGTCGTCAAAGCAGGCGATGCCGTGAACTTCCTTCAGGCCGTAGAGATGGTCGAAGGCCAGACAGAGCTCATTGTAGCTGAACGCGCCCATGGCCGGGCTGATCTGCCGCTTTTCAGCGGAATAGTACAGCTCGCCGAATTCTGTGCGCTGCCCAATCAATCCCTCGCCGAGGCCGCCGAATTGTGCAAAGATAACAGCGTCGCCGTTGTAGAACAGGTTCACGTACTTCAGGGACAGCAGAAAATCGCTGAGGGTCTGCATCGGCACATAGACGCCCTTGTCGTCGACCACCAGGTCGATGCCATAGGCGCCGGTATCCAGCACAAGCGGATTGCCATAGCGCTCGTAGGAACCCGCGGCGCGGCGGAAGAGGGATATTTCCTCGTCCGAATGGGAGCTGTCCGCCTCCAGAACGTCGATCAGCACGCGGTCCGCCTCGAGACGGATGAAGGCGTCGTAATCGAAGAAGGTGATCATGTCCTCGGCGCAATCGACGATCATGGTGTAGGGGTCGCCGTCCGTCCGCGTCAGGATGCCGATCTCGCCATTCTGGGTATAGCTCAAACCGTATTGGAGTTCCTCACTGCCCTTGTGGACGTACTTTTTCAGTATGTAGGGATACCTCCAGAGAGATGTAGGGCACGTCGGAATCGCCGATAAAGTACACGGGCATGGTGCGGGTGTCGTCGATCCTGCAGAGATAGTAGGTCATGTCCTTCGACGTGATGGCGGGCGCTTTGACGCCCAGCGTTTCGTCAATGAAGCCGTTCAGCTCATCCAGCACGGCGTTCACGTCTTCCTCGGTGATTTCCGCCGTGTCGGCCTCGGCGAGTGCCGGAACGCAAAGCGACAGCAACAGGGCAAGCGCCAGAATCAGGGATATAAGCGTCTTTTTCATGGTTTATCCTCCTCAATCATGGTTGTGCTCGGAAAAACCGGCCTTTCAGTTGTGATTCTTGATGTGCTGTACGAGAGCGAGCGTGAAGCCCGAGGGAGAAACCAGCGTCGCTGCCTTGGCGCTTTTGGAATCAATGGTACCGTCGCCCCT
>CACYZW010000179.1 GCA_902778995.1 uncultured Eubacteriales bacterium
GCGTAATCCGCCCAGTTTTCGTTCCACGCCTCCGCGGTGGAGAAGGTGATATCGCCGTTCAGCGTGGTGCCGTCCAGGGTGACAGTCAGATCCCGCTGGTAGTCGTCGTGGATGAAGTCACCGTCGATGGTGGAATCCGTGACAGTCACGTTCACGCCGCTGCCGACGTCCTGCTTGAGATACCGGGACATGGAATCGGAGTTCAGCGCCGTCAGCAGCGCCACACCCGTGGAGGACTGGATCTCCACATCGTCCAGAGTGATGTCCGCCGAGGTGGACTTCACCAGGATTGCCGCGCCGGTCACATAATCGATGTACGCGCCCACGGCATCGCCATATTTGTCGGCATAGTCCTCCGTGGCCCGGATGATATAGGTTATCCCGTTCACATCGGAAGTATATTCGTAGCCGTCCCCGTTAATGGCGTCGTCAGTGATCAGGGTCGCGTGGCACAGGGACAGGCTTGCGGCGTAGTCCGAATTGCCCTCGCCCATCATGTCGGGGGAGTGAAGCTGGAAGTCGTTGCGGCCAGCGATGATGGTCGTGCGCTCGTCCTCGCCGGTTTCTCCGCTATGGTATTCCAGCGCGCTGTGGCCATCCTGGGTCATCGCCGTCTCCGCGTCTGTCGTGGAACCTACGGTGATCGCGCCGTTGTTGGAGATGATCGCGCCAACCTCCGCAGAAACGAGCGTCGAGCCGTACAAGTAATCCCGGCAGTTGGTATCCGCGTAGATGCCGTAGCCGCCGTGCAGCGCCAGCGCCTCGGTGTTCACGCCCACGAATTCCAGTCCGCTGCCGGTGGCGGAGTCAGTGGAAAGCGCCGCCCAGCCGTCGGTCACGCACAGGGAATCGAAGTAGAAGGTGTGGGTCTGCCCCACGGAGAAGTTGGCGCGGGAATTGCCGGAGATCAACAGCCCCGCATTGGAGGCGGGCTCGCTGACGGCAGCGGTATTTCCCTCGGCCCCGGCGTCGCCGCCCGCGACGATCACGGAATCCTCCACCACCATCGTGGCCGTGCCCGTGGCCGCGACGGTGTAGCGCCCCGCGCCGTCCACCTCGATGGTGGAATCGGAGATCGTCAGCGTGCCGGAATCCACATAGGCCGCGGTGCCGGCGGATTCATTGCCGGAGACGGCTTCATCCACATTCATGATGATGTTCGCGCCGGTCAGGTCAACATCGGAATTGCTGGCACTCAACAGGGTATCGCCATAGTCGCCGCTATCATAAGTAATCCCGGAGATGGTGATAGTGCCATCCGTTTCCCTGATATCAGCGGTCAGATTGTTATCCGCCGTCACGATACCATCCTTCACATCAATGGTACCATTGATATTCGTGGCGTTTCCTGTGCTGGCCACATCGCCCTCTGCCATGCCGCCGGGACCGCCCATACCGTCGGGTGGGTTGCCTATATCTCTGCCGGGGCCGCCTTGTGGTGGTTCACCTCCGGGCCCGCCCTGCGGCGGTTCTCCCATGCCTTCGGGTGGATTCCCACCAAGGCCACCCTGCGGCGCGCCGTCTTCCGCGATACCGGCAAGAGAAAGGCAAAGCATTAATACAAGAATGATCGCCAAAATGCGTTTCATGATCATCTACCTCCTGTAGCGGGGATTTCCCCCTTTTGATGTGTCCATTATCCATGCGAACCTTAAATCAGTATTGAAAGCTGAAAAAAAACATTCCCGCTTCTCTCTTTGGAAAACGGGAATGCTTTTATCATTGGTCTAAATCAAATCGTAATTCACTTCTGCGCCGCATACCATTCCGCGACATCCACGCCAGCCAGGGCATATTCCTCAACGCTCGGACAGAAGTTGTCGTCGTCAAAGCTAAAGGTCTCATATGGCAGCGGGATCGGCACGACCTCCATCTGTGAACGCAGCCTGGTGGTGCTGAACTCGGTGTACTCTGTGGAGAAGACATAGCTGTCCGAGGCGTAAGCCTGTTCCTTTGCGCCGGATTCACCCTCGTAGGCGATCTGGCCGCTCGTCACCGGCTCTGTAGAATTCGAAGCGTTGTCGGAAGCTTCCACCGCTTCACCGGCATCACTCGGCGTGTTCTCCTCTGAGCCGGGGAAATCAGGTGCCTCTCCCTCAGGGAACCCACCTTCTGGCATCTCCGGAGGCTCACCGTTAGCACCGGAGCCACCGTTGCCACCGGGACCGCCGTTGCCACCGGGGCCACCGTTGCCGGACATTCCCTTTGAACTATCTGACGTAGAGGTGAAAGTGTCACCGAAGGCGCACATGAAGTCAGTGTACATGTGCAGATGCCACAGCTTCCACTCGCCATTTTCCTTGATGAAATCCGCGCCATAGGCCTCCCAGATGGAATTGGCGGACTGACCGCTCTCAGCGATCATGCCAGGGGAATACCAGTAGCCCTTCGCTGTTTGCCCATCCTCTGCGACCTCTATGATGGCCGTGGTGGTGACGTGGAGCAAAAGCTGGCCCATGCCACCATAGGTTTCCAAAATCTCTTCATCGGTCATACCGGACACGTCGATGCCCTGCTGGGCCGCATAGCTCTTGGCGGTTTCCAGCCAGTTGCTGTCGTGACCCTCGACATAGGCCTCCCAGATAGCATCGTATCCCACGTAACAGCCCTGGTTCTGTCCAAAGGATGCGGTTGCCTGATTGGCTGGTTCCTGCACCCAGATCTCTTCCATCTCCGCGCGATGTTCGCCATAGCAGTGATACAGCACATGGCGGCTCATCAGGTTTTCCACCGCCTGGATGTCCAGCGCGCGCTGGGCGTTGGACGCTATGGCGGCAATATCCTCGTCGGTATAGGTCTGCGCGCTTGCGCAAATGGAAAGCGCCATGGCAATTGCAATCATTGCGCACAGGAACATTCTCATCTTTTTCATAATTCAGCACACTTCCTTTCATTCTCCCGACGCTTCCATGATTCGTAGGCAGCTTTTAAGCCAGCCTTTTCCTCAGCGGTCAGTTGTATCATCAGCTTTTCATAGGAGATTCCTATTCTCTCCGCCGCCCAGGCAATTGCTTCTCTGGGGCACGGCTGAATTTTATGTAATCTATGAAACATAATTACGCCACCACTTCTCCGTCCACATACAGCGTATAGCCGTTCATATCAACCTGGCTCAGATTGCCATTGAACTCAGTAACGTAGGTATCGGCAGTCAGCGTCCAAGTGCTGGTCTCATCCAGAGTGACGGACACGTTGCCGACTTCTGTAGAGACCGTCTCTCCCTTACTGTTGATAATCTTTCCGCTGAACGTTCCTTCAAAGCTGGAACCCTCAGTTAGGCTCAACCTCAGCGTGGAGTTGTCGCCCACCAGGATCGTACCGGTCAGGGCCTGTCCCACGGCGTTCAGCTCGGCGATGTTGGATGCACCGCTCCAGCCATCGTCGCACACGCTCAGCAGGATATCGCTTCCCTCGTTCACCAATTCAACGTCGGTAAGGGTAATGATGGCGTGGGTGTTGGTGACATGGAACATGTGGCCGTTCAGACTGGTCAGACTGCCTCCGGTCATCATGAAGGACGAAGTACCGCTGTCGGCATCGCCGGACATGGACTGGTAGATCATAATTGTGTCCAGGAAGGTGGCGTTGCCGTTGCACTGAGTATTGTTGGCGGTCATATCGCAGTCGATCAGCGTTATGGAGTTCATGCCCTCAATGCACACGCCCTCGGACAGGTTTGAAGTCAACGTAGCATTAGAGACGGTGATGTCTGCCGTGGAATAGATAGCCGGGGAGCCCAGGCCGTTAGAGGTGTAGCTGCCGCCGTCAACCACCACGGTTCCGCCACCCCGATCCGTGCGAATAGGCGCGGAAGAGCCTCCGCTGGTTTCTACCGTCAGGTTGTTCGCGTAGGTCACGCCACCGCCGGTGGTCATGATGCCGCCGGAGCCGTTGCCTGTGGTGGCGATCGTGGAATCAGAGATTACCACCGTAGTGCCGTCACCGGACGCGCCGTTCTGGCCACCGTTTCCGCCGTAGCTGAACACACCGTTCGCACCGTCGGCATCGGAGGTAACGGTCGCGCCGGTGATCGTGGTGGTAGAACCTCCCATCACCAACAGCGCTGCGTTCAAGCCGTAGAAGTTGCAGTTGTCACCACCGTTGGAAGAGCCCGTCTTGGAAACCGTGATGTCCGTGAGGGTCACATCCTCGTTGGTATTGACGATCAGCGCACTCTCGTCGGCAGTATCGGAGGAATTGGTCTCGCCAGAAAGTTCAGCTGCTTCTGTAATCTCGGTCGCAGCGGTATACTCAAAATCAGAAGTGCCGCCGCCCGGAGGGGTGCTGCCTCCAAAGCCTCCGCCTTCACCGGGCGCGCCACCCTCAGGCGGAGTTCCTATTTCTCCCGACGGAGGTTCACCAGGAGCATTGTTCTCCGCGAAAACACTGGTCGGGAAAACGATCAGCATGGCCAACGCCATTAAAACAGCAATGAGATGATTCTTCATTATGAGCACCTCTTTCCCTTTCGATACTTGAATTGTACGCCCGATTTCTTAAATGAAGATTGAGAACTTTCCATATGTTCCCCGTTTTTTCTCGTGCTCCATCCGAATTATTCTATCAGAGGGCAGTCTGTGTCTGTCCTTCAAGGTT
>CACYZW010000180.1 GCA_902778995.1 uncultured Eubacteriales bacterium
CAGGTCGGGCAGGTCTTCGCCGGAGGACATGGCGGCCTTGATCTTGGTCTTGTAGGCCTCGTTCTCGGTGGCGTTGTGCTCGATCTTGATGTTGGGATGATCGGCCTCAAAGGCGGCGATGGCGTCGACATAGGCCTGGTGGCTGGAGTCGCTCTCGGTGGCGATGGACCACAGCTGTAGGGTGATCTGCTCCTCCGCGAAGGCGGAGACGAAGCTTACCAGCATGATTGCGGTCAACAGGATGGCAAACAGTTTCTTCATGGGACTTCCTCCTTCTAAAAATGTTCCGATCCAATGCCACCCCTGCAGTTTCCGCCTGGGTGACATTCGCCTGAATCGGGTACATTATAACACAAATTGGCTGGTTTGTAAAGAACAGTGGAAGAAATATGTTAATCAATAATTGCTGTAAAGGCAGATTTTGTAATCATTTGTTTTCCGAAAAGGTTTTAAATTTTGGTATAGGCGAGGATGCGGGCCATTGTTCCGTCATTTTGTACGGTTTCCGGATGAAAAAGCAGATCCCCCGCTCTGCCCCGGGAGATGCGCTTGCGCATCGGTATTCTCCCGGGTAAAAACAGGGGATCTGAGGGCACCGGCGGCGATTTGCCGCCGTTATCGTTTCCCTATATTACATCATGCTGCGATAAAGCGCCGCGATCTCCTCCACGCTGGTGTCGCGGGGGTTGCCGGGGCGGCAGGCGTCGGCGAAGGCGGATTCGGACAGGAACTGCACGTCCTTTTCCTTCAGGATGCCCTTCAGGTCGGCGGGGATGCCCACGTCCTTGGACAGCTGCTTCACGGCGGCGATGGTGGCCTTGGCGGCCTCGTCGTCGTCCATCATGTCGATGCCCGGCACGCACATGGCCTTGCCGATGGCGCGATAGCGCTTCCCGGCCACGGGAGCGTTGTATTCCAGGCCGAAGGGAAGTATGATGGCGCAGGCCACGCCGTGGGGCGTGTCATACAGGGCGGAAAGGCCGTGGGCCATGCTGTGCACGATGCCCAGGCCGACGTTGGAGAAGCCCATGCCGGCGATGTACTGGCCCAGGGCCATGCCCTCGCGTCCCTCGGGGGTGTTTTGCACCGCGCCGCGCAGATTGGCGGCGATCAGGCGGATGGCCTCCAGATGGAACATGTCGCTGATGGCGCAATAGCCCTTGGTGATATAGCCTTCGATGGCGTGGGTCAGGGCGTCCATGCCGGTGGCGGCGGTCAGGCCCTTGGGCATGCTGGACATCATGTCGGGATCGACCACGGCGATTTCGGGAATGTCGTTGGTGTCCACGCACACGAACTTGCGCTTCTTTTCCACGTCGGTGATGACGTAGTTGATCGTGACCTCTGCGGCGGTGCCTGCGGTGGTGGGCACGGCGATGGTGAACACGGCGTGCTTCTTGGTGGGCGCCACGCCCTCCAGCGAGCGCACGTCCTCGAACTCGGGATTGTTGATGATGATGCCGATGGCCTTTGCGGTATCCATGGAGGAGCCGCCGCCGATGGCGATGATGCAGTCCGCGCCGCTCTTTTTGAACGCCGCGACGCCGCTCTGCACGTTTTCGATGGTGGGATTGGGCTTGATGTCGCTGTAGATTTCATAGGCGAAGCCCGCCTTGTCCAGCAGATCGGTGACCTTCTTGGTGACATTGAATTTGATCAGATCGGGGTCGGAGCAGACGAAGGCCTTCTTGCAGCTCCGGGCGTTCAGCTCGGGCACGATGTTTTCGATGGCGCCGCTGCCGTGGTAGGAAATGGTGTTCAGTACGATGCGATTGGCCATGGGAATGCACTCTCCTTTATACTATACTGTTGGGAATTGGCGTGACCACGCCGCTGTCTTCATATTATAATATGCCCCGTTTTTTGTCAAGCCAATAGTGATAACAATTGAAGCGACCAATGAAAATAATACAGAGATATAAAAATGAAATAAAATAGACGAAATTTCGCCAAAAAATATTTCTGTTGACAAATTTACGACATAGTTGTACAATAAACTTGTAATATCAAACGGGATAACTGTCATCAGGAGGAAATAATCATGCGTTTATCCAAATGGCTCGCGCTGTTGCTGGCGCTTTGCGTGCTGTCATCCATGCTTCCGGCGGCTGTGTCCGAGGGCATCGAAATCGAACTGGACGGCGCGGACAACCTGGAAGTGAACAGTCTCGAGACGGACGTCGATTTGACACTCGATGGGTTCGATCTGCCGGCGGACGGGCTGAGCCTGGATCTTCCGTCCCTTGATCTGGACCTTCCGCCCCTTGAGAATCAGGAATTCGAGGCCGGCGACACGTCTTCCGTCGACGGCGAATACGATAACAACGGATGGCCGGCCGCCAACGCCAGGAATTACACCGAGCTGAGCAACAGCACCGCCTATACCATGAACGGCGTTTCCATACGGGCCGGTGACGAGGGCACCAAGGGAACACACAACTGCTGGAAGTGGGCTCAGGCGATCTACAAGAAGGTCTGGGGCTGCAATTTCGATTCGACTTTTGTCGGCACGGCGTCCAAGGGACACAACCTGCTGCGCAACCTGACGGACAGTGAACGCAAGCTGACGCCTGAGCATCTGAAATACTTTGTCAGCCACGCCGTTCCCGGCGCGACGCTGAGGGTGCAGTCCTGCCCCTCCTCCTGCTCCGGCTTCAATACCGACGGCTGCGGCAAGCATGAAAAGCACAGCCTGATCATCGCCGAGATCCGCGAGGACGGCCTGGTGACCATGGACGACCAGGGCAGCGTGCACACCCGATATTATACCTGGCAGGGCTTCTGCGATTCCTGGGCGAAGAAATGGGTTTACGTCAAGTACATCAAGTGGCCCAACGCCCCGGCCCTGACCTCCGCTGAAGCGGTGGACGGCTACAGCGTTACAAAGATCAGCGAGACCTATCGCGTGCGTTCCGCCGCGACCAAGGGGTCGCCCGTTTATACATTGCCCGAGAATGGCAAGCTGAAGGCGACGCTGAAATATCCCGCAACCTTCTCCGCCGATGCAAGGGCGCTGAAGACCTTTGAAGGCTACGCCTGGGTGCACGGCACGTCCAGCACTGGCGTCACCGGATGGATGCCCCTGACCGACGCCGTATCCGGCGCATCGGACAGTATTGCGGTCACCGGCGTGGCGCTGGATCAGTCCATGCTGATTCTGGCGAAGGGTGGCAGCGCAACGCTGAGGGCCGCCGTTTCGCCCGTAGACGCCACCAACCAGAATGTCATCTGGACCAGCAGCAACAGCGCCGTGGCCACTGTCAGCGGCGGCGTCGTCACGGCAAAGGGCGCCGGTACGGCCACGATCACCGTTACCACAGAGGACGGCGGCAGGACGGCGAGCTGTGAAGTCAACGTATCGAACGCGGAATACAGCAAGGATCTGACCCGCACGGGCAGCAACGGCACGGTGAACCTGCCGGTGGGTAAAAAGCTCCAGTTGATAGCGACCTTTGCAACCAGCAGAGGATGGAAGCTCAAGAGCGTATCCTCCTCCAAGAGCAAGTATGCCTCCGTCAACAAGTACGGCATCGTCACGGCGAAGAAGGTGGGTACGACCACCATCACCGTCAAGTGCAAGAACGGCAAGAAGGCGACATTGAAGGTGAAGGTCATCAAAGACACCGAAGGCGTGCCTGGGGAAGGTGGACCGGAAGAGGGCGACTCCGCCGTGAAGCCCACGAAAATCTATCTCAGCAGGTCTGGCACCGTCAAAATGAAGTGGGGCTCGACGTTGCAGCTGTATGCGAAAGTGGCGCCGGAAAACGCCGTCACAACACTGACATGGAAGTCCGAGGATCCAAAAATCGCTTATGTGAATGAAGACGGATTGGTTTTTGCTGTGAAAAAGGGCAAAACCAGGATCGGCGTCAAGACCGACAACGGGAAATACGCTACGGTAACAATAATAGTCGAAGAATAATATAGCGACTGGGAGCGGGCCGAAAAGGCCCGCTCAGGATGTTGACAAAGTCAACAGACTGCCAGGCCGCTGTAAGGCCTGCAAGGCAAGGCGCCGGGATATGCAAAAAAGGGAGCTTACCAAGCCGTAAGTGACCGCGTTTTGCATATCCCGGCAACACAGTAAGCAGAAAACGCTTCCGGTATTTAATTTGTCGGAAGCGTTTTCTGCGTTTGCGGGCTTTGTCAGCGGTCTGAGCGGGCCGAAAAGGCCCGCTTTCTTGGCTTTTTAATGATTGGGGGGATGCCTCAAATTCCCATTTTCCAGAAGAAAAATGCCATCCATGCAGAATCTGCTTGATTGCCTTCGATAATCAAGCAAATTCTGTCAGGGGTTGCCTTGAAGGGCGATCTGTCACCATTCGGCTCCGTTACCATTCACCCTACGGGCGAATGGTAATTGGCGGGGGACCTGCTTCCCCCGCCGAACGGTGCCGCGCCTCAAATCTCTGATTTGAGCCGTCGGCAGTCCGGCCCACAGGCCGGACCGACAAACCCAAAGGGTTTGTCGCCTTACCACCCCTTTGACAGATTTGCCTGAAATCACAAGTGATTTCCGGAGACGCACCGGCGCTTGCCCTATGGGCAATCGCCGGCAGCGCCGGGCTGGCATCC
>CACYZW010000181.1 GCA_902778995.1 uncultured Eubacteriales bacterium
ATAGTAGTAGGTCATGATCGTGTGGAACTCGATGCTGTCGAAGTGCTTGGTGGTATCGCCCGCCAGGTACTCCTCGATCTGGCCCTTCAGGGACAGGAAGTCCGCCTGATACTCCTCCGGGAAGTCTTCGACGTTCATATCCCTGAAGCTCTCCAGGATGGCGGTCTCACCAGTCTGCACGTCAAACTGAGAAGCCCACTCGGTGTCAGCCGCATTCAGCACGCCGCCGCACACGACGGTGTTGCCGCCTAGCATGGCGGTCTTTTCGACAACGATCACGCTCGCGCCATTCTCCAGCGCGGAAACCGCGGCGGCCATACCGGCTCCGCCGCTGCCAACGATGACGATGTCAGCAGTGGCTTCGATGGGTTCGTCCGCCTGGGCATAGCCCTCGGGCAGCACAGCAGGAGAAGCTTCGGTCTCTTCGATCGCCATGTTCACGGCGGTCTTGATGGCGCTGCTGGTCACGGTCGCGCCGGTCACACCGTCGATCTTGGTGGTCTGCTTTTCAACGATCTCGGCAGGAATGCGGTATAATCTAACTGCGTTTTAGTGCTTTGTTTCACACCTTAATTCTAACAACGCTGCCAGGTCTCCGCAAGACCTGGCATTACTTTTTTTCATAGCAATGGGGCTGCCTCAGTTTTGAGACAGCCCCAAGCATAATGCGCAGTCTTGCGCTTTCGGGGGAAGCGATCGCCGCTTCGCGCCTTCTTTTCCTCATCCGAAGATCAGGAACATGACGACGCTCATCAGCGTGGCGGTCAGGCCGACGCAGGCCTCGAAGGGGATGAGCTTCATCCGGTCGCCGATGGACATATTGACGCTGCCGCCGGTGGCGTGGAAGAAGGAGCCGTGGGGCAGGGAATCGACCACCGTCGCGCCCGCGTGCACCATGGCGCCGGCCGCCAGCGCGGGCACACCCTGCTCGATCAGGGTGGGGGCGAATGTCTGAGCGGCGATGGTGGCGCCGGCGGTGGTGGAGGCGGTGGCCCCGGCCATCAGTATACCGGCCAGCGGGGCCAGCACGAAGGCGGGCATGTTCAGCTTCTCCAGCAGGGCGATCACGTCGTATTGCAGCGCGGAGGCCTTGATGATGCCGGCGATGGTGCCGGTGCCGATGAGCAGTATGGACACGCCCACGACCTTCGACAGGCCGAAATCGGTGATGGACACCACGCGCCTGATGTTGCCTGTGACGGCCATGCACGTGAGTCCCCCCACGGGCAGGGCGATCAGCGGGTCGATGGAGATGCCGGCGATGGGCCGGAGCGCCAGCAGCACGATCACCACCAGGGGGCCGATGATGGCCGGCAGGAAACCGGGCAGCGCGTTGTCGCTGGTCTCGATGTCGCTCTGGGCGACCGCGAGGCCGTTTTTCTTTTTGGAGAGGAACGTGGCCAGCAGTATCGCCATGGCAAGGGCGAAGAGCGCGGGGACGATGTTCTTGAACATCAGCGAGGTCAGGTCAACGCCGAAGGCCTCCGAGGCCGCGATGGTGTTGGGGTTGGGGGAGATGATGTTGCCCGCTTTGCCGCCGCCGATCATGGCCAGCAGCAGGCTCTGCTTGCTGAGCTTCGCCCGCTTGCCGATGGCCAGGGCAATGGGGGCAACGGTGATGACGGAGATGTCGATGAACACGCCCACGGCGCAGATGATCATCGTCGCCAGGGCGATGGCCGCCAGCGCCAGCCGCTCGCCCATCCTGTCCACGATGGTCTCCGCGATCTTCTGGGCGGAGCCGGTCTTGATGAGCGCGCCGGCCAGTATGCCGGAGGTCATGATGCGCAGCACGGAGGACATCATGCTCTGCGCGCCAGAGACCATGGTGTTCACGGTGGTGACCAGCCCGCCCCCGCCGATGATGCCACCCACCAGCGCGCCGAGGATCAGGCTGTAGGCGGGGTGCACCTTGCGGATGATGAGTACGATAGCAATGACCAGGCCGACGACGGCCCCGATGGTGGTAAAGTCATACATGGCGTTGTCCTCCCTTTACTTTTTCAGCGCCATGCCCGCCTTGATGAAGCGGAACATGCGCACCGCGCCCAGGTAGTAGAGCTCCTCCGCACGGCCCAGCGCCTCCTCCAGGGGCATCGGGGCGTCCACGGTGGTCATCAGGGACATGATGCCGTGATCGAAGATCTGCGCGGCGTCTCGGCCCAGCGAGCCGCTCAAGCCAACGGCCACCACGCCCTTCTTCGTGGCGCGCTCGCCCACGCCCTGCATCACTTTGCCGAAGCAGCTCTGCCAGTCGGTGCGGCCCTCGCCGGTGACCACCAGGTCCGTGTCCTCCAGGCGCTTGTCAAAGCCGATCAGGTCCAGGACCGTGTCGATGCCGGACTTCATTTCGCCGCCCAGGAATACCATCAGCGCCGCGCCGAGGCCGCCTGCCGCGCCGGCGCCCTTGATGGCGTCCGGGTCGATGGCGAACTGCCTGCGGATCACATCGCGATAGTTGACCATGCCGACCTCCAGACGCGCCTGCATCTCCGGGGTCGCGCCCTTCTGGGCGCCGAAGGTCCAGGTCGCGCCGTTTTCGCCGCACAGGGGGTTGGTGACGTCGCACATCACCGTAATCTTTGCCCCGGACACGCGGTGGTCGAGGTTGGAGACGTCGATGGCGCACACCTTCTCCAGGTCCTCGCCGCGGCCCTCCAGCTCCCGGCCCTGATCGTCCAGGAAGCGAACGCCCAGGGCCCGGGCACAACCCATACCGCCGTCGTTGGTGGCGCTGCCCCCGATGGCGATGGAGATGTCCGTGAAGCCCTGATCCAGCGCGTGGCGGATCAGCTCGCCGGTGCCGTAGCTGGTGGCATGCAGGGGATTGCGCCTGTCGATGGGTACCAGCGGAAGCCCCGAGGCCGCCGCCATTTCGATGACCGCCCTGTGCGCGTCCAGCTTGCCGTAGCGCGCGGTGACCTTCTCCATCATCGGGCCGCAGACCTCGGCCTCGATCCACTGCCCGTTCTCCGCGGCCACCACCGCGTCCGTGGTGCCTTCGCCGCCGTCGGCTACGGGCACGCCGCTGTACTCGATGTCGCCGAAAACGTCCTTTGCCGCCCGGGCCAGCAGTTCCATCGTCTGCTCGCTGGTCAGCGTGCCCTTGAAGGAATCCGATGCAAACAGGAATTTCATGTGTTTTACCTCCCCGATGTTTATTTGCTGAATTCATTGTAGCATTTTACAGTGATTTATGATATATTATATATAACAATATAAAGGCATAATTGTCAGATAATATTGTTATGACAAACAACGGAGGCGATGGCCGTGCCGGCACCGATACAAGGGCAGCTCGCGCAACAGATCGTCGACACGCTTAAGACGATTTGCAACCACAACATCAACTTCATAGACGTTCAGGGCCGCATATCCGCCAGCACCGATCCCGCCCGCGTGGGCAGCTATCACGACGGGGGCCGCGAGGCGGCGCGGCTTGGGAAGATCGTGACCATCGAGGCGGACGCTCCGGATCGGGATGTGCGCCGGGGCATCAACATGCCCATACGCTTCCACGGGGACACCGTGGCGGTCATCGGCATCACAGGCGACCCGGAGGAGGTGCGCAAATACGCGGACCTGGCCCAGCGGCTGACGCTTTTGCTGCTCAGGGAGCACGAGATCGACGCCCGAAACTACGACACCCGCACGCAGACGGGCTATCTGGTGCGGGCGCTGATCGATCGGGTGGCGATGACGCCGGAATTTATCGCGGAGGTATTGGAGCGCAACGGCCTTTCCGACAGGGGCGAGGCCTGGCGGACGCTGGTGATACAGCTCCAGGCGAGCCATGAAAACCCGCTCTCCGCCATAGAGGCGGCGGTGCAGGATACCGTGTCTGTCACGGGCAGGTGCCTCTACTCCTATCGCTTTCCGAATGAATACATACTGCTGGTAAAGGAACGGGACGGCGCGCGTTGGGAGCGGGCGATGCGTGCGCTGGCTGACCGCTTTCCGAAGGACATCAAGATCGGCATCGGCTCCTCGCGGCGGCTGTCGCGGCAGGATCTGTCGTTCCAGGCGGCGCAGCTGTCCATCATCAGCCTCGGGGCGGGGGAGAGCGTTGCCTCCTACGAGCAGGTTCGGCTGGAGCTGCTGCTGGGCAGCGTGTCGGAGGCGGCGGGGAGCGCCTATATCCAGAAATGCCTCAAGGGGCTGGACGACGAGGACCGGGAGCTGCTGCGCGCCTACTTTGACGCTGAAATGTCCCTCAAGGAGACGGCGCGGCGGTGCTTTTTGCACGTCAACACCCTGCAATACCGCTTAAAGCGCGTTCGGGATCGCTGCGGGCTGGATCCCCGGCGCTTTCGGGAGGCCTCCATGCTTTACACGGCGCTGCGCCTGGAGGCGATGGACCGGAGGAGCGCTGCCCGGTACCCGGACCAGGGTTGATACTGTTCTTCTTTTAAAAACCGTAATTATTCAGTCCTGCACTCCCTTCTAAACACCGGCGCTACTCCGCTTCGGGAGCCACCTCCCGCTA
>CACYZW010000182.1 GCA_902778995.1 uncultured Eubacteriales bacterium
GCCGCTGACTGGAACCTGGCTGTCCGGATATCCCGCAAAGAAATCCGAATCGTTCCAATACCAGCCCGCAAAGGTGTAGCCCTCCAGGGCAGGATCGGCGGGCTTTGTTGCGTAGCCGCCCACCCCGACATGCTGCGCTTCGGGCACAGGCGCGCCGCCCCGCGCATCGAATGAGACGACGCAGACGTCCTTCGCCTGTCCAGGGACATCGCCCACGATCTGCAAATCATTCAAATCCAGGGCGGACAGATCGAGGTTTTCCAACGCATTTCCATCTTCGCCCGTGGAAATCGCCAGATCAACTGAATTGTCAATGATCAGTTCCTCGGAAAGCGACAGGGCAGGCGCCATTGACAAAAACAGCATTGCAATGACCAAGGCCAAAGCCATCAAGCGTCCTGGCTTCATATCTGTGTCCTCCTTAATAATATGTACTTGCCACCTGTAAATGTCGGGAAAGCCCACAAATACAAGCGATTCCGATACAGCTGTCAACCGATTTTTCTTCGCTTCTGATGTATTGTAACTGTTCAGTCGCGACAGAACAATTACCATTCGATCATATTATTCTCCATCATGTTGTCCCGTGCTGAGGCTTTCAATAGACGAAAGGAGGTATATCCCGTGAAAGGTAGGTTGCTGTGGCTGTTGTGCTTCCTGACGATTGTTTCCGCTGGATTGGCTAAAGATGTCGTTTTCCCGGACGATATTGTGGCAGAGGATTTGTCATAATGGTCCCTGTGTGTTCCATTGTATTACGGAAGGGTTGTCCTGTCAAGCGGTGAAAAAAGAAATAATTAACCCAATCAACAGCGCTGTGTGATTGACACGCCCTTTCCGGCAATACTACAATATAGGTTGTGATTTCTGACACCCGCTGGCGCGGTGGAAAGTGAGAAAGAGGAGGCAAACACCATGTCCCATCCTGAATTGCAGGCCGAGGTGGCGCGCAGGCGCACCTTCGCCATCATTTCCCACCCCGACGCCGGCAAGACCACGCTGACGGAAAAGCTGCTGCTGTACGGCGGGGCGATTCGCCTGGCGGGGTCGGTGAAGGCCCGAAAGACCGCGCGGCACGCCACGAGCGACTGGATGGAGATCGAAAAGCAGCGCGGCATATCGGTGACGAGCTCCGCGATGCAGTTCGACTACAATGGATACAGGATCAATATCCTCGATACCCCCGGCCACCAGGACTTTTCCGAGGACACCTACCGCACCCTTGTGGCGGCGGACAGCGCGGTCATGCTGATCGACAACGCCAAGGGCGTGGAGGAGCAGACCGTGAAGCTGTTCAAGGTGTGCCGCCTGCGCCACATTCCCATATTCACGTTCATCAACAAGATGGACCGCACGGGCCGGGACCCCTTCGAGCTGATGGAGGACATCGAGTCGGTGCTGGGCATCCGCTCCTGCCCGGTGAACTGGCCCATCGGCATCCACGGCGACTTCAAGGGCGTCTATCACCGGGATACCCGGCTGATCGAGCTCTACTCCGGCGGAGACCACGGCCAGGGGCAGGTCAACGTGGAGACGGTGTCCATCGACGACCCGGAGTGCCCGGCGAAGATCGGCCAGAGCTACTATGACAAGCTGGTGGAGGACATCGAGCTGCTGGACGTGGCCGGGGACGAATTCGACCTCGATAAGATACTGAACGGCCAGCTGACGCCCATGTTCTTCGGCTCCGCCACCAACAACTTCGGCGTGGAGCCGTTCCTGAACCGCTTTCTGACCTACACCAAGTCGCCCACGCCCCGCGTGGCCGAGGAAGTGGGGCCCATCGACCCCGCCGACGAGAAGTTCACCGGCTTCATATTCAAGATCCAGGCCAACATGAACCCGGCCCACCGGGACCGGCTGGCCTTCATGCGGGTGTGCAGCGGCGTGTTTGAAAAGGGCATGACCGTGTGGCATTCTTCCACCAACAGCCGCATCAAGCTGGCCCAGCCCCAGACCTTCATGGCCCAGGAGCACGAGACGGTGGAGACCGCCTATCCCGGCGACATCATCGGCCTGTTCGACCCCGGCATCTTCCGCCTGGGGGACACCATCTGCACCGGCACACCCGTGCGCTATTCGGGCATACCGCTGTTCGCGCCGGAGTATTTCTGCAGGGTCAGCCCCGAGGATTCCATGAAGCGCAAGCAGTTTTTGAAGGGCGTTAACCAGCTGAGCCAGGAGGGCGCGATACAGACCTTCAAGCGGCCCAACATCGGCCGGGAGGAGATGATCGCCGGCGTCGTGGGCGTGCTGCAGATGGACGTGCTGGAATACCGCCTCAAGGGCGAGTATGGCGTGGCCATCGTCCGGGAAAATCTGCCCTTCCGCTTCGTGCGGTGGGTGGTGGAGACGCCCAGGTCCCTGGACAGGCTGCGCCTGACATCCACCACGGCCATTGCCGAGGATCGCGTCGGGCGTCCCGTGCTGATGTTTGAAAACGAGTGGAGCATCCGCCTCGCCTGTGAAAACAACGAGGGCCTGGTGCTGGCCGAGACGGCGGACAGGATGAGCGCGGACGAGCTCGAATGATATTGAGGAATGAGGAATTGAAATGAGGAATGGCGGTGGAATCCTCACGGATTTCATGGATTGAACCATCCCACAACCATTCCGTTGATTTCCACCCCGAAAAAACAAATTCCGCAAGGAATTTGAACCATCATTCCTCATTTCTAATACTTGATTTTTTCCCCACCCCACACACCGAAAAGAGGTAATACCCTTGAATATTGTTCGCAACGATTTGAGAAACATCGCCATCATCGCCCACGTCGACCACGGCAAGACGACCTTGTTGGACGAGATGCTCAAGCAGGGCGGCGTCTTCCGCCAGAACCAGCAGGTGGCGGAGCGCGTCATGGACTCGGGCGACCTTGAGCGGGAGCGCGGCATCACGATCCTGTCCAAAAACACCGCCGTCCACTACAACGGCGTGAAGATCAACATCGTGGACACCCCCGGCCACGCGGACTTCTCCGGCGAGGTGGAGCGCGTGTTGAAGATGGTCAGCGGCGTGCTACTGCTGGTGGACAGCTTCGAAGGACCCATGCCCCAGACCCGCTTCGTGCTGAAGAAGGCGCTGGAGCTGAATTTGAAGGTCATCATCGTGGTGAACAAGACCGACCGCCCGGACGCCCGCTGCGAGCAGGTGGTGGACGAGACGCTGGAGCTGCTGATCGACCTGGATGCCAGCGACGAGCAGCTGGACAGCCCCGTGATCTTCGCCTCCGGGCGCACCGGTACGGCCAGCACCGACTGGAAGGTGCCCGGCACCGACCTGCGGCCGCTGTTCGACTGCATACTGGAGCACATCCCCGCCCCCGAGGGCGACCCTGACGGGGCCCTGCAGCTGCTGGTGTCCACCATCGACTACAACGACTATGTGGGCCGCATCGGCGTGGGTCGCATCGAGCGGGGCTGCATCGAGGCGGGCCAGATGGCCATACGCTGCGTATACGATTCCTCCTTCGTGTCGGCCCCGGCGCGCCTGGCGGGATTGTTCGAATTCGACGGCCTGAAGCGGGTGAACGCCGAGCGGGCCGAGGTGGGCGACATCGTGGCGGTGTCCGGCTTTACCGACCTGCTGATCGGCGACACCATCTGCCCCCCGGCGATGGCCGAGCCGCTGCCCTTTGTGAAGATCGACGAGCCCACCATCTCCATGACCTTCTGCGTCAACGACAGCCCCTTCGCCGGCACTGAGGGCACCTACGTGACCAGCCGCCACCTGCGGGCGCGGCTGGAGAAGGAGGCGCTGACGGACGTGAGCCTGCGGGTGGAGGAGAGCGACAGCACCGACGCCTTCCGGGTGTACGGGCGCGGGGAACTGCACCTTTCCATCCTCATTGAAACCATGCGCCGCCAGGGCTACGAGTTCGCCGTGACCAAGCCGGTGGTGCTGTACAAGGAGATCGACGGGGTGAAGTGCGAGCCCATGGAGCGCCTGGTGTGCGACGTGCCCACCGAGTATTCCGGCGCGGTGATCGACAAGATCGGGCGTCGAAGGGGTACGCTGATCTCGATGAACGGTGAAAGCCGCATGCGGCTGGAATTCATCGTGCCCAGCCGGGGTCTGTTCGGCTATCGCAGCGAATTCCTGACCGACACCCGGGGCGAGGGCGTCATGAGCGCCGTGTTCGAGGATTACGAGCCGGTCAAGGGCGACATTCCCACCCGCAACGTGGGCGCGCTGGTGGCCTGGGAGGACGGCGTCTCCACCTCCTACGCGCTGTTCAACATCCAGGACCGGGGCGAGCTGTTCATCGAGCCGGGCGTGAAGGTGTACAACGGCATGATCATCGGCCGCAATTCCCGCCCCGGCGACATCGACGTGAACGTGTGCAAGAAGAAGCACATGACCAACAGCCGCAACTCCGCCGCCGCCGAGGAGGCGCTGAAGATCACCGGCGT
>CACYZW010000183.1 GCA_902778995.1 uncultured Eubacteriales bacterium
GAATCCGCAGGATTCGCACGGCGCTGCCGCCGCTTCCGCTTCGCGGAGTAGCGGCGGTGCGTAAAAGGCAAGAAAAAGCAACACAGAAATGCAGTCAAAGGCGCCGTATCTGCAACGGAGTTTCCAGCCAAATGCACTTCAGGCATTTTAGAAACACACTCTAAGGCTATCCTCTGTCGAAGTCAGGCTGTGTTTATAAAGCATGCTGTGCGGAGGACAATTGAAAACACGATTGCTGCCGCTACATACTATTGACGCGCAAATAGAGGTGTCAGTGTTTCGTCGGGAATTGTGGCTCATAGCAATACTGAATATTGCAGATGTTACGCCGCTGGTAATATTGTCACAGGATTTCATGGCATTGGCGCAGGTCTGTCCATAAGCTATTACGAAACTAAGTTCTGTCACCACTTGCCCGAATGTTTCCGATTTTTGTTTGCCGCAATGTCTTTGCATTCCAGCGTGCCTTCATATATGCTGTTAGGGTATGGAATTATATGGGGGTGACGCGATGCGCATTTGGAAGAAACTGCTTGCCCTGTGCTGCGCTGTTGCGATGCTGGCGATGGGCGTGACAGCCGGGGCGGAGGGGCTTTACTTCGGCTCCCATCCGGCGGACGACGTGTATATGACCCAGTCCATCGCCCACACCTGCACATTGATCGCATGTACGATGATGCTGCGCAATTACTCCTGTCAGCGGGGGAGTCCTTATTTGCAGGTGACGGACACTGCCGTAGGACATTACGCCTGGACAAAGCAATACGGCCTGAGCCATAATTTCACCATCGGCCAGGTCTCCGTGACCTGCAACGAGGATATTCGCAATTGCCGGGACAAGAAGGCCTATCTGATTACCGTGCTGCAATACCACAAGGAGGGCGTGGTTATTTACGACACAGGCGCACCCCACGCCATCTGGCTGTTCGGCTATGATTCGGATACCGATACCTTCTATTGCGCGGATACCATCAACCGAACCGGCGGCCACGCCATACCGCTGGTGGAATCCATCATTCCCGGGCAGACACAGCAGGACAAGGTCAACACAATCGATAAGATATGGTACGTGCTTGAAGATGAACGGGGCATTGTTTAGAAGCGCAATCATGCGATTTTTGGCGGGCGTATTGCTGCTCGGCATACTGCTGTTCGTTCCCGCCGGCAGCTTGAATTGGTTCGAGGGTTGGCTGCTCATGGCGCTGCTGTTTGTGCCGATGCTCGTCGTGGGAATCGTTCTCGTCGTGAAGAACCCGGCGCTGCTCGCCAAGCGGCTGAATAGCCGGGAATCGGAGCCTGTCCAGCGGAAAGTGATCGGTCTCAGCGCGCTGATGTTTGTTTCCGCTTTCGTGGTGGCAGGCCTGAACCGGCGTTTCGCCTGGATCGTCATGCCCCGTTGGAGCGTGTTTTTTGCGGCGGCGCTGTTCATGGGGGGCTATGCGATGTACGCCGAGGTGCTTCGGGAGAATGAATACCTGTCGCGGACGGTGGAGGTAGCAGAGGGCCAGCATGTGGTGGACACCGGCCTGTATGGCGTTGTCCGCCATCCGATGTACGCGGCGACGCTGCTGATGTTTTTGTCCATGCCGCTGGTGTTGGGATCGCCCATTTCGCTGGCGATCATGCTGATCTATCCCGCGTTGATCGTGCGGCGCATCCGAAACGAAGAGGAGGTGCTGGCCCGTGACCTGCCGGGGTACGGGAAATATATGCAGAAGGTCAAATACCGTTTGATCCCTGGAATCTGGTAGGGCTGTGCGAAGGCGGAAAATATAAATACGGAACAATGAAATACCGCTTGATACGGCGGTATTTTTTTGCGACAGCGATTAACGAACAGTCCGGCTATGATTTCCCCTTGTGTGAATTCCACAGACGTGATAGAATAGAGCCACAAAAGATGAAAGGATGATAACCCATGCCAAGGACCCGCGAGGAATTGCTTGCTCTGTTAAACGGCGAAAATGCCCTTGAAAACCTGAAAGTACTGCTGAATACAGAGGAACTGCCCCCGTTGACCCGCGATGTGAACAACCACATCCATACCACCTATTCCTTTTCGCCCTACAGTCCCACGGCGGCGGTATACTTCGCCCGGGCGGCGGGGCTTTGTACCTGCGGGCTGATGGATCACGATTCCATCGCGGGCGCTGAGGAATTCCTGGCGGCGGCAAAGGCGGCGCGTATGGGCGCAACCATCGGCATGGAGTGCCGCGTCAGCTTTGCGGATACGCCCTTTGGAGATCGGAAGCTGAACAACCCGGACCAGAAGGGCGTCGTCTACATGGCCCTGCACGGCGTGCCCCACGACCGGGCAGCGGAGCTGAACGCGCTGTTCGCGCCCTATCGGGAGCGGCGCAACGTTCGCAACCGCAAGATGGTAGCGGCCATCAACGGCATGATGGGAAAATACGGTGTAACGCTGGACTTTGACAAGGACGTGCTGCCGCTTTCCAACTTTGCAAAGGGCGGCTCCGTCACAGAGCGCCACCTGTCCAGCGCTCTGGCATATCGGCTGCTGGAGGCGGTGGGCCGGGGCGACAAGCTCATACGGTTCATCAAGGAGGAATTGAAGCTGCCCATCTCCGGCAAAATAGAGGGCTATCTGCTGGACGAGGCCAACCCGCACATGATGTACGACCTGCTGGGCTGGATCAAGAGCCAGCTCATCAGCCGCTTTTACATTGACGCCACGGACGAATGCCCCGATGTGCGCGAGATGCTGGCCCTGTCAGAGCGCATCGGCGCGATTTCGGCCTACGCCTACCTGGGGGACGTGGGCGACAGTGTGACCGGCGACAAGCGCGCCCAGAAGTTCGAGGACGACTTCCTGGACGAGCTGATGGCGTATTTGGCCGACCTGGGCTATCGGGCCGTCACCTACATGCCCAGCCGCAACACCAAGGCCCAGCTGCGCCGCCTGAGGGGCCTGTGCGAGAAGCACGGCCTGTTCCAGATCAGCGGCGAGGACATCAACCAGCCCCGACAGAGCTTCGTCTGCCAGGCCCAGCGGGACCCCGAGTTTGCCAATCTGTACGAGGCCACGTGGGCCCTGATCGCCCACGAATGGCGCGCCACCGAGAATCCGGCGGACGGCCTGTTCAGCCGGGAGTCGATCGAAAAGTGGCCCGACCTGGTCGAGCGGGTGAAGGCGTTCGCTGCGTTCGGGGAAGGAATGGTGCGGTGAAATATACAATACCATGAATCCCAAGATCAAGATGATCCTCTCGACGGCGACCTTCGGCACGCTGTCCATATTCGTACGCCATATTCCGCTGACATCGGCGGAGGTGGCGCTGTTTCGCGCGGTTATCGCATTGGGCTTACTGCTTGCGATAAAGGGCATAAAAAAGGAGCCCCTGAGCCTGCGGGGCCTGGGAAGCGACCTGCCGCTGCTGTTCCTGTCCGGCGCGGCGATGGGCTTTAACTGGATTTTCCTGTTCGAGGCGTATAAATACACCACCGTTTCGGTGGCGACGCTGAGCTACTACTTCGCGCCGATCATCGTGATGGTCGCCTCGCCCCTGCTGTTTCGGGAGCGCATGACCCAAAAACAGGTGGTATGCTTCGCGGGGGCAACTGTGGGGCTGGTGCTGGTGGTCAATCCGGGGGCCCTGACGGGCAGCGATCCGATGAAGGGCGTGCTGTTCGGCCTGGCCGCCGCGACGCTGTACGCCACCGTCGTGCTGCTGAACAAGCGTATTTCCCGGGTGGGCGGGCTCGATCGAACGCTGCTGCAATTTGCCGCGGCGGCAGTCGTGCTGTTGCCCTACATACTGGCGACCGGCGGTTTTCACCTGGAGCGCATGGACGGCACCGGCTGGCTGTGCCTCTTGTCGGTGGGCATGCTCCATTCCGGAGTGGCCTATATGATGTACTTTTCGGCCCTCGCCGATTTGCCGGGGCAGGAGGCGGCCATACTCAGCTACGTCGACCCGCTGGTGGCGGTAATCATCTCAATGACCGTGCTGAGGGAGCCCGTCTCGCCCCTCCAGCTGGTTGGCGGCGCGATGATACTGGCGTTTACGCTGGTTAACGAGCTGGGCTCGGAATAATTCAAAGGAGCCGTCTCAAAATCGGCATCCCACCCGTGGAGCGCTATAAAAAAACACCGCACAATGCTCGTAACGCGTTCACGGCTGATTTTCAGCCATCCGCTGTCTGCAAAAACCGCGATTGTCAATCCAGGCAACCTGCGGTTTTTGCAGTTCGCATCTGACTAGAGTGTGTTTCTAAATGGAAGGAGATGCAGTTTCGAGTGGATTTGACTGCATTTCAAGGCGCTTTTTCGCAGCTTTAGTGGACCCTAAGGCAAGAGGCGCGGCACCGTTGGCGCCGAAAATGCACTTCAGGCATTTTAGAAACACACTCTAATATTCATCCCGTTGCTGCACTGCTCGATCATGCGGTGTTTCCCTAAAGAAAGCAAGGACTTCCGTATCGTCGGCGTCCTTGCTTTCTTTTTCCAATGCTTGTTTCCATGACTTGGGTCTTATATGGAAATACTGCCCGATTCGATTGTGCGGTGTTTCCTTAGAACTGCTGATAGATAAAGTCCGCCGCGTTGTACACCGGCCCATAGTAACCGAATATCAGCACCAGCAACACCGCGCCGATATAGATGGCCCAGCGGAACAGCAGAGGCTGCCGGGCAAAGACGTCGCGCAGACTGACCTTTCGCTCATGGAGCAGATCAACGTAGAACAACACCAGTATGGATACGCACAGCGCGAACCAGTTTGCGGTATTCAATCCCGTTTTCAGCAGCGTACCGTTGGTCAGGAAGGTGATGTCAGCCCAGGACTTGAAGGCGTGTTTGAACATATCCAGCGCCGCACTTAAGCTGCCGGCGCGGGAGAAGAAGCGCCCGAAGCTGATGATGACGAAGGTCCTGATAATCCGAAACACCCGCCAGCTGGCGGCCTGTTCTTTCATGCCGAGCATGTTTCGCGCCTTGGCGTAGACATCGTCCAACAGTATGCCAAGCATGATGAAAACGCCGTTGTAGACGCCATAGGCGATGTATTTCCAGCTGGGGCCGTGCCAGAAGCCCACGGCCAGGTATACGATGAACATGGCGATGAAGGGCGGAACGCGATTGCCCACATATTGCCCCAGCCGCTTTCGGCAGTTGCGCCCCAGGGTGGTGAAAGCCTTCGACATCGACAGTGGGTAGAAGATGTAATCCTTCATCCAGTTGCCCATCGTGATGTGCCAGCGCCGCCAGAAATCTTCGACGGAGGTGGAAAGGTAGGGCTGTTCAAAGTTCAGATCCAGTTCAATGCCCAGCATCTGGGCCACGCCTCGGCCGATGTCCATGCCGCCGGAGAAATCGGTGTAGATTTGCAGGCCGTAAAGCATACCGGCGAACAGCTGTATCGGACCGTTGTAGTTGAAATAATTGTTGTACAGGTATTCCACAGGAATGGCAAGGCGTTCGGCGATCACCAGCTTTTTGATGATGCCCCACAGCGCCAACTGTGCGCCGTAACACAGCCGCGTGTAATCAAAATCGTGGCCTTCGTAGAGCTGATGGGCCAGCCGACTGTGCCTGGGTATGGGCCCCTGAACGATTTGCGGAAAGAAGGACATGTACAGCATGAACTTCGCGGGGTTCGTGTCCGCCCGTTCCTTGCCGCGGTAGACATCCACGATGTAGGATATGGCCTGAAGCGTGTAGAAGGAAATACCCAGAGGCAGCAGCAGGTGCAGCGTAGGCAGCGCCCCGCCGCTTCCCACTCGGGCAAGCAGCCCGTTGATGTTCTCCGCAAAGAAGTTGTAGTATTTGAGGTAGAGCAGCGCTCCCAGATCCAGCAATATGCCCAGCAGCAATATCCTTCTGGCTGTTTGCTTCGTCTTTTTCTTCTTTAGTTTCTTTTCTTCGCTGGATAACGCCGCACCCTGGGCCTTGAGAAACGCCTTGCCCTTGTCGTTGACGCTCTGAATCCACAGCGCGATCAGGAAGGTGACCATGGTACTCGCGAACAGCACGAGCACCAGCCAGGCGCTGTTGCTCCAGTAAAACGCATAGCTTCCCACCAGCAGCACGATCCACCGGTACTTCTTGGGCGTCACAAAATACACCAGAACCAGCGCGGCGACGAACAGGAAAAATGTCAGTGATACAAACGTCATGCGGCTTCTCCTTTACATCCTTGAGTTTTGAAACACACTCCAATTGAGCCCTCACTGCTGCCGTGCCGCTTGTTGGCGCAGTTTATCCATATATAAGTATATATTTATTCGATATGCTTGTCAATAAGCTGTGCGAAGTGTTAACCGCCCCTTCAGGGAAACACCGTTACTGCTCAGCCTCCGGCTTCGCAGTAACTATCGAAGGGGGACAGGTCCCCCTTCGAGACATCCCCCACAGATTTTGCTTGATTATCGCAGATA
>CACYZW010000184.1 GCA_902778995.1 uncultured Eubacteriales bacterium
TGCGCAGATAATATGTGTATTCATCCCCGGATTTTTGCCTGAAAGCTCTCATACACCGTACCTCCACATATGGTAGGGGAAGCGTAATAATTACACCATACAAGGTAAAGAAGGAGCCTTTCATTTCCGATGCCAGCCGGAGTGCATATCGATCTATGCTGACAAAGCATATCCTGCCCGCTTTCGGGCTGCGCCATCTTCGCGCGATCCGGGCCACCGAATTGCAGACCTTCGTGAATACCTTTGCCGGTTTCAGCAAATCCCAGATAACCATTGTAATCGGGATTTTGAAAGGGATCATGAAAGGCGCTTACGCTGACGGCATCATAGAACGCGATCCCAGCGTTTCGCTGATCCGCCCGAAGGCGAAGAAGAAGGAATCCCGGCGAGCCTTGACGCCGAAGGAAAACGAGAACGTCCTGGTGACGATTGACCGCCATCCGGACGGCCTGCTCCTGGCAGTATTGTATTACTGCGGATTGCGACGCGGCGAGGCCCTGGGCCTTCGCTGGGAAGATTTCGATTTCGAGAACGACACCATTCATATTCAGCGGGACATTGATTTCATCGGTTCGGTTTCTCATGATGGCGCTTTGAAAACCGAAGCGGCGAATCGATATGTTCCGATTCCCGAGGAATTGCGGGCCATGCTGCTCCCGGTCAGGGGATTGCCTGGAACGTATGTATTCCACAACGCGGATGGCAAACCGCTGTCGCAGAGCAGCTTCAAGCGCAAGTGGCTTAGCCTCATGGAAGATTGCTATTGCGTCCAGGATCGTGAAGTGGATGAAAACACGGATCGGCCCACCGACATCCGCAAGCGTTTGAAGCCCACTCTGACGCCCCATTATTTCCGGCACAATTACATCACCATGCTGTATGAGGGCGGCATCGATCCGCTGGTCGCCATGAAGATCGTGGGCCACACCGATTACCAGACCACGGCCAACATCTACACCCACCTGAGCGAGGAAACCATGCGCCGGGCCAGCGTGGATTTGGGCGACGTATTCAAGGCGAAAGCCAAGGGCAAACCGCCGAAGGGAAGCAAACAGGCGCGCAGCAGGAAACCGCCTGTGGATACGAGCCTCCCATGGGCTAATAAATTCTGATGATTCGATCCGGGCCGCGAGGTACATGATTACCGCGCGGCCCGGATTTTTCGTTGCTATAATACACGATTGCTGGGATAGTTGGTGTCTTATTTTATATGTTATCTTATATGTTATCTTGTATGTTTTCTATGATGGCATCCGTATAAACCCGGTAATGAAGCCGGTCATGGGATTGTCAGGATAATTTGCAAGGAATCCAATGCCGTTATGCAATTTGTCCCACCGAATTTCTGCGACCTTTTGGTACTTTCGGCTCCGTTGCAACCGCGTTGCAATTTGGGTGCATGGGGACATGGCGGTTTATTAAGAAACGGGGAGGAATGGCGTTTTTCTGCGCCGATTGCATAGAAAAATCCATGGGGTTTTATGCAAACCTCATGGATTTTGTGGTCGAGGTGACAGGATTTGAACCTGCGACCTTTTGGTCCCGAAAGCTGGTACATGCGTCCATCATTGTCCGGCTGGGTCCGCTATTTCTGCCAGAGAAACAGGACTATTCTGGACTGGCTCGGACAATTTGAGGTTGCTTTTCGGGTTGCAAGGGTGATTATTCGGCTTTCGGCACGTTTTACGAGGATAGTTTGCACCCTGCGGCAAAGTTATCTGAAGGGTGCCTGTTTGTCAGGAATTGACTGAAAACGACTGGTTCTGTCTGGTTTCCGGAGTGCTATGGTAAGCTGGACAATTTCGGTCATAACCGGTCATTTCATGGAATGCAGGACAGACGAAGGTCAGAACCGTGCAAATCACATGGAAACCATTCATATGTCCTCCCTGGTACACTTGCATTATTGCCCGGCAACCCAACGCGAAGCAAAAATGTCTTTGAACAGTCTGTGACCACACGTTCGTCGTCCCGGTGCTGATTCCTGTCAACTGCGTTGCTTCCATATTTTCTGCATACTGAATGTCAGCGTCGCCCATTTTCATTTACAATATGTACATCTGTTATTTAAGCTCAGTTTAAGGGAAACCCATTATGATGCACCTGTCGATGAAAAAAGCAAAATATCCAGGGAGGACATAGCAATGATAGAAAATCTGGAAGCTGAAGCCCGCGGTGCGCTGAACAGTGTGATGGCACTGCAAAAGATGCCTTCTGAGGCAAAATGGTTTTTGAACTGTCTGTATCGCGCTTTCAGTCCCAGGCTGCTTGCCCGCGAAAAACCGGAGATCATACTGTTGGGAGAGGACATCCCCTGGGAATTGACGAAGGCCGCCGGAGCGCGCACCCGCGTCATTCTGGGCGGCAGCCTGGAGACCACCCACTGGTCGGACGCGATGCTGCCCCGGGATGCCGACCCCATCAGCCGCTCCGCCTGCGGCTGGCTGATGAACCCCCATTTCAACCATTTCAATCTGGCGGAAAATGCCCTGGTGCTGACGGCGATGACCTCGGACAGCCGCCGAAAGATGATCGGTCTCATGCGGGACGATGGCATCAGGGTTATGGCGGTCGATCTGCCGCCCATGTGGGATCGTCCGGCATGGCAGGCGGCCTGGGTGGACGGCATGGCGCAGGTGGCGCGCGCAATCGAGGGTCATACCGGCAAAACGGTCACCCGGCGTGCTCTGGCGGATGCCATCATGCAGCGTGAGCGCGTGCGCCTCGGCGTTGCCGCCTTCAAACGTGCGTCGCTTCGCGCTCAGGGAGCGCTTTCACCCGCCACACGGCAGCTGATATTGGAGAGTTTCTGGTATGCCCCGAATACGGATGAATGGCTCATGCGCCTGAATGGTTTGACAGCGATCCTGAACGGGCAGGCCCGACGCAGCGCGAAGCCCGCGGAGGATCGTCCCCGCGTGCTGATCGCCGGTTCGCCGGTGATCTTTCCCAACGAAAAGCTGCCCCTGCTGCTGGAAGCCTCGGGGCTGGCCCTTGTGGATACCGTGAACGCTCTTTCCGCACAGCTGGAGATGTCCGCGCCGAAGCTGCCGCGATTCGGCGGCGTCGTGGGATTGCTCCTGCAAATGGCGCAGAGCCGCCTGCCGCAGGATGCCTCCGGCGCGTGGACGGTCAACCATGGCCTGCTGAACGAATTGAAGCATAAGCTGGATTCGCTGCGCGTGGACGGCGTGGTGTATCATGTGTTGAAGGGACAGATCGAACTGGACTTTGAACTGCCGCGCATCGAAGCGTTGTGCGAGCGGTATGGCATCCCCGTGTTCCGCCTGGAGACCGACTACCAGCAGCAGGACGTTGAACAGCTTCGCATCCGCATGGAGGCCTTCGCTGAGATGCTTCGGCAGCAGAACATGGAAGGGATGCGGATCGCACTATGAACACCCGCATGAAGCAGGGGCTCGCAGCAGGATTGCTCGCAGCCGCACTGGCACTGGTGGCCTGGTTCGCGGTGGATATACCGTTTTATACGTGGTCAGACCCGTTGGAGCGCGCCTCACTGACGACCTTGCGGGACGACGAAGCGCTGTCCTTCTCCTACTCCGACGACGCGATCACGCTGCACGGCGGCGAAGGCGCGAACATCTACGCGCTCACGGAAGCCGGCCTTATGGAACTTGAAAACGGCAAGGCTGACAGCCTGCCCGGGGACTGCCTGGGTACGCTGGCCGCCGTGAAACCAGCCTTCCGCGCCGATACCGACGGCGACGGTGTGGCGGAAACCGTCGTGGATGCCGCCAGGACGGACCTGGCCTTCACATATGATTACGACCACACCGTTCACGCCCTGTCGGATGACCGGGTGCCGTTTGATGTGTTGTACCCGCGCCGCGGGCAGTTTGTCTTTACCCTGAATGGCGCGCCGCTCGCAAGCGCCGCTGTCACTGCTACGCTGTCCGACGGCCGGGAGGTCGCCTTCACCACAGACGCCAGCGGTGTGTCCACGGCCCTTTCGATCAACGACGTGCGGGGCGGCGTGACCTTCGTCTACCGTCCTGACGGCGCGCACACCTTCCGGCTCCACTATCAGATCGAGGACAACACGGTATTCTCTCTGCGCTGGCTGAAGGCCATGATGCCATTTACGCTGATCCTTCTGATCGCGCTGGTTCTGATCATTCTGGACGTGCTGGCCCGCAGGGCAGCCTACAGAAAGCGCGGCCTGTCCGAGGCTCGCGCCCGAATCTTCCAGCCGAGCGCCGTCAGGAAAAGATCTCACTTTGGGTTTGAAATCGTCCGCTGGGGGGTCATGCTCCTGAGCTTTGCCGGACTCATCTGGGGCGGCAGACTGCTGGGCACAACGTTTTCAAAGGTTGATCTGCCGGTGCTGGCCTGCCCCTACAACCTGGATCAGACGACCAGCGCGGGGTGCTACTGGTTCAGCCATATCACCGAGCTGCTGGAACGGCCGCCGTCGTATCTGTTCTGGTTCCTGGGCAGCTTCGTGGCCTTCGCGCTGCTGTTTGGCAGGATGCTCTGCGGCTTCGTTTGCCCGTTGGGCTTCCTGCAGGATGTGACGCACGAGGCGCGAATGGCGCTGCGCATCGAGGGAATCACGCTCAACGAAAGGGCTTACGCGGTGCTGCGCTTCATCAAATGGGTCATGCTGACGCTCTTCCTCGGGATCGGCCTGATCGGCGGCAGCTTCTGCGATCTCTGTCCTGCCGCGGCTCTTACGCCGGCGCTGGCAGGCTTCAAAACCAGCCTTTACTTCAGCGGCTTCATGATGATCGCGGTGATCGTCAGCGGCTTTTTCAAGCGGCGCTGTTTCTGCAACATATGCCCGATGGGCTACCTGCTTGGGCTGCCGCATAAAGCGTCGCTGGCACGACTGAAGAAGGACGCTGTGGCCTGTACCGAGTGCGGCGCATGCTACGAGGCCTGCCCAATGGGCATCAAGTCGATATTCACGGTGCGCGAGGGGAAGAACGAACGGGCCATCGACGTGACGACAACGGACTGCATTTTCTGCGGCGATTGTATCCGCAAGTGTCCCGAAGACGGCGCACTGTACATGACACTTGCCGGGGTGAAGCTATACAACGCCTCGCGCATGGCGTTCCTGCGCGATCAGGCAGGCGTGAGAAAGGGAAAGCGTGAAAAGCATGGATGAAAAGAACAACATTGTACAGCTGACTCCGATGGAGGCAAGACGACGGGAGCGTTTCGACCGCAAGCAGACAGCTACTGCCGAAAAGATGCTCCGGCGCGTGCGGGAATTGACCCACTGCCCGAAAGCGCTGACCCCATTTTTGGACACGCTGTCGCAGGTGTTTGTGGATCGGCAGGACGTATCTCACCCCAGGAATGTCCCAACGGTGGGTACCTACTGCGTGATGGTACCGCCGGAGCTGATCTACGCCCAGGGTGCGATGCCGGTAAAACTTTGCGGCGGCAGCTATACCGCCTTCGCCGTCGGCGATGATACCGCGCCGCGGGATGCCTGTCCGCTGGTCAAGGCGGTGATGGGATTTGAGGACATCGACGCCATGCCCGCCTATCAGAACTGCGCGCTGATGGCTGTGCCGGTGACCTGCGATTGCAAGAAGAAGCTGGCAGGCTGGTTGTCGGAGCGCCGTCCCACCGCCGTTCTGCACGTTCCTGCCAACAGAGACCGGGACGAGGACATGGAGCGCTTCGTCCGCGAGTTGTATGCCTTCAGCGACCATCTGTCAGAAATCACCGGCGTGCCGCTGACCAGCGAGAAGCTTTCTCTGGCTTTTCACAGGCTGGCAGAGGCACAGACACAGCTGTCCCGGTTCATCGCTCTTCGGCGCAGGCATCCCACACTGATCCGCGGGACCTTCGCCATGGCCGTCATGAACGCCGCGAGCTATACCTGGGTCCCGGGATGGACCCGACAGCTCACGCGGCTGAACGACGAGCTGGAGGGCCTGGCAAAGTCGAACACCATGGCAGTAAAGGACAACCAGCCCCGCTTGCTGCTGACGGGTTCGCCGGTGATCTTTCCCAACTTCAAGCTGCCGTTGCTTATCGAGGAAATGGGGGGTCTGCTGGCTGCCGACGAGACCTGCATGGGCGAGCGTGGGCTGTACGATCCGCCGGTCATCGTCGATTCCAGTCTGAACGGCATGATGCGCGCGCTGGCCAACCGTGCCACGCGCCCCTGCACCTGTCCGACCTTTGCGGATAACCGGCGCAGGCTCTACCGCGTGCGGCAGATGATCGGGGACTATCACATACAGGGCGTCGTCTACCATGTGCTGCGTGGCTGTCTGGTATATGACTATGAGTATGCCGTCATGGAAGCGGAGATGGAAAGGCTGGGCATTCCCATCATCCGGGTGGAAACCGACTACAACGAGGAGGATGTGGAGCAGCTGCGCATCCGCATCGAGGCATTTATCGAACTGATCAAATATGGAGGAAATGACACATGAGCGTTTATGCAGGCCTGGACGGCGGCTCCACCTACCTGAAAGCCGCCCTGATCGATCAGACGGGAAGGGTGCTGAACACCGGTGTGGTATCCACGGGCATCGACAACAACGGCGCGGCGGAAGCGCTTCTCAAACGTCTGACCCATGAAAAGGGCATTGACCGCATCGCCTATACGATGGCCACGGGTTACAGCCGGAAGATCCTGGAAACCGCGGATGACGACGTGAGCGAGATCACCGCTCACGCCTATGGCGTG
>CACYZW010000185.1 GCA_902778995.1 uncultured Eubacteriales bacterium
TTTATGAAGAATGTTTTAAAACCAACAAAGAAATTCCTATGGTAATGATAGTAAGGCTTAAGAAGGTAAAACGTGATAGCTTAAAATAAATTCAAGTTTTACGGGATGATGCCAGGATTGGTTCCGCGCATAACCTAACCACGGCCTTAAAAGGAGCAGACGAAGATGGACCCCTTGACTCCAGAGCAGCGTCACAAGAATATGTCCGCCATCCGCTCAAAGGATACGTCCATTGAGGTGGTTTTGCGGAAAGCCCTGTGGCACCGGGGACACCGCTACAGGAAGAACTATAAAAAACTGCCCGGAAAGCCGGATATAGCAATAACCAAATACCGCATAGCGGTTTTCTGCGACAGCGAGTTTTTCCACGGGAAGGATTGGGATGCGCTGAAGGCCCGGCTGGAAAAAGGGAGCAAAGGCGATTACTGGATCAAGAAAATTACCCGCAACATGGAGCGGGATAAGGAGAACGAACAGGCGCTCCGAAACCTGGACTGGACGGTATTACGGTTCTGGGGGAAGGACATCAAGAAGCATACTGACGAATGTGTGCGTGAAATCGAGGAAGCGATCTTCGAGCAGATGGTCGGAACAGCCTGTCTGGACGAGTGCCCTGATGCTCCTGATGACGAAATCCCACCTGATGGAGAGTCAGCATTTACCAAAATTTGATAGAGACAACTGACCACTTCCGTGGTATAATGCATCAGTTAATCTGACGGGGTGATTCCAATGCCAACTGAAGCGGAACTGCGGCTCCACCGATGCTGTTTCACGGGGCATCGCCCGGAGAAGCTGAACTGCCCGGAGGAACAGGTGAAAGCCCTGCTCGATGCCGCCGTCAGGCAGGCAGTCGAGGACGGCTTCACCACCTTCATCACGGGCATGGCCCGCGGAGTCGATATCTGGGCTGGACAGGCGGTGCTGAAGCTCCGGGCGCAGAATCCGGCTATCAAACTGGTGGCCGCTTCTCCGTACAAGGGCTTCGAGGACCGCTGGTCTGACGCCTGGAAGGAACAGTATTCTTTCCTTATACAATGGGCGGACGCTGTGCGCTACATCTGCCCAGACTACAGCAAGGGCGCGTTTCAAAAGCGAAACGAGTGGATGGTCGACCGCTCGTCCCGCGTCATTGCTTTCTACAACGGTGAATCCGGGGGTACCCGGAACACCATCCGATACGCCGAATCCAAAGGCGTCCAAGTCATCAATCTGCTCCAGTCGGAGCGACCTATTCCATGACGAAGAAAAACAAAAGCCCTGCGGCATAGGGGGTTCAAATCCCGATGCGCAGGGGGTTCAAAGGGGGTTCACCGTTGCATTGTATCAAAACCGTTGTGCCGATGAACCCCTGCCCCTGCGGGAACCTGGGCAGCCGCACCAAGCAGTGCCGCTGCACGCCAAACGAGATTCGCCGCTACCTGAACCGCATATCCGGGCCCCTGCTGGACCGCATCGACATGCACATCGAGGTGGAATCCATCCCCGCCGAGAAGCTATCGGACACCACCCTGTCCGAAACCAGCGACGCCATCCGCGCGCGGGTGGAGGCCGCCCGGCGCGTGCAGCTGGCGCGGTATAAGGACATCGGCATCCACTGCAACGCCGAGCTGAACGCGCGGACGCTGGCCAGCGTCTGCGTGCTGACGCGCTCCGCGAAGGCGCTGCTCACCGCCTCCACCGAGAAGATGAAGCTCTCCAACCGGGCCTATACGCGGATATTGAAGGTGGCGCGGACCATCTGCGATTTGGACGGCGTGGAGGAAATCGGCGACGAGCAGATCGCCGAGGCGGTGCAGTACCGGACGCTGGATCGGAAGTATTGGGGGTAGAGGGACACGAAAAAGAGACGGTTTTGCCCGAAAACGGAGGATTGACGCGCAAACCATCCCTGTATGAATCGGGTGGTACCTTAGCAGCCTGCCGGAAATGGCAGGTTCAGGCGACAGACAAACCCTGCATCTTCTCTGAATGCAGGGTCTGTCTGTCGTCGGGGGGCGCTCTCATCTGAGCGTCAGCGACAGGGGCGCGGCAACGCGCTTCCCCTTCCCGGATTCATGGGCCAAAGCCGGTTGCGTCCGTCACGGGTTCGCCCGTTCAGCCGCCTCGTCCAGACGGGCCTGGGTGGTGACGATCACGATGGTATCGGAGAAATAGGGCGCGGTGACGATGGTGCCCTCGGGCATGTCCGCGCGGCCATAGTCGGAAAAGCTGATCAGCTGTTTGACCTTCTCCACGACTTCAAGCTCATCCTCAGACAGATCCTGAATGCGGGCTTCCCGCCGCTTGGCGCGCTCTTCATCGCTGAGATCGGCATATACGTTCGATTTGCCGCTGGTGCGGGTCCAGAACACGGCGTCCACGATGCCGGAGGCCAGGGCGGCGGCGCGGCCCACGCTGTCCACCACAACCAATTCGATGTTCTTGCCAATGCGCTGGCTGATCTCGGCCAGCAGCGCGGTGTTGAAGCCCGCAGGCGTGCCGTCGGCGGCCACGTAATCCATGGGCGGCAGGGAACCGGTCACGGCCACCTTGATCGTCTCCGCGCCGTCAATCACGGGCATCTGGATGGGGCTGATCTCATCGCCGTTGATGGCGGCGGTGATGTTGTCCTGGATCAGCTTGTCCATCTCCGCGTCGGTGATGGAAGCAATGGCCGTGTCGAACTCGTCCCGCAGCGCCGCGTTGTCCTCCATGAACATGAAAGCGAAGTCATTGGACAGCAGGCCCCCGCGGGCGAAGCGCGCGAAGGCGCTGTCATCTGCTTCGCCGTTGAATGACACGATCTGAACCAGATTGGGATCGGTGTGGGTGAGGTACCGGGCAACGGTATCATAGACCTCCATCTTCTCGATATCCCCGGCGTTCAGCGCCATCAGCATGGCGTCAAGGGTATCGAAGTAGACGATTTCGTAATCCTTGCTCGGATGGGTGTCATTCTCACCGTCATGTCCCTTTTGTTCGATCGGAACCAATTCGTTGTCCTGAATGCCCTCCTTGTACAGCTGCAATGCGATCAAACCGCGGGCCTGTCGATAGTTGGCCATCTCCTCTTCGGTCAGATTCAGCATGGACAGCACTCCCAGCTTTCGAATGTCGGTCTCCTCCGCCATCGCGGGCAGCAGTGCCAGCAGCGCTATCAGCAGCGCAAGGGTCAGGGATACGAGCTTCTTCATGGGAATTCCTCCTTTTTATCTGAAAACGCCGGGGCGCTTTCCTTCGTCCTTGGGTTTACAGGGAAATATCGATGATATTCCGCCCGTTCTCCAGCCGGTAATCCAGCTGGGTCGCCATGTTCTTGAGGATGGTCACACCCAGGCCGTCCTCGTCCTGCGCAAAGGGGTTGTAGGCCGCGCCGCCGCAGGTGATGTTGATCTGCGTCGTGCCGTCGGATTCCGCGTGGGACACCGACAGCTCCAGGTCCGCGTCCTCCCGGCCGGGACAGCAGTGCTCCAGCAGCGCGAAGATCAGCTCCTCACAGCAGATTTGCAGCCGGTAGGTGTGCTTCTGGTCCATGCCGTACTTTTCGCCAAAGTTCTGTATGCCGCCCTGCAGCGCCATCAGGTCGAACCGCTTCTCGGCGACATGGAAGCTGAAATACTTGATCTTGCGGATGAACGCGACGGTCTTTTCCCGCTTCGGCGCGTCGAAGATTTCGGCGGGCGTGCCCTGCTCGTAGATGCCGCTGTCGGCGAAGAACAGCACGCGATTGGCGACCTCCCGGGCGAAGTTCATCTCGTGGGTCACGATCAGCATGCTCATGTCCCGCTTGGCCAGCATGCGGATCACCGCCAGCACCTCGCCCACCATCGTGGGGTCGAGGGCGCTGGTCGGCTCGTCGAACAGCAGCACCTTCGGTTCCATCATCAGGCACCGGCAGATGGCGATGCGCTGCTGCTGGCCGCCGGAGAGCACCGTCGGCCAGGCGTGGGCGCGGGTGGCCAGGCCGACCTGGGCAAGCAGGTCCATGGCCCGCGCCTCCGCCGCCTCCCGGGGCATTTTCAGTATGCGCGTCGGCGCGAGGCACAGGTTGTCCATCACGTCCATCTCGGAAAACAGGTGGAACTTCTGGAACACCATGCCCATGCTGCGGCGAATCTCGTCCACCCTGGCGCCCTTTGCGGTGATCTCCTGTCCGTCGATGAACACCTGGCCCGCGTCCGGCACCTCCAGCAGGCACAGCGAGCGCAGGAACACGCTCTTGCCGCAGCCGGAGCCGCCGATGATGGCGACGCGCTCGCCCTGCTCCACCGTCAGGTCGATGCCCTTCAAAACGTCCAGCTTGCCGAAGGACTT
>CACYZW010000186.1 GCA_902778995.1 uncultured Eubacteriales bacterium
CATCTATTACACATGTTCAAGCTGTTCACATTCCCATACAATATTGATAGAGTCCCTTTGTTTTTGTGGGAAAGGGGGTGAAATCGGTTTTTAAACGCGTGCAATTCAGCAATAATTCATATCTCCCCTTGACTCTCTTCGGAAAGTGGCTTATGATAAAGGCACGATATGTAAACCGGTTTTACAAAATCAATTAACAAATACATTTAAGAAAAGGAGGACAAGTTATGGGAATTCTGGAACAAATGAGCCTCGCCGGCAAGAAGGGCTTTGTTACCGGAGCTGCGAGAGGCATTGGCAAGTGCACCGCACTGGCTTTCGCGGAAGCAGGCGCTGATGTCGCTATCGTGGACATGGATCTGGAAACAGCTCAGGAAACAGCTAAAGAGATCGCTGAAGCCACCGGCCGGAAGGTCATCGCCCTCAAGTGCGACGTGACCAACGAAGCTGATGTACAGGCCATGGTGGACGCAGTCGTAGCGGAGCTTGGCGGTCTGGACTTCTGCCACGCCAACGCCGGTATCTGCATCAACGAAGCAGCTGACAAGATGACCTACGCCCAGTGGAAGAAGAACATCGATGTAAACCTCAACAGTGTCTTCCTGACTGATACCATCGCAGGCAGGTACATGCTTGCCAACGGCGGCGGCAGCATCATCAACACGGCTTCCATGTCGGCCCACATCGTCAACGTGCCTCAGCCCCAGTGCGCTTACAACGCTTCCAAGGCAGGCGTGATCCAGCTCACCAAGTCCCTGGCCATCGAATGGGCCAAGAAGGGTGTCAGGGTCAACAGCATCAGCCCCGGCTACATCGGCACGGATCTGACCCTCTCCTCTCCCACTCTTCAGCCCCTGATCGCTCAGTGGAACGCTATGGCACCCATGGGCAGGCTGGGCAAACCCGAAGAACTGGGCTCCATCTGCGTCTATCTTGCGGGCGACACATCTACTTTCACCACCGGCTCCGACTTCATTCTGGACGGTGCATTTACCTGCTTCTAAGAAGTAACACATCCTGTTTCACCACCGGCTCCGGCTTCATTCCGGGCGGTACTTTGATCTGTTCCTAAAAAACCAAAACTACCGGAAAAGTAGTGAAAATCAAAAAAGGAGAACAGTTATGAAAAAAATACTTTCCATCCTCATTGCATCTTTCCTGATCGTCGGCCTGCTGGCAGGCTGCGGCGGCTCCTCCACTTCTTCCGCTCCTGCAGGCGGCGACAGCGCTGCAAAGCAGGAAGCTGCTGCCACCAGCACAGGCGATACCGAGGGCGTACAGGCCAGCCCCGAGTTTTATGCCAAAGCTGACCTCGCTTCTCTGAGCGGCAAAAAGATCGGCGTCACCATCCAGTCCCTGCAGAACTCCTACTGGGCAGGCGTTATGACCGCCCTTGAGGAGGTTGTCAAGAAAAACGGCGGCAACATCACCATCGTTGCCTGCGACGACAGCTCCGCCACCCAGATCGGCCAGATCGAGAACTTCATCTCCTCCGGCTGCGACCTGATCATGGTTCACCCCTCTGACGCGGCAGCCGTAGAAGACGCCTGCGCAGAAGCCCGCACTGCCGGAATCAAGGTTATGTGCTGGGATGACCCCATGACCAACACCGACGCCAACTGGGTTCTGAACAACACCGACCTGGGCATTGCCATCGGCGAAGCCGCCGGCAATTTCATCTCCGAGCACTACACCGAAGACAACAAGGCTCAGATCGCCATGATCAACTATCCTCAGACCACCATCCTTCTTGAGCGTGAGGAAGGCATCCTCCAGGGTCTTGAAAGCACTGCGGCCGGCCTCTACGAAGTCGTCTCCAGCCAGGCAGGTCTTGACGCAAACCAGGCGCAGACCGCTATGGAAACCATCCTGCAGCGTTATCCTGACTGCCGCATCGTCACCGGAATCGGCGCCGGCGCCATGATCGGAACCGATGAGGCCCTTCAGATCGCAACCGGCGGCAAGATCCCTGAGGATATGGGCGTCTTCACCGCTGACGTTACCAAGCAGCAGCTTGAGCACCTTATGGACGATACCTATCCCGCCCGCGTCGCTCTCGGCTTTGAGGGCTCTGACGAAGACACCGGCACAGCCTGCGCTTCCATGTTCGCGCTGATCCTTGCGGACAATGTAGGAGCTCAGAACGTGTTCCGCGGCCTGACCCCCATCACTGCTGAAAACGTTGAAGCCATCATGGCCGGCATGAAGTAATAAATATTTTCCGCTCCAGTGTACCGCCTCAGACATTTTCACAATTAAATCTGCCGGATTGAACTGCCGGATCCTCATCGTTCCCGCAAAGCAAATAAGGAGGCGATGTGAACCACAGGCAACTGACGGCAAACCGGCAAAGCAGTGTCCACAGCTTCGCAATATCGGAAATGGTGTTTTAATGCGAATTATGCCTGAGACGGAACACAAGGCCTGCACAATATCGAAAACCCGGAATTGTGCAGGCCGTATTCATTCTCCAAGGAGGTAAGCTATATGAGCGAAGATTTTGTGCTGGAACTTGAGCACATTCGCAAGGAGTATCCCGGCGTGGTCGCGCTCAAGGACGTTACGCTGCAGCTTCGGCGCGGCGAGGTCCTGGGCCTGATCGGTGAAAACGGCGCCGGTAAATCCACGTTGATCAAGTGCTGCTCCGGCGCGGTCATCCCCACCTCGGGAAAGATCCGGATCAACGGGAAAGAATTTGACCGCATGACGCCGCAGCTGGCGGCGGAAAACGGCATTGCCATTATTTATCAGGAATTCAACAACGTAGTCGAGCTCTCCGCGGCTGAGAACCTCTTCCTGGGAAGACCCATCAGAAAGGGCATTACCATTGACCGCAAGGCCATGGAGGAAGAAGCCGCCAAGGCCTTCGAACAGCTCCAGATCAAGATCGATCCCAGGGAGCTGGTGAAGAACCTCTCTGTCGGTTATCAGCAGATGATCGAGATCGCCAAGGCGATCCAGCAGAACGCCCAGGTGCTCATCATGGACGAGCCCAGCGCTCCGCTCACCACCAACGAGGTCGAGGCCATGTTCAAGGTGGTGGAACTGCTTCGTAAAAAGGGCGTTTCCATCATCTACATCTCCCACCGTCTGGAGGAGATCTTCCGTCTCAGTGACAGGATCGAGGTCATCCGTGACGGCGAGTACGTCACCACCCTCATCACTCCCAAGGCCACCGTTGATGAGCTGATCAAGCTCATGGTCGGCCGTGAAATGACCCAGAAGTTCCCGCCCCGCAAGCCCTGCATCGACCAGAGCAAGGTGGTTCTGGATCTGCAGAATGTCACCGGCAACGGCGACGAGAATATGACCATGCAGATCCATGCAGGCGAAGTCCTGGGCCTGGGCGGTCTGGTAGGCGCAGGCCGCACGGAGCTTGCCGAGATCATTTTCGGTTCCAAGATGAAACAGTCCGGCAAGATCCTGCTGAACGGTAAAGAGATCAACCCCAGGTCTCCCCGTGAAGCCATCGACCTGGGCATCGCCCTGGTCCCCGAGGACCGCAAGCGCCACGGCGCGCTCCTCACCAACTCCATCAAGAACAACATCAACATGCCCATCTACGAGCGAATCTCCAAGTTCAGCGTCATCGATGCCGAGACTGAGCGCAATAACGCCGAGAAATACCGCAAGGAGATCCAGATCAAGTGTCCCACTGTCAACCAGCTGGTAAAGAACCTCTCCGGTGGTAACCAGCAGAAGGTCATTCTGGGCAAGTGGCTGGCTGCCAACTCCCAGCTCATCATCTTTGACGAGCCCACCCGCGGTATCGACGTAGGCGCAAAATATGAAATCTACAAGCTGATCAATGATCTCGTGGAGGGAGGACGCAGTGTCCTGATGATCTCCTCTGAGATGGAGGAGCTGATCGGCATGTCCGACCGCATCATCGTACTCGCGGAAGGCAAAATGACCGGCGAGCTGCAGAAGGAAGAATTCAATTCGGACACCATCATGGCGTATGCGTCCGGCATTACAGAATAAGAAGGAGGTTTCCTGACGTGGATAATTCAAAACAGCTTCTCAAGTCAAATGCCATCTGGCTGGTGTTTATTCTTGAGGTCATAATCTTCGCGGTCGCCAGCAAAGGCGCTTTCGTCAGCGGAGGCAATATCATCAACATCTCCAGGCAGGTCTCCTATTACGGTATCGCCTCCATCGGCATGACCTTCGTCATCCTGATCGCGGGCATCGACCTGTCCATCGGTTCCATCATCACCCTGGTCAACGTAATCTGCGCCTTCATGATGGTCAACATGGGCCTGAACATGTGGAGCCACTGCCATCGGCCTGCTCAACGGCTCCATGGTCTCCCGGATCGGCATCCCTGCCCTGATCGCCACCTTCTCCACCCAGACCATCTTTGAAGGTGTTGCATACCTGATCTCCGGCGGCCGCCCGATCTCCGGTCTGCCCGCGGCCTTCTCCATCTTTGGCCGCGACACCATCGGTCCGATCCCGATCTGCGCCATCATCATGATCCTTTGCTTCGCCCTCGGCAGCTTTATCCTGAACAAGACCTTCTTTGGCCGTTACTTCTACGCCATCGGCGGTAACGAGGAAGCTGCAGAGCTTTCCGGAATCCGTGTCAACAGGATGAAGACCCTGATCTATTCCCTGTCCGGCCTGTTTGCCGGTCTTGCCGGTATCGTCCTGCTCTCCCGTTCCAACTCTGCGCAGAGTACCGTAGGTAAGGGCATGGAATTCGACGTCATCACCTGCGTCGTCCTGGGCGGCGTATCCGTCAACGGCGGTGTCGGCCGCATGTCCGGCGTTGTGGCCGGCGTGCTTATCATCGGCTGCCTCACCAACGGCATGATCCTGATGGATGTCAGTGAATATATTCAGATGGTCGTCAAGGGCATCGTCCTTGCA
>CACYZW010000187.1 GCA_902778995.1 uncultured Eubacteriales bacterium
AAGCAGGTTGAGGAGCTGACCGTGCAGAACGACAGCCCCGCGCGCCTGGCTGCCCGTCGTCAGATCATGCGCTACCTGTACGACATTCCCGCCGTTCAGAATGAGGGCGAGGACAAGGAAGATTTCAAGAAGCGGCAGAAGGACGTCAAGCATCAGGTCGTCGAGAAGCTGTTCCGGGAGATCGCGCCCAAGTACAAGAAGCGCGCCGAGGAAAAGGGCCAGGGCGGCGGCTATACCCGCATCGTCAAGAAGGGCCCCCGTCGCGGCGACGCCGCCGAGATGGTGATCCTGGAGTTCATCTGATTCAGATGCAGCGTTGCGCCGCGCCTTTCCCCGTCGATGGGGGAAGGCGCGGCGTTTTTATGGCGAGGATGTGTCTGACAAACACACTCTGGATATAAAACATTCAAATATTATTTTTTATTGTGACAGAATCAATATTGACACGCGATGGATAAATTGGTTATAATATAATTAGATAGAATGACGGTTTATGGTGGAATTTTGCGAGGTGTATGCATATGAAGCGCATTTTGGTGATCGGGCTCGTTGCGATGCTGTTTGCGGCGTGCATCGGCTGTGCGGCTCTGGCACAGTCGCAGGACAGCAACGCCCTCTCTGTTGAACTTACCCTGGATGAGCAGGCCCTGTCAGACGCTGCGGCGGTTTCGGGCGATGGAATCGCGCTTGACCTTGACGCAGGCGCGCTTGTCGATTCCGAGCCCGGGCTGTCGGACGAATCGAACGCGGCGCAGAGCGCCGATGCTGAAGCGAACAAGATTGTGACGACAAAGTATATCGTCTATGAGATAGAAGATGGAGAAGCCGCCGTCGTTTCCGCGGACAAGGTCATCCGAAAGGCGGACATACTGGATTATGTCAAAGGTTATCCGGTGACGCGCGTGGCGGATGAGGCCTTTTCCGGCTGCAAGTATCTGTGGTCGGTGACGGTTCCCGATACGGTGACCGAGATCGGCGAGAAGGCGTTTTACAACTGCAAGGCGCTGGTGGACGTCAACCTGCCGGACAGCGTCGTGGAGATCGGGCCCTTTGCCTTTAGAAACTGCATAACCATTTCCCATCTGGTTCTTCCCGCAGGCCTGACGCAAATCAACCAGGGCGTGTTTGAAAACTGCCAGATGATGTGGAAGCTTTCAATTCCCTCCGGCGTGACGAGGATTGGGGAGGGCGCTTTCTACAAGTGCCTGTCGTTGAAGCAGTTTACAATGCCCAAAAGCCTGACGGAAATTGGGGAGAGCGCCTTCGAGCTTTGCGAATCCATGACCCATGTGACCATACCCGCCGGGGTCGCAGTCATCCCCAACAATGCCTTCAAGGACTGCGTGGATCTCAAAAAGCTTGCGCTGAAGGAAGGGCTGATTTCCATCGGCGAGAACGCATTCTTCAAGTGCGATTCCATGCGGGAGCTCAAGCTGCCCTCCACGGTCGAAAGTATCGGTCGGTATGCCTTTGCCTATTGCGAGGATGTGAAGACGCTGACGATTCCCGGGAAGGTTGAATCTGTCGACTACGGCGCTTTCTTCCACTGCGCCCAGCTTCAGGAGATCATCGTCATGTCGGGCGTGGACAGGCTGGGGCCCTATTGCTTTGCCCAGTGCCGGGCGCTTAAAAAGGCGGATATTCCCGAGAGCGTCGAGACGATCGGCGAGGAAGCGTTTACCGTCGGCTACGCTTCGAGGATAGACGACTACGGCGACGTGGAGCAGGATACGCCGCTGACCCAGCCGAAGGACCTCAAGATTTACGGCAGGCCCGATTCCGCAGCGTCGGAATATGCTGAGGAATACGACGTTCCCTTTGTCATCAAGAAGATACCCGCCACCAGTGTATCCATCGCCGAGGGCAAGAGCGCGACGCTGTACATGGGCAATACGATGCAGCTGACAGCGGTGCAGAAGCCCGCCAACGCCGAGATGACGCTAAAGTGGAAGTCCGATTCCTCGTCGGTGAAGGTCAGCAAGAACGGCCTGCTGACGCCCAAGCACTCGGGCAAGGCCACCGTCACCGTCACCACGGAGAACGGCAAGCGCGCGAAGATAACCATCAAGGTTGTCGACGCCAAGAGTGTCAGCATCCAGGAGGGCAAGTCCATCACGATGAAGGTGGGCGAGACGCTTCAGCTGAACGCCGTGGTCTCGCCGTCTCAGGTAAAGACCAAGCTGACCTGGAAGAGCGGCAGCAAGCGGGTCGCCAGCGTCAGCAGCACCGGCCTGGTCAAGGCCAAGAAGAAGGGAAGGGCTGACATTACCGTAAAGACCGCCAATGGCAAAAAGGCGAGAATCAAGATCAAGGTTGTCGAATAGAGGTTTTGCCGCGATGCCGCCTGCCCCGATCCGGGCAGGCGGTCAGACCGCAGACAAAGCCCGCAACCGCAGAAAACCCTTCCGACAAACTAGAGTCTGTTTCTAAATTCGGAAAGATGCACTTTCGGCGTCTTTGCCTGCATTTCTGCGTTGATTTCCCTTGACTTAGCCCTGCTAAGCCTGCGGAAAATCGCCTTGAACTGCAGGCAAATCCACTCGAAATTGCCCTTTTTTGCCTGTCCCGGCGCCTTGCCTTGCGAGCTTTTCAGCGGCCTGGCAGTCTGTTGACTGTGTCAACATCCTGACCGCCTGCCCCGATCCGGGCAGGCGGTATTTTTCTTCAAAGCAGTTTTACATATTGTCCTTGCCCTCATACATAAATTGCCGTATAATGGAATACATATAATGGATGCGATTTCCGCCGGCGGCGGAATGAAGCGGATGGGAAGGTTCGCCTTGGGAAAGATCATCGCGATTACAAATCAAAAGGGCGGCGTTGGCAAGACTACCACCGCCGTGAATCTCAGCGCCTGCCTGGCGGCGCAGGGAAAGCAGGTGCTGCTGGTGGACATCGATCCCCAGGGCAACGCCACCAGCGGCCTGGGCAGGAATGAAAACGCGGGCCCGACGGTATACGACGTGTTGATCGGCGAGGTCGAGGCGTCGCAGGCCGTGGTGGAAACCGGGGTCGAGGGCCTCAGCCTGATTCCCACGGCCATCGAGCTGGCTGGCGCGGAGATCGAGCTGGTGGCCGTGGAAAACCGCGAACAGCTGTTGAAGAACGCGCTGTCCCCACTGAGGGACAATTACGACTATATATTCATCGACTGCCCGCCCTCGCTGAGTCTGCTGACGCTGAACGCCCTGACCGCGGCGGACAGCGTGCTGATTCCAATACAGTGCGAATACTACGCGCTGGAGGGCGTGGGACAGCTCGTGAACACTGTAAAGCTGATGCGCAGGAAGCTGAACCCCGATCTGGCTGTGGAGGGCATACTGCTGACGATGTTCGATGGTCGGACCAATCTGTGCGCCCAGGTGGTGCAGGAGGTGCGCACCCACTTCAGGGACGAGGCCTTTGAGACGATGATTCCCCGCAATGTGCGCCTCAGCGAAGCGCCCAGCTACGGCTTGCCCATCCACCTCTATGATTCGCGGTGCAGCGGCGCGAAGGCCTATCAGGAGCTGGCGCAGGAGCTGCTGCAAAGGAATGAGAAATGAGGCATGAGTGTGTCGCCATGGACGCATTCTGCCATCGGAGGATTCAAATATGGCGAAGAAGATTCAGCGGGGACTGGGCCGCGGGCTCGGCGCGTTGCTGGGCGAGGACGTTATGGCGGAGGCTTCCCAGCCGGCGGAACCCGCCCAGCCCCAGACGCCCGTGGACGCGGTGTGCATGCTGCCCATCGGGCAGATCGACCCCAACCGCGAACAGCCCCGGCGCAGCTTTGATGAAGAGGCGCTGAAGGAGCTGGCGGCGTCCATACGGGCGGTGGGCGTACTGCAGCCCATCATCGTGGCGCCCAGCGGCGATCGGTTTACGATCATTGCGGGCGAGCGGCGCTACCGGGCAGCCCGGCTGGCTGAGCTTGCCGAGATACCGGCCATCGTGCGGGATTGGGACAGCCAGAAGCGCCTGGAGGCGGCGCTGATCGAAAACCTGCAGCGCGACGACCTGAACCCCGTGGAGGAAGCCATGGGCGTGCGCCGCCTGATGGACGAGGCGGGGCTGACCCAGGAAAAGGCTGCGGAGCGCCTCGGCAAGAGCCGGCCAGCGGTGGCCAATCTGCTGCGCCTGCTGACCTTGCCCGACAGCGTCAAGCAGCTGCTGGTGGAGGGCAAGCTGTCCGCCGGTCACGCCCGCGCGCTGGTGACGGTGGAGCCCCGCCGTCAGGTGCAGCTGGCGAACCTGACCGTGCAACAGGGCTGGTCGGTGCGGCAGCTGGAGCGCATCTGCGCCCAGCCTGTGAAGGAGGACGCGCCCAAGGTGCGCAAGGCCCGGGACGCCCAGATCGGCGAGCTGGAGAACATGGCCAGGGAGCTGTTCGGCACCCGCGTGCGGCTGGAGGGCACCACCGACAGCGGCAGAATCACGCTTTTCTACTACAACAGCGACGACCTGCAGCGCATCTGGGACGTGATGGAGATGGCGCGGGAAAAGTAAACGAGGAAGGGCGCAACGATGTACTCCGAACAGGACATGATCGAAATCAACGGCAGGCTGCGCAGGGCCTGGGCGGTGCTGATCCCCTTGCTGGCGGTGATCGCGGCCGCCTTCATATTCGCGCTGGCGGCGCGTGTGCGCTGGCTGGCGCTGGTTGCGTGCCCGCTGTTCATCGTGGTCTTCATGTACGGCTTCATCGCCCATATATGGCCCAATCTGCGCTACAGGCGCTTCCTGAAGGATATGGAGAGCGGGCTTTCCCGGGATGTCAGGGGCGTGGTCGTCGCCATTGCCGACGCTGCGGAGTGTCAGGACGGGGCGATGGTGCTGCCGGTGCGGCTTCGGCTGACGGAGGCGACTCAGGCGGCGAGCCGGGGCTCGGCCCTGTCCGAGCGCCTGCAGCTGGAAACCGGCGAGGACACCAGGGAGGAGCGCATCGTGTATCTGAACGCCTCCAAGCGAGCCATGATGCCGCAGCCGGGCGCGACGGTGACATTGCGCTGCTTCGGGCGGCACATTCGCTCGGTGGAAGCGGAGGGGGCGTAGGGCCATGCTGGTGGTGGCGGCTGCCGTGGTGGAGCGAGAGGGCAGGATAATGCTGTGTCAGCGCCTGCCGAACGCCCACAACGCGCTGAAATGGGAATTTCCCGGCGGCAAGCTGGAGGCGGGGGAGAGCCCCGAGGCAGCGCTGGCCCGGGAGCTGTGGGAGGAGCTGGGCGTGCGCGTGGCCGTGGGCCGCGTGCGCGACGCGGTCTATTACCGCTATCCGGATCGGGACGTGCTGCTGCTGTTTTACGGGTGCGCCATCGTGGAGGGCGAACCGAGGACCGTGGAATGCAACGCCATCGCCTGGGCGACGCCCGAGGCACTGCCCGGCTACGATTTCGCCGGGGCTGATCTGGCGTTCGTGAAGCGCAACTATTCGGCCCAATTGTGATGCTGGATTGATGTTTCGTTGACACTTGCCGCCTGCGCATTGATTCCCGTGTGCGACGCATGTATAATAATCCTGCCGGGTTTTGCCCCGGTAGGATTATTGTATAAGGGAAGTGAAATACTTGAAGCGATTGATATGTGCGCTGCTTCTGGTCGGCCTGATGTCGGCCTCCCTTGGGGCGCTGGCGGCGGCGAAAATGACAGAGGCGACCATGATCTATGAGGATTACGACGGCCAGCGCTGCGAGCAGACCGTGGTGGACAGCGACACCCTGCAGGAGCTCCAGGACATGCTTGTGCGCGCCAAAAAGAACAAGGCTGAGCTGGAAAACTGCACGATGAACAGCACGCTGTTCTGCAAGTTCGGCGAAGACAAGCTCTATGACTTTGCCATCGCCACGGACGGCTGTCCCTACATGACCGATTTGAACGCCAACCAGACGTACCGGTTTACCGACGCGGATCACGAGCGCCTGTGGGAGATCTTCGACCTGGTGCTGGAGACGATGGGCTATGACGCCTCAATGGTATTCTGACGATTCATCAAAGACAAAGCGAGCGCCCCGCAGGATGCGGGGCGCTCGCTGATGTTATATGGATCAGATGGAATTTCGCATTACTTGGCAGCGGCATCGGCAACAGCCTCAGCGACGTCGGCAGCGGTCTCGGCGGTATCGGCGGCGGCGTCAGCAGCCTCTTCAACCTTTTCAGCAGCGGCGCCGGCAACTTCCTCGACCTTCTCGGCGGCAGCGTCAGCCTTCTCCTCGACCTTCTCGGCGGCCTCTTCAGCCTTCTCTTCGACCTTCTCGGCGGCAGCGTCAGCCTTCTCCTCGACGGCTTCCTTGGCTTCCTCGGCCTTCTCCTCAACCTTCTCGGCGGTCTCTTCGACCTTGGCGGCGGCCTCTTCGGTCTTCTGCTCAGCCTTCTTGCAGGCGGTCAGGCCGATGGCCAGCAGAACCATAACCAGAATCAGAGCGACGATCTTTTTCATTTGGATGTACTTCCTTTCGCTTTTGTTGCGCTTGCGCGCATGTCAGCGCCTTTCGGCGTCTGTCCTGTTTTGCACAGGTCATATCAATTATAATGAGCGGCGACAGGTTGTGGAAGCGCGGTGATGTTGAATCACTGTATATTCTGTGTGAAAAGCCCTGGGGCGACGCGCCGCACAAGACCAGGCATGGGCATAGTGCGGTGTTTCCTTAAGGAAACACCGCACAGTATACAAAGCCCGAGAGATATGGTAAAATAGAGTCATGGATAAGCAGATGACGATATCGCTAATCAGCGACGAACTACGACAAGCGGCGACGCCGAAGAAAGAACTGCTTGAGCGA
>CACYZW010000188.1 GCA_902778995.1 uncultured Eubacteriales bacterium
ACAAATCATAGATTTGTGATGCGGCACCGCGAAAATCGCCTTGAACTGCAGGCAAATCCACTCGAAATTGCACATGCCTCATTTTAGAAACACACTCTAAGCGCGAAAGCGCGGGAAGGGGGAAGGGATGCGGAAATGGCCGGAAGCTTCGTTGCAGATACGTGCCCTGTGATACGATTTCCCTGATATCCTTAATATAAAATGTTGTCAAATCTCACAATCCTATGGTATAATGAACGACAGGCTGTAATATGCCGTATTATGCAAATTGGCCGCCGGAGTTTCGGGCGGCATTGCAATAGATTCGCGGAGGACGGACATGTTTGATTTCCTGAAAAATTTACTGAAGACATCCAACGACACGCAGATCAAGAAGCTGCAAAAGACGGTGGATCAGATCAACGCCCTGGAGGCGCAGACCAAGAAGCTGACGGACGACGAGATGCGGGAGCGCATCGCCGCGCTGCGGGAGCGGGCCCAAAAGGGCGAGGAGCTGGACGCGCTGCTGCCCGAGACCTACGCGCTGGTGCGCGAGGCGGGCGTGCGCGTATTGAACCAGCGGGCCTTCGACGTGCAGCTGATCGGCGCGATCGTATTGCACCAGGGGCGCATCGCGGAGATGCGCACCGGCGAGGGCAAGACGCTGACGGCCACCTTCCCGGCGGTGCTGAACGCGCTGCCCGGCAAGGGTGTGCACGTGGTCACGGTGAACGACTACCTGGCCAAGTTCCAGAGCGAGTGGATGGGCAAGATCTACCGCTTCCTGGGGCTCACGGTGGGCCTGATCGTGCACGACCTGGACGCTGCCGAGCGCCAGACGGCCTACGCCGCGGATATCACCTACGGAACCAACAACGAATTCGGCTTCGATTACCTGCGGGACAACATGGTCACCTACAAGGAGCGCATGGTGCAGCGGGACCTGAACTTCGCCATCGTGGACGAGGTGGACTCCATACTCATCGACGAGGCCCGCACGCCGCTGATCATCTCCGGCCAGGGGGACAAGTCCACCGAGCTGTACAACCGGGCCAACCAGTTCATCCTCACGGGCCTGACCGAGGCCAAGGAGGACAAGGAGGACCGGGAGGGCGGCCTGCTGGTGGAGGGCGACTTCCTGCGGGACGAAAAGGACAAGACCATCACCCTGACCGAGCGGGGCGTGAAGAAGGCCGAGCGCTTCTTCGGCGTGGAGAATCTGACCGACCCCGAGAACCAGGAGCTGTATCACCACATTCTGGGGGCCCTGCGCGCCCACAAGATGATGCGCCGGGACGTGGATTACGTGGTCAAGGACGGCCAGGTCGTCATCGTGGACGAGTTCACGGGCCGACTGATGGTGGGCCGCCGCTATTCCGACGGCCTGCACCAGGCCATCGAAGCCAAGGAGGGCGTGAAGGTGGAGCGGGAGAGCAAGACCCTCGCCACCATCACCTTCCAGAACTACTTCCGCATGTACCACAAGCTGTCGGGCATGACCGGCACGGCCAAGACCGAGGAGGAGGAGTTCAACGGCATCTACAAGCTGGACGTCGTGACCATCCCCACCAACCGGCCCATGATCCGCAACGACATGAACGACGCCGTGTTCGTCACGATGAAGGCCAAGTACGCCGCCATCATCGATGAGATCGTCAAGCGCCACGCCACCGGCCAGCCGGTGCTGGTGGGCACGGTGTCGGTGGAGAAGAGCGAGCTTTTAAGCGGCATGCTGGCCCGCCGGGGCGTGGAGCACGTGGTGCTGAACGCCAAGTTCCATGAAAAGGAAGCCGAGATCGTGGCCCAGGCCGGCAAGGTGGGCGCGGTGACCATCGCCACCAACATGGCCGGCCGCGGCACCGACATACTGCTGGGCGGCAACGCCGAATTCATGGCCCGAAAATCCATGCGGCAGCTGGAATACGACGAGGCGCTGATCGAGGAGGCCATCGGCTTCAACGAGCACGTGCCCCAGGAGGTGCTGGACGCCCGGAAGGTGTTCCGCGACCTGCTGGCGAAGTACGAGGTGGAGACGAAGGCCGGCCACGACGAGGTGGTCAAGCTGGGCGGCCTGCACATCATCGGCACCGAGCGCCACGAATCCCGGCGCATCGACAACCAGCTGCGCGGCCGCGCCGGCCGCCAGGGCGACCCCGGCTCCAGCCAGTTCTTCATCTCCTTTGAAGACGACCTGCTGCGCCTGTTCGGCAGCGACCGCTTCCGCCCGATGCTGGAGAAGCTGTCCGGCGGCGACGGGGAGGAGGCCATCGAATTCGGCCTGGTCTCCAAGCAGATCGAGAACGCCCAGAAGCGGGTGGAGAGCCGGAACTACGACATCCGCCTGCACGTGCTGCAATACGACGACGTGATGAACCAGCAGCGCGAGATCATCTACGGCCAGCGCCGGGAGGTGCTGGAGGGCGGCAACATGCATGACAAGATCATGGAGATGCGCCACACCCTGATCACCGAGGCCGTGGACCGGCACATCGCCGACGAGGGCGACCGGGACACCTGGGACATCGCGGGCCTGGACGAGTACCTGTCCAAGCTGTGCCTGGACAAGGGCGGCGCGCAGGCGGTGTATGACGCGCTGGGCGACAAGACCAAGGCCAATCTGGTGAAGGCCATCGAGGAGAGAAGTGACCGCATCTACCAGCAGAAGGAGAAGATGTGGGCCGAAGCCAACCTGGACATGCGGGAATTCGAGCGCGTCGCCCTGCTGGGCGCGGTGGACCGCCGGTGGATGGATCACATCGACGCCATGGACGAGCTTCGGGACGGCATCGGACTGCGGGCCTACGGCCAGAAGAACCCGATCATCGAATACAAGCGCGAAGGCTACGACATGTTCGAGGAGATGGTCCACCTCATTCAGGAGGACACCCTGAGGCGGCTCTACTTCACCGTGCTGGCCAAGCCCGTGGAGCGCAAGCAGGTCGCCACCCCCACCAGCGCCAGCCACGGCGAGGAGGAGGTCCGGAAGGCTCCCGCAAAGAAGGACAAGAAGGTGGGGCCCAACGATCCCTGCCCCTGCGGCAGCGGGAAGAAGTACAAGAAGTGCTGCGGGAGAGGAGAATAAGATATGTTGGAAATGGACGTTTTCAAGCAGGACCTTGCCGCGGTGCGCAGGATGCTTGCGGAGGCGGGGGAATCCCTGCAAATCGACCATCTGCGGGAGCAGCTGGTGGAATACAACGAGGACATGGGTTCGCCGGGCTTCTGGGACGATTCGGAGCGCGCCCAGAAGGTGTCGGCGAAGGCCAGCAGCGTTGAGAGCCGCATCAAGCACTACGAGGGCCTGAACAGCCGGGCCGACGACATCGAGGTGCTGATGGAGCTGGCCGAGGAGGCCGACGACGCGGGCATGGTGGATGAGATCAAGGCCGAGTTCGACAGCCTGAAGGCCGATTTGGAGACGCTGCGGCTGCAAACCCTGCTGACCGGCGATTACGACAGCTGCAACTGCATACTGTCGCTGCACGCCGGGGCGGGCGGCACCGAGGCCCAGGACTGGACCCAGATGCTGTATCGCATGTACACCCGCTTTGCCGAGCGGATGGGCTTTCAGGTGAAGCTGCTGGATATGCTGGAGGGAGACGAGGCGGGCATCAAGTCCGTCACCTTCGAGGTGTCCGGCGACTACGCCTACGGCTATCTGAAATCCGAGCGCGGCGTGCACCGGCTGGTGCGCATATCCCCCTTCGACGCCAACGCCAGGCGGCACACGTCCTTCGCGTCGCTGGACGTGTCGCCCATCATCGAGGACGACGGCGAGATCGAGATCCGCCCGGAGGATCTGCGCATCGACACCTACCGCGCCTCCGGCGCGGGCGGCCAGCACGTCAACCGCACCGACTCCGCCGTGCGCATCACCCACCTGCCCACGGGCATCGTGGTGCAGTGCCAGAACGAGCGCAGCCAGGTGCAGAACAAGGAGATGTGCTTCATATGGCTGCGGGCGCGGCTCGCGGAATTGAAGGAGCAGCAGCGCCAGGAGCAGATGGGCGAGATCAAGGGCGAGCTCAAGAAGATCGAATGGGGCAGCCAGATTCGCTCCTACGTGTTCCAGCCCT
>CACYZW010000189.1 GCA_902778995.1 uncultured Eubacteriales bacterium
CCTTGCCGACCTTCAGGGGCTTCATCCACATTCCGAAGGCATCGTTGGAACTCTTGCCAACCTTGATGACCGCCGGATTGCTGGATGCGATCTTGAAGGCCCTCGCATCCGAAGGCAGATTGTCCAGTAAGACAGCGTTCTTTCCTGTTCCGATCCAAAGCACCCGCGTGCCCCGGATCGAAGGCTTTTCGGCAGCGTAGCCCGGCGCGGCCAGCCCCGCCAGCAGCGTCAGCAGCAGGCACAGCGACAGCGCTTTCAACAGCTTGCTCTTCATGACAACCTCTCCTCTTCTTTTGATTTAAGGAAATACCGCATAATCGAGTCGTGCAGTAACGAGATGAATTTTAGTCGATTGCAAACTGCAGATTTCGAAGGCTTGCTGGCGGCAAGTCAAGCTGAAATTCAGCCGTTAATGCGCCATGAGCATTGTGCGGTATTTCCTTAAGTAAATTATAACAATATCGACGCCCCATGTCAATATAGGCACGGCTTTTCAGACATTCATTCCAGGAAAAAGATTGACATTATTTTAATATATCTGTATAATAGAATAAACAAAAGAAAGAAGGGGTTTTTGTCATGAAATCCAACACTCTGAAAGTGCTGTCCCTGTGCCTGTTGCTTGCCCTGATCATCGGCGCATGCATGCCCGGCCTTGCCGAAAATGACAAGCCCGCACTGATCACCGGCGGCGGCATCCTATGGGTCGGCATGGGCAGATGCCCCGTCGTCGCCGTCAACCTGCCCGAGAACGCGAAGTCGTTTTCCGTCACGTCCAGCAAGCCGGGCGTCCTCAAGGTGGGCAAACAGAAGGGCTTCGGGCCCTACGGCTGGTGGATGGAGCCCTTGAAGCCCGGCAAGGCGAAGATCACCCTCAAGTACAAGACCGGCGGCAAGAGCAGATCGGTTTCCGCCACCTTTCAGGTCAAGAACTATCCCGATCCCTTTGAATACATCAAGATCAACGGCAAGAAGGTCGACCTGAAGAAGAGCCAGTCCAACCTCTTCCTGGAGGGCTACAGCAAGAATTCGATCACGATCAACTTCAAGCTCAAGAGCGGCTGGAAGGCCACCGGCCTGGGCGGCGATCGGATCAAGGGCGACGAATGGATGGAATGCACCTGGAAGAAAAACAAGGCCCTCAGCCTTAAGGGCTACGACGCCGCCGACCTGGTCATCGACCTCAAGAACACCAGCAGCGGCACGACATGCAGCTTTGAGATCGTCGTTACGCGCTGAGCGCGAGGCCATCACCGCTTCCCATTCCCCAAACCGGTTCGTCGCACTGCGTGGGCCGGTTTTTACTTCATCTACGTTGTCTCCCGCCCCGGATTGAGTTATAATCAGACTCAAACTATAAGAGGAAGGATTCCAATGAATCGTACTTCTGGCAACAACCCCTTCTTTTCCACCAGGGGCCTGGCCACCGGCGGCATGGTTGCCGCGATCTACGTGGCGTTGACGTTGCTCTTCCAGCCCATCAGCTTTCGCGCGATACAGTTTCGTATAGCCGAGGTAATGACGCTGATGCCCATCGTAACGCCCTATGCGATACCCGGCCTGTTCGTGGGCTGCCTGCTGGCCAACTGGCTGGGCGGCGGCATATGGTTCGACGTGGTCCTGGGCTCCATTGCCACGCTGCTGGCGGCGGTATGCACCCGCCTGGCCAGGCGCAAGCCCGTCGTCGCCGCCATATTCCCCACCCTCTTCAACGGCCTGATCGTCGGCCCCGTGGTCTATTACGCCTATGTCCGCGCGCCCGGCGATCCCGTCAACCTTCCCACGCTGCTGTTCACCATGGGCACCGTCGCCCTCGGCGAAGTGACCGTGTGCTACGCGCTGGGCCTGCCCTTGGTGTTCGCGCTGAAAAAGCTGCCGGCGAAGATATTTGGCGAGGAAAACGGGGAATAAAAGGCTGCTCAGCAATCGTCAGACCATGGAAAGGAGCATATCTTCATGAAGCAATCATTCGCCCGCTTGCTCGCGGCGCTGCTCGCGCTGGCCATTTTGACGCCCTTGAGCGCGTTTGGCGAGGCGCTGGAGCTGGAGCTGGAACCGGAGCAGGTCGTTTCGGCTGACAACGGCCTTGAGCTGCCGAAGGATGTCGTCGAAGCCGAAGTGCCGCTCGACCAGGCGATCGTCCTCGACGGCCTGCAGCTGGCGGAAGGCGGCCAGGGGGGGACCACCGTGAAAGGCGGCCAGGACACGGAGGAAACCCCGGCGCAATCCGAGGAAGAGGACGCGGCCAACGCCACCAGGTACGGCGTGCCCACCGCGCTTACGCTGGGCCGGAACGAGACCTATGCCATCAATTGTACGAAAACCAGCCGGCTGACCTACAAGTCCTCCAACAAGAAGGTCGCCACGGTCAGCAGCAAGGGCAAGATCACCGCCAGGAAGAAGGGCAGCGCCACCATCACCGTCTATTGGAAGGGGAAAAAGCTGACCACCTGCAAGGTCAAGGTCGTGCCCGCGCCCGAAACCGTGTCCCTGAACAAGACCAAGCTGTCCCTGAAGGTCAAGAAGACCTACCGGCTCACCCCGAAAATCAACGCCGGCAGCCACACCAAATACACGTGGTCGAGCTCCAACGCGGCCGTGGCTTCCGTCAACAAGAGCGGCCTGGTGACGGCCAAAAAGGCGGGCAAGGCCACCATTACCGTCAGGACGCACAACGGCCTAAGGGCCACCTGCAAGGTGACCGTCACCAAGCCCTCCGGCTCCACGCTGCGCGTCTCTCCCACCAGCATCGCGTTGCTTGAAGGCGAATCGCAGGACGTCACCGTTACCTTCACCGCCAATGGCTCCGTGTCATGGAGCAGCAGCGACGAGGACGTCGCCACCTGCACATGGGATTCCGCCTGGTACGGCGACGATACGACGCTGACCGTCTATGGCCACAGCGCCGGCAGCGCCGTCATCACCCTCGCCAACAGCGTAAACGGCGACACCGCCTCCCTGTACGTCACGGTGGACACGGAGGAAGAGGAGGATGACGATTATGGGTACGGAACCCTGAGCGTCAGTCCCGCGAGCATCAGCGTGGCTTCGGGCGAGAGCCGGGACGTCACCGTCACCTACACCGACGATGGCTCGGTGACATGGAACAGCAGCGACGAGGATATTGCCTCCTGCGCCTGGACTTCCGGCTGGTCCGGCGACGATACGACGCTGACCGTCTACGGCCACAGCGCCGGCAGCGCCGTCATCACCCTCACCAACAGCCTTAACAGCGACACCGCCTCCCTGTACGTCACCGTCACCGGGTCCTCGCAGCCGGAGCCGGAAGACGAGGGCAGTGACAGCACCGTAAAATACCGCGCGCTGCTGATCGGCGAGGAGAATTTCCCCAATGACCGCTGCCGCCGCAACCGGGGCGATGTCGACCTGATGAATACCATGCTGAACAGCGTCCTGGGGCCCGCCGGCGGCAGCTATGCCGTTACCTACAAATACGACCTGGACCACACCTCGGTTCTGAACGCCATCAGGAACACCTTCGCCGGGGCCGACAGCAACGACGTCTCCCTCTTCTTCATCGCCACCCACGGCGACTCCGCTGCCCTCGGCAGCGATGCCGGCAGCCTTGCCCTGATCGGCAACGGCTACGATGAGCAGTGGATCTCCATTCCGGAGCTGGCCAGCGCGCTCAAAGCCGTGCCCGGCAAGGTGATCGTGTTCCTCGAATCCTGCGGCTCCGGCGCGGCCATCTACCAGCAGGGCATTTCCGAGAACGGCTTCAGCGCCCTGCGCAAAGCCTCCGAGGCCTTCGACGGCGCCGTCATTCGCGCCTTCTCCAAGGCCGACCCCGGCATCCGGGTATCCGGGCCCGGCAGGAGCATCTCCAAGGGCGGCACTGCGTCGAACACGGGGGAACTGCGGGTGGAGAACAAGTTCTACGTCCTCACGGCGACCCGCTATCACGAGGACAGCTATGGCACTGAATACGGCCCCTACAATTACTTTACCCTGTGGCTCACAGAGGGCATCGGCACCAGCGGCAGCATGCCCGCCGACACCAACGCCAACCGGGAAACCAGCCTCTCCGAGCTCTTCAATTACATTTCGCGCGTGGGTGACAACACGCCCATTGATTTCCCGGAGGGCACTTACTACCAGCACGTACAGGTCTATCCGAAGAATTCCGCCTATCCGCTCTTCATGCGGTAACGGCGCGCCGCAAAACGAAACGGGGCTGTCTCAAAATGACATGAAGAGGTCAATTTGAGGCAGCCCCTTCATTATACGAGTAATGCATACGAAGAGACGAAAAAAGGCAGTGAAAG
>CACYZW010000190.1 GCA_902778995.1 uncultured Eubacteriales bacterium
CAGGTGAATCAGCGCGGAGATCGGCGTGGTATAGGCAAAGGCGAGCATGGCCGGATCGTCGCGCCGAAGCAGCCCCTTATCCATCATGCCTGCAAAGATTGGTGTAAACATTTCCCTGAGTCCCGTCAGGAAATGCTTTGTGGCGAGATCCCGGGCGCGATCATCGCGATATTGCTCGATCGTCAGTAGCTTTCTCGTCATGACGACCTTTTCATCATGAACCGTGAAATCCACCAGCCGCATGGTCATACCAACCAGTTCTTCCGGGCTGTCCGGAACCGGCGGCAAATGCGCCGATGATCCGAAATGCGCGTCATAATAGGCGATCATCTCATCGAGAAGGCTGTTCCAGATATCCTCTTTGTTCTCAAAATGCTTGTATATCGATGACTTGACCATGCCGAGAGAAGCCGTCAGCTCGCGAATATTCGTGCCTGCATATCCGTTTTGAGAAAACAACTCCAGCGCAGTCGCTAGTATTTTCTCTTTTGTATCTTTAGCCATGTGGGCCTCCTGAACATTAGTGAACCCTCGTTCCCATATTATAGTGAACGCAAGTTCACTTGTCAAGTGTCAAGGACAAAATGCTAAAAATCTTATATACAATAGAAAAATGCGCTCCCCGCCATCAGCAGGGAGCAACACACAATCTGGAATCAACGCGTGTTTATAATTTCCTGTTTCTATATAACGCGGTTGTGTATAATCCTTCTCTCTGTGTCTCCTTCGAAGCTGCGAAGAGCGACTGCTATACCCGCTTCATAATGCCCGCATGTAGAGATCGGATTTCGTCAGGGGTTTTATCGCTGAGGCCTTTCATAGTATCCACAGTTCATTTCAGGATTATCAATGATGTTGTTGGCAGCAATTTTCGCACACGCAAATCTTTCTTCTATTCCAGTTTCCTGCTCAGCATTCGCAAAAACGCCAAATCGCAGCTCGACTTTCTCAGAGGTATCTTCTTCAACATATAAGTCTTTCATGAACTTTTTTAGCAGTTGCTCATAGTCATCTCTATGCGGACAGTACAGCAGGAAGGCGTCTCCCCTCTCCCGACAGGCGATACCTCCCGTTTTCCGAGCAAGCTTGCGAAAACTGATACCTATGCTGCGCAGCACCAGATCGCCAAACTGTCGACCGTATTGCTCATTGACTGAATGGAATCGATTGACATCACAGACGAGCGCATCGAAAGCGGCACCCTTGCTCTGAATATCAAACCGTTCTACATAGCGAATGAAGTAGTCGAAATTAAAAAGCCCCGTCAGTTTGTCGCGTTCTGTATGACGGATCAGGTCTCGGTTCTCAGAAAGCTCAATATCCTCCAGCACTTTTGATCTTATCCGTGACTACAGAAAGCAGCGAGCCGCCAACTTGTCTATGATCATTTTATAAATTCCAGCTAGTTTACAATTACATTTCAGTTTAGCCGACGGTACAAAAGAATACTGGCCTGCCAAAGTCAAGCAACGGTTTTTCACCATGCTCCGGTATATCCGATCGTAATAGCGGCGTTCCTAGCTCCTTCCAGCATGCAGGCGGAGATCGACTTGCATTCAAGCCATGCCCTGAGAAAGCCCGCAATATAGCTGTCACCAGCGCCCATTGTGTCCACAACTGTACAGGGCGCGGGTGGACAGTCAAAGAAAGAACTGCCGTCAAAGGCGAGGCTGCCGTGAGCGCCACGGGTGGCGACGGCGATGTCGGTCCCAAGTGCCGCAACTGCGAGTAGCTTTTCTTTCAACGCCGCGTCGTCCGCGGTGTCTTCAGAAAAGAATGCGATATTGGTATGCGGCAGGGCAATCAGTCCCGCCGGATCGAAGGGGCGCTCCGCGCCGTCAAAAGCAGTCGGCGTTCCGTTTGCACGAATCTGTTCCAGATAGTGTTCTGTGTGCCCCCAGAGCCCGGTGACGACCAGATCAAAGCTCTTCAGATACTGCAGATCCTCATCACGCAGTGCAAACTGTTGCATCACGCCTTCATCATAGTCACCGAGGATGCGGTCTCCATCCTGAAGGCTCACATGACACAGCGCGGTTGAACCCTTCAGGCGTTGCACATGGCTGACGTCTACACGCTCTTCTTCCAGACGACGGATCAGCAAATCGCCGAAGCGATCTGTCCCGACCGCGCCAAGATAAGCGGTCTCAACGCCCATTCGGCGGGCGTAGACTGCGACGTTAACCGGATTGCCGCCGGGACAGGCCGCGCCCGTCGCGTCATAGTAGTCGATGCAGTTATCGCCCACACAGGCAATTCTCATAGCTCATCCTCCGTATTCTCTCCAATGCTTCACGGGCAGCTTCCGAGGGAGTGTCAATGTAATGCGTTACCAGTTCCAGCGTCGCGCGCCCGTCATAGCCGCAGGCCTGCAGCGAACGGAACAGTGTCGGGAAGTCCATTCTGCCCTCACCGGGTATGAGGTGGGTATCGCTCATGCCGTCACTGTCAGCCAAATGCAGGTGAGCCATGCGCCCGCCCAGCAGCCGCGCGTAATCCGTCGCATCCTCCCCCTGTACGAACGGCACCACCACATCGCACATCCCGAACAGATGCTCGGAGCCGACTTCATCCAGCAGCGCCTTCAGCAACTTCGCATGGGTACAATGATCGCTCTCATAGGGGGTCAGCGTCTCCAAAACGATATTGTGATTCAAATGCCCGGCATGTTCCGCAAGATACAGCAAACTCCGATGTAACCGCGCCTTGCGCACCGCTTCGGGGGCAAAGCCGCTGTGCCCGAGTGAGATGAGGGTATACGCGGCGCCGAGCGCCTTCCCACAGCGCAGCGCGGCTGTGAGATAGTCCATCGCGTCCTTCCATTGGCGTTCGCTTCCGAGCATGTAGTTATAGGGGTAAGCGTTGTGCTCCGGCGTATAAACCTCTACCGGCATGGCATAGCGTTCCTGCAGGTCCATAACGGCGCTCATCTCACCGGCAAGCAGGTCAGGCGCAAAGGCATGCGGACGGCCGCCCCATAACTCGATATAATCATAGCCAAAGGCCTTGGCGTCCATGAAGGCCCGTTCCAGCGGCAAACGCTGGTAGGGACAGGTAAACAACCCGTATTTCATAGCAGTCAAAACAGGGGAGGCATCGGCCTCCCCTTTGGATCAGTATTCCACCTTGCGGTAATACCGCCGGATTTCCATATCGTGGCCGCTCAGGGCCTCGAGATGCGCGTCAATGCGATTTGTCACGGCGTGCGTCACCAGGTGGCTGACGCTGTAACGATAAGCATCGTCGATGCCGGGCAGTGCGTAATCGCGGGAATCGATGACCGTGTGATTCCTGTTCACCTTCTCAAGGAAGCGCACCACGCGCTCGGTGAGCGGGCGCTGGCGATCCTCGCCGATAAAGACGGTCACAGGCGTGTCCTCGTCCACGATTTCAAGCATACCGTGAAAAAATTCAGCCGCATGGATGGACTTGGTGCGCATCCAGTGCATTTCTTCACAGTAGCACATCGCGTAAGAGTAGGTGGACCCGTAGAGCGCCCCCGCGCCGACAAAGTAGTGAAGCGCATCGTTCATATGCTTTTCGGCGAAAGCTGCGCCGAAGGTGTCTGCCGACTTTTCTACCCCGGCCAGCGCCTCGGGCAGTGAGCCGTCAAACTGCGCATACATGGCTTCATATTCCGGCATCACGCCCTCGCGGAACAGAAAGCGATCGGCTGCCATGAAGAACTTGAGCTGTTCATTCTTCGGGTAACAAATGCAAATGTCCGCATTTTCTGCCAGCGTTGTCCCCGCCGTATCCACAAAGCCGAGCACCTTCGCGCCGGCCGCCTGTGCCTTCGCCACAGCCTGTACGATCTCGGAGGTCGTACCCGTGACGGAGGAGAAGACCAGCAGGGTCCCATTGCCGATGCGCCGGTCACCCGTTGTGAGATATTCCGCCGCGTTGAGCGAGAAGACCTCGAGCGAGGTGCGCTCTTTCATGTGGCAGACAGCCTGCATGGCCGAGGCCCAGGTTCCGCCGATGCCCAGCCAACACAGGTTCTTGAGGCCAGCGTCCCACACAGCGTCCACGATTTCCTCGATCCGCGGGCGCAGGGCAAGCGCGCCGCGTACACTGGCGATTTGTTCCTTTTCGTCAAACTTCAGCAAAACTCAGCCCACCTTCAGCATCTGATAATACTGGTCGTAAATCGTGATGGCGTCGCCCACGTCTTCCTGGAAGAAGATGTTGGTCTTGTAGTCAAAGTCAAAGGCGGGGCCGTTGCGGTATTCCTCGGAAGCTGCCGCCACAGCCGCGTCGTTCGGGCAGGAATAGGGATTGTCCACCAGGTTCGCGGCCATGACCTCGGGATCGCAGATGTAGTTGAGGAACTTATAGGCGAGGTCAATATGCTGCGCGCCCTTGGGGATAACGTAGAGGTCGAAGCCCAGCTGCACGGGATCGGAGGTGAAGGGCGCGACAGTGAGGGTGTTGTTCTCACCCAACTGCGCCATGGCCTCGGCAGTGTTGCCGTCATAGGTGAACATACAGGAGATGGTGCCGCTGACCATGTTGGTCTCGGTGGAGCCATAGGCCACGACGTTCTCGTTGTACTTCACGAGCCACTCGTAGGCTTCCTTGATCTCACGATCTGGCCCTTCATTTCGGGACGGATCAGGTCATTGTAGCAGGTGATCTCGATGGGGCAGCGCTCGGTATCATAAACCACGTAGATGTAGTTCATAAGATAGGGCACACAGTAGCCCTGGTTCTGTTCGGACCAGTAGGCCCGGTTGATGTTCTCGGAATTGGGAATCTGGGACAGATCCAGTTGCTCCAGATAACCGCCCGCGATCAGGGATTCCATGTAGGCATCGCAGGTCATGATCAGGTCATACTCGCTGCCGGCGCCGGCGGTGAGCTTGGTGATGGAGTCGGCATTGTCGCTCATGTAGCTGAGATTCACGCGCACACCGTATTCATCCTCAAAATTGGCGATCAGATCGTCGGAGATGTAATCGCTCCACATGAAGATGTTGATCTCCTCCTGGGCAGCGAAGGCAGGGGTAAGGGTCAGGAGCATGATGAGTGCGACCAGGACAGACAGCGTTCTTTTCATGTTGGTTCCTCCTTTTGTTGTGTTGGGGTTATTATTCGACCATGCTGTGCATGGTGGAAATCCGTTTTTCTATTTCGGCGATTTCCCTGGCCTCTTTCTTTGCCCGGGCGCGCTGCACGGCGCTCAAAAGAAGCATCCCTGCCACCATGACCAGCACCATGATCGTGGTCAGGGCATTGATATCAGGGGTGACACCGGTCCGATTGACCGAGAGGATCAGCACCGGAAGCGTGGACTGCCGGGCGCTGGCGAGCATGTTGGACATGATCACATCGTCGATGGACAGTGTAAAACTCAGAAATGCCGCCGAGAGAATGCCGGGCATGATGCTCGGGATCGTAACACGCCAGAAGGTCTGCAGCCGGTTTGCGCCGAGATCCATGGAGGCTTCCTGCAGCGTCTCGTTGTCTCCGCTGATCCGGCCCTTGATGGTCACCACCGCATAGGGTATGCAGAAAGTACAATGGCCGATTACGATGGTTCCCATGCCGAGCTTGATGCCGATGGTCATGAAAATGATGAGCATGGATACGGCGAGTACGATTTCCGGAACGACGATGGGTACATAGAGCATGAGGTTGATGAACCTCTTGCCGCGAAATTCGAACTTCTTGAGTCCGACTCCGCCGAGCACCCCGATTGCCACGCTGATGATTGTCGCGATGACGGCGATGATGAGCGAATAGGCCAGCGCCTCCCAGAGATCGTGGTTACGGAATGAGAAGAGTTTACCGTACCACATGGTCGTGAAGCCCTCCCAGGAGTAGTTGCGCTTGGCGTCGTTGAAGGAGAACTGGATCATCACGAGCACCGGAATATAGAAGAGCGCATAAATGATCGACGCATATAGCGCACCGAAAAAGCGGTTACGCTTCTGCCGTCGCAGCTTGCGGTTGGAGATCTGCTTCATCATTACAGCACCTCCATATCCTCGATCTTCGCAAATCGTGAGTATACGAAGATCAAAAGCGCGGTCACCAGGAGCAGCAGCACGCTCAGTGCCGCGCCGAGGGGCCAGTTCCGTATTGTGCCAAACTGGTTCTTGATGATGTTGCCGATATAGAGAACCTTGCCGCCGCCGAGCATGTCTGTAATGGTATAGGTGCCGAGCGCGGGGATGAAGGTCAGTATGATGGCTGAGAAGATGCCGGGGAAGGTAAGCGGCAGCGTCACCCGGAAGAAGGTGACAGAGGGCTTTGCGCCCAGATCGGCGGAGGCCTCCAGCATTGCGGTTTGCAGTTTTTCAATGGAGGAATACATCGGCAGTACAGCAAAGGGCAGAAAGTTCGTGATCAGGCCAAGCAATACCAGACCATCGGTATACAGAAATGTTACCGGCTTTTCAACAAATCCGAGCCCGAGAAGCGCCTTGTTCACCGGACCGTTGGTCTGAAACAGCAGCATCCATGCGTTCAGGCGCATCAGAGAGTTCGTCCAAAGCGGAATCATCAGCAGCATGATGAGACGGGAGGCCACGTCCGCGGGCTTGCGCGCGATGTAATAAGCAAAGGGATAGCCCAGCAGCAGGCAGACCACGGTCGTTACAAGCGCCACGCGCAGGCTCTTCAGGATCACATTGAGATAAATCACATCCGCAAGCGTCTCATAGGACGTGAGCGTCGGGGTGTATTCCACACCGCCAAAGCTGCCGCGCGTCATAAAGCTGATGAATATGATAAAGAGCATCGGGATCGTCACAAACAGAATCATCCAAAGTGATACCGGTCCTGCCTGCGCGATTGCGGGCAGCCTGTTGTGCCGCTTTTTCGCAGTGGATGCGCCGTTCATCTTTCTCCCTCCTCCCGGTGGATCGGGATGGATTTCTCCGGCTCCCACCAGACGAAGCGTTCATCGCCCTCGCGAAGGCTTGAGTCCGCCTCAAAGCGGGAGAGCTTGAGCTCCTGCCCATTCGGCAGGTCGAGACTCGTCTTGACGACGGTACCCATGTAGATAAAATCCTTGACCCTGGCGCGAAGCGTAAAACCTTCATGCGGCTTATCTTGCACTGAAAGGTATTCGGGACGAATAGAGATGTAGATGTCTTCGCCCTCACGGAAGCCATTGCCATGCGTGAGGACCATTCCGTCGGGTGTTTCCACCGAAAGAAGCGTTTGGTTCACACGACGCACCGTTCCGGAGAGCACATTCGACTCGCCGATGAAATCCGCGACGAAACGGCAGTTCGGCCGGTCATAGATTTCCATGGGCGCCCCGATCTGGAGGATAACCCCGTTCCGCATGACCGCGATGCGGTCGGACATGGTCATGGCCTCTTCCTGATCATGGGTGACATAGACGAAGGTGATACCGAGCTTCTTCTGAAGGCGCTTGAGCTCGATCTGCATCTGCTTGCGCAGCTTGAGATCCAGGGCGCCCAGCGGCTCGTCCAGCAGCAGTACGCGGGGATTGTTGATCAGCGCGCGTGCAATGGCCACGCGTTGTTTCTGACCGCCGGAAAGCGCTTCGGGCTTGCGCTTTTCGTAGCCGTCCATCTGCACCAGATGAAGCATCTCCGTTACACGCTTCCGAATCTCCGCCTTTGGAACCTTTTTTATGGACGGACCATAGGCGACGTTATCGTAGACCGTCAAATGCGGAAACAGCGAGTAGTTCTGAAAAACCGTATTGACGTCGCGCTGATAAGGCTCCTTTTCCTCAACGCGCTCTCCCTGCACGGTAATCGTGCCAGAGGTGGCGTCTTCAAAGCCCGCAATCATGCGCAGGGTCGTGGTTTTACCGCAGCCGGACGGGCCGAGCAGTGTCAGGAACTCGCCCTCAAGGATATCAAGGTTCAGATCTTTGACAACATGGTTTTCCCCATACCATTTGTCCACATGTTGCAATGAGACGATCGCATCAGGCATAAATGCCACTCCTCATTAATTATTGACTTTCGGGCGCAGTTGGACCACATATACTTATGGTATAGGTTTCCTGTGTCATGCTTTGATAGTTTAACATGCTAACGTGAATTTTGGATTAACTTTCCCTTAATTTTCTCGATATTCTGGCCATTCGCGATTGCCACGTTCATGGGTTTGACTTCAAACCTAATACACATGGCACATGCCACGAGGTCATTGCGATGCAGGTCCGCCAAGACACACAGCTCGCAAT
>CACYZW010000191.1 GCA_902778995.1 uncultured Eubacteriales bacterium
GCACTACACCATCTGCACACCGCTGCGCATGTTCCTTGAATCGACGGACCTGTCGGGCAAGACGGTGTACGTCGTGACCACCCACAGGGGCAGCGGCTTCGCGGACGTGCCGGAAAGGGTACAGGAAATGGAGCCCGGCGCTCAGGTGATAGCGGCGCTGGCCATCCCCAGCAACGACGCCCCGAAGCAACGGGACGAAGTTCTGGAATATATAAACAGTGTACGATAAAAGGAGGATTTCCCATGAAGCGCATTTTCAACATTCTGCTGGTTTCCCTGCTGGTTCTTTCTCTGGCCCTGACCGGGGCGATGGCCGAAGGCGAACACCGCGTCGCAAAGGACGGCGCTCAGATGCAGACCGACGATCCGTCCATGCCTACCCGCGTTCCCATGGAGGGCGGCACGAAGATCCTGATGCACTTCGGCGATACCGTAATTCCCGGCGTACTGAACGACAGCGAGACCGCCCGGGCGCTGATCGCCAAGCTGCCATATACCCAGCATGTGAGCCGCTATTCCCATGATTTCTGCGGCGTGACCGAGGACCTGCCCTACAGCGAGGATGAAGAGCATTACGGCTGGCTGAACGGTGACATCGACTACGCCACCGACGCGCCCTACTTCACGATCCTGTTCGAGGATCAGGATTCCTCGGAGCAGTACGGTTATCAGGTCAACATCGGCGTCATCACCTGCCCGCTTCAGGACATCGCCGCGCTTGAAGGCAGCTACGATGTGCTGATCGAGCTGGCCCCGTCAGAGGAATGATGTGATTGATATATACGCGGAGGATAGAATCATGATGAAAGCGGAACTCTGATATCCTGACTGAGCGTCTGATTGCCGGAGCGACTGATGCAGGTCATGAGGTGGAGCACATCAGCCTGAAGGGGAAAAAGCTCGGCTTTTGCACAGGCTGTCTGGCCTGTCAGAAGACCCGGAAGTGCGTGCTGAACGACGATGCGAATATCATTGCTGAGAAGATATTGTCCGCGGACACAGTGGTCTTTGTGACGCCCATCTATTACTACGAGATGAGCGGCCAGATGAAGACCCTGCTGGACAGGCTCAACCCGCTGTACCCCTCAGACTACAAATTCCGCAATGTATATATGATGTCCGTCGCCGCGGAGGACGATCCCCATGTCCCGGACAGGGCGGTCAGTGGCCTGCGAGGCTGGATCAACTGCTTTGAGAAGGCCACCTTTGCAGGCTCACTGTTCTGCGGAGGCATCAACGATCCCGGTGAAGCAGCGGGCAAGTCCGAAGCGCAGGAAAGAGCCTATGACTTTGGACGGGGTTTGCTTTGAACGGAGGTGCCGAAAATGAAAGTGTTTGGAAGGATGCTGCTTTTCATGCTCTGCACCTGCGTTCTTAGCGGTGCTGTCGCCGGATATGCTGAACAGGGAGATGTCGATATGCCTCATCGAACGGAAGAGATCTGGTGTGAAAACGGGAGCAGCCGCATCTACGGCGTCGCCTGCATCCCGGAGGCGGAGGGCCGGTTGCCGCTGGTCATCTTCTCCCACGAGCTGGGCAACAACCATGAGGCTGGTGTGCGCTATGCCGAGCGTCTCGCCGCCCACGGATATGCCGCTTATGTCTTTGACTTCTGCGGCGGCAGCGCGGGCGGTACGCAGAACCGAAGCGACGGAAGCAACTTGGAGATGTCTGTGCTGACAGAGGCCTCGGTTCTGTCGGCAGTGCTCGACGCCGCGAAGGCGTGGCCGTTTGTGGACAGCGATAAGATATTCCTGCTCGGCGGCAGCCAGGGCGGCCTGGTCACCATCATCACGGGCTGCGAACGCCAGGACGAGCTCGCGGGCATGATGCTGATGTATCCCGCACTCTCCGCCAAAGCAGACAGCCAGGCCAACAGCTATGCCTCTCCGGAGGAGGTTCCCGAGGATGTGCCGCTGTTCGGCGGCTGGATGCATGTGGGCAGGAATCATATCACAGACCTGTGGAAGGTGGATTTTGACCAGCTGCTTGCGTCCTATCGCGGAGAGCTGCTGCTCCTTCATGGCGACCGGGACAGCACGGTCGATGTCTCCTGGTCCGAGCATGCCGCTGAAATCATCCCGAATTGCGAATTCCACATCATTCCCGGCGGTGGACATGAGTTCTACGGCCAGCCCTTCGAGGACGCAATGGGATTTATCCTCTCGTATATCGCTGGGCAGCTTGATCACTTGGATTGAAGACAGCAGAAACGGAAAACGCAGTTGGAGGTGCGAGCCATGGCGCTGATTCAGATGGAATTCAAGTCAGAGACTCTGAAACGAACGGTACCCGTAAACGTCATCCTGCCGGTTGAGAAGTTCAAGGGGCCCTATCCGACCCTGTACCTGCTGCACGGACTTACCGATAACTGCAACAGCTGGCTCAGCTACACCAGGATTCGCCTGTGGGCAGAGGACAGCGGGCTCGCGGTCGTCATGCCGTCCGGGGAAAACTCGTTCTACATGGACATCCTCGTGAAGGACGGCTGCCTGGGGGATTTTGGCGAGTACGTCGGGCGGGAGCTCGTGAACGTGACGCGGGAGATATTCCCGCTCTCCCACAGGCGGCAGGACACCTTTCTCGCGGGCCTGTCCATGGGCGGCTTCGGCGCGTGCAGAAACGCCCTGAAATACTGGGACACCTTTGGCAAGGCGGCGATCCTTTCCGGCGCGCTGCACATCTACGAATACCCCGTCGAATGGGTTGAAACGCAGGGGAACACCATCGGGGAGGTCAGAAACTTCGGCAATCCGGAGGAGACGAGAAACACCGACCGGAATCCCCGAACCTTGATCCAAGCTATACAAAACGATTCAAACCGGCAATTCCCGGCGTTCTATATCGCCTGCGGGCTTCAGGATCACCTGCTGGAGGCCAACCGTTCGATCGCAAAAGCGCTTACTAAAGCTGGCGCCGATGTTACTTATGAAGAAGGTGAAGGTATCCACGACTGGAACTTTTGGGACGAATACATTCAACATGTGCTGAAATGGCTGAACTATAAGGTTGCAAGCAAGGTATAAGCATTCTGCTCAGCACCTCGCAGATGAATCATGGAATCTGCTTCCTCCCCTAAAAGTACCAATAGCCACCTACTCCGGTTCAATCCGAGAGAGCAGTCGTTTCTATGTGAGGTGGGACGATATGGAGCGCGCTAGTTCTATCGTAGATGGATTGTTCGGCGAGGGCTCGCCAAGATAGGAAGCTTCTGTATATATACTGACGGCTGAGTTCAAGAATATCTGTAAGCGGGCGAACTGCGATGCGCAGATGATTCATAGGTCCTGAGGTTGCCGCCTGCTGATGGGATCAGCAAGACACAGCCATCGCTTGAGCCTTTTGGCCTTGGCAGGATGCCGGGGAAATGTCAAAATGGACATTGCAGGGGGCAGGTGAGCTTGTGATTCCCATCGCCGTCGATGAAAGAAGTACAGCATTACACTGGATTTAATAAGCTTGGCGCCGATAGAACGCATAACCTCTGCCCCAATGCCGGCAAGCGGCTAATTCCGGGTCTACCTGCCGGGATATATGCTGTCTCGCTCCGCATAGACCTGTCCCCAGTTATGAACGGGCATGTTTTTTTCATCGGATCCCAAGTCACTAGTACATTGAATAAAAATTAACTAGCCACATCATTCTTGGCTTCATCTTCAGAAATTTCATCAAGCTTGTATGTCCAGTGATAAACCACAGGATC
>CACYZW010000192.1 GCA_902778995.1 uncultured Eubacteriales bacterium
TGCTTGATTATCGCAGATAATCTGGCCGCAAAATCTGCAAGGAAGGCATTTTTCTTCTGGAAAATGGGATTTTCCGCCATAAAAATGCCTGCGGGGTCGACGTACACGCCGCCGCCCCCGATTGGAAAGGGGAACCCTGAGCAGTAACCATGAATGCGTGAGCCTGTCGCGAAAAATCTGAGGATTTTCCGCGGGAAGAACTGGCAGGTGCGGAAATCATATTGTTTGTGCAATACTCCAACCAAATTTCCAATTCGTGCGTGCACCGTGCGCCTACTATTCCCATATCTTGACAATGATTCTTACATCCATTATAATAAAACTGTCGGTTAATGAATACTGCAAACAGCGTTAAGGAAATACCGCACAATGCTCATGGCGCATTAACGGCTGAATTTCAGCCATCTGCTGCCTGCAAAACCCTTGATTACCAGTCCAGGTAACCAGTGGGTTTGAGCGCAACATGCACGGCAAAGGCTCCGCGTATCGCGGAGCCTTTGCCGTGTCCTCGTCATTCCTTTTTCCTTTTCATCCGTCCCGCGATCATTGCCGCGCCGAGTATCACCCAAACGACGGTCAGGCCGATCAGCAGCAGCTTCGACCCCATGGGCAGGGGGCCGAGGTCCCTGGGGGTGTCCTCGCCGCCCCTGGGCTGGTTCAGCTCGTACATGTCGGTGACGGACTGGAACAGGTTGTCGATGTAGGCGTCGTCCACGGTCTTCTTGCGGCGCACGGCCTTGGTCACGTCCTCCACCAGCTGACCCGCGGCGTCGCGCAGGGACGTGGAGCCGTTGAACACCGGGGTGGTGAAGGTGTTGCCGGTGTTGTCCAGCAGCAGCCGGGAGGCCAGCAGCTTGATGGGGTAGTGCAGCGCGTCCCCGGCGTCGCTGTTCAGGTATTCCTGATAGGCCGGGTCGCCCTGGGCCTTGCCGGTCACGGGGGCGTAGCCCTCGGTCTGGGCGTAGGCGATCTGCACGTCGTTGGTCAGCAGGAACTGCATGAACAGCCAGCTCGCCAGCACCTCCTGGGGGTCCGCCCTGGGAGATCATCTGCGGGTGGGCCGGGTCGAACTGGGGAATCATGCGCACGGCGGTCTCGAACCTCACCAGCGCATCCGCGCTGATGTCCAGAAGGGGCGCGTCGCTGCCCATCCAGGTGGCCCCGGCGGTGCTGTCCACCGCGAAGATGCACTGGCCCGCGTTCAGGAAGTTGGCCGGGTAGCTGGAGATCTTGAAGGTGAAATTTCCAGCAGCAGCGCCTTCGTGGTGTCGTTCATCAGCAGTATCTCCCCCGCGTCGGTGGAATAGCCCGCGTCCAGCTGTTTGAGCATCTGTATCATCATGTTGTCGGTGCTCTTGTAGATGAAGGGGATCATCACCTTCTGGCCGTTCACGGCGAAGGTGCCGTCGGGGTTCTTCTTCGTGGCGGCCTCGGCGACCTCCCACACGAAATCCCAGGTCAGCACGTCCGGCACCTCGTAGCCCAGGGCCTCCACATAGGTCTTGTTGATGTACATGGCCTCGGTGGAGCGCATGTAGGGCAGGGCGTACACGCCGCCCGCAAAGGCGCATTCGTCCAGGAACTGGGGAATGATCTGCGCGCGCGTGGGGCCGTCGTAGGCCAGGGCGTTGCCGCCCAGGCCGTAGGCCGGGTCGTCCATCAGCGCGTCCAGCGGCACCACCACGTTGCTGCCCGTCAGGTAGGTGGCGATGTGGTCGGGGTAGGTGATGCACACGTTGGGCGTGGTGTCGGTGGCGATGTTGGTGATCACGTCGTTGTAGATGCGGCCGTAGTCGGTGTACAGCTTCATGCTGACGGTGCCCAGAAGGTGATTTCAAACTGCCGCGAGGTATCGAAGGCCTGGGGCACGGCGAAGTCCACCCGCCCCCTGGAGCCGTGGCAGGCGGTGAGGGCGAGGGCGAGCACGGCGATGAGCAGGGCGAGACGGCAGAGCCTGAATCGAGAACTGGATACGGCGCGGGGTTTCTGTACGCGGGGAAGCGCTGCGGCGGGGCCCTCATCCGTCACGGCGCTGCGCGCCGCACCACCTTCCCCAAAGGGGAAGGCTGTGGAATGCGGGATACTCCATTCCCCATTCCCCATTCCCCATTCCTCATTATAAGCATTCATCCCTTGATTCCTCCCCTCGAGACGCCCTCCATCACCTTGTTGCGGAAGATGAGGAACAGCACGATCAGCGGCACGGAGATGACCACCACGGCGGCCATCATGGCGGGCACGTTCTCCCGGCCGAAGCCGTTTTCGCGAATCTCCTGTATGCCGTTGGACACCAGGAAGTAGGCGGGGTCGTCCGTCACCAGCCGGGGCCAGACGTAGCTGTTCCAGCACTCGATGATCTTCAATATCAGTATCGTGATGATCGTGGGCTTGCAGATGGGCATCATCACCCGGGTCAGGTACTTGAAATCGCCGGTGCCGTCCACCTTGGCGGCGTTGTACAGCTCGTCGGGGATCTGGGCGAAGTTCTCGCGCAGCAGATAGATGTAGAATATGCTGGTCACCGAGGGGAGTATCAGGCCGGGGAAGCTGTTGCGCAGGCCCAGGTTGGTGATGGTCTGGAAGTTGGTGATGATGACCAGCTCGTTGGGAATCATCATCAGGGCCAGGAACAGCGAAAACACCAGGTCGCGCCCCTTGAATTGCAGCCGGGCAAAGGCGAAGGCCGCAGGCACGATCACCGCCATCATCAGCGCCGTGGTGATCACGGTGAAGATGATGGAGTTCAGGAAGTAGCGCGCCAGGGGCACCTGGGTGAAGGCGCTGACGTAGTTTTCCAGCGTGGGCGTCAGCGTGAAGAAGGTCGGCACGTATTCCGCGTTGTAGCTGCTGTAGCTCTTGACCGAGGTCAGCAGCATCCAGTAGTAGGGAAACAGCACCATCACCGCCCAAAGCCCCAGCAGGACGTAGGTGATCGCCCGAACCGCCGTCTTGCGGGCGCGGGCCGAACGGCTGATCTGATCGAAATCGTTCACGTTCCGCACCCCCTTCTAATAGTGTACGTTTTTCTTGCTTATCGCAAGGTTGATCATGGTTATGGTGAACACCACCGCGAACAGTATGATCGCCGCCGCCGAGGCGTAGGAGGGATAGCCGCCGCCGTCGCCGTACAGCTTGTCGTAAACATAGCCCACGATGGTGTTCATCTGTGCGGCGTTCAGGTTGGTGCCGAACAGGGCCACCGCGTCGCTGTAGGCCTTGAAGGCCCCGATGAAGCCGGTGATGACCAGGTAGAAGATCATCGGGGAGATCATCGGCAGCGTGATTTTGTGGAAGATGCGGAAGGGGGAGGTGCCGTCCACCCTGGCGGCGTTGTAATAGTCCTGGTTGACGCCGGCCAGGGCGCTGGTGAGTATCAGCACCTTGAAGGGCATGACGATCCATATCGTATAGAAGCACAGCACGAACATCTTCGCCCAGTAGGGGCCGTCGATGAAGTCGATGGGCCCCTTGCCGAACCAGGCCAGCATCAGGTTGACCAGGCCGTCGGAGTAGGCGGTCTTTTTGAACAGTATCATAAACACCAGGCCTACCGCCAGCGTATTGGTCACGTAGGGCAGGAAGTAGACCGTCTGGAAGAACTTTTTCAGCGTCGTGATGCTGTTCAGCCCCAGCGAAATCAGCAGCGCGATGAGGGTGGACAGCGGCACCGTGATGATGACCAGTATGAACGTGTTTTTCAGCGCCTGCAGGAAGTAGGGGTCGTGGAGCACCCGGGAATAGTTGTAAAGCCCCACGCCCATGAAGGTCTGGCTGGCGGAGTTGTAGCCCTCCTCGAAGGAGTAGATGAACACGTCCACCAGCGGGTAGACCATGAAGGCCCCCAGGAACAGCAGCGCGGGCAGCAGGTACAGCCAGCCCTTCAGATTATTATCGCCCTTTTTACCGGCCATGCTGCTTCACCCCTTTGGCGTCGCCCTCGAAGTGGATGCGTGCTTCGCTCTGCCGTTCGAACAGGTGCACCTTGTAGGGCTTCAACGCAAAGCGCACGGCCTTCGCGCCCTCGTCGATGGCGCTTTCCGCGCTGATGATGGCGCGAATCTGCGGCGCCTCGCACCTGTCGTGGGCGCAGACCACGCTGATGTCCCGGCCCATGACCTCCACGCCCCGCAGCTTGCAGGTAAAGGGGCCGTTTGCGTCGGGAATGAAGCCCTCGGGGCGTATGCCGACCCAGACGTCGCCGTCGGGCGCGCCCTTTACGTCCAGCACGGCCTCGTCGCCGATGAACAGCCGGCCGCCCTTCACCCGGCCCTCGAACACGTTGATGGGCGGCGTGCCCAGGAATTTCGACACGAACAGGTTCACCGGGTCGTCGTAGACCGTCTGGGGCTTGCCGATCTGGTGCACCGCGCCGGCCTTCATCACCACGATCAGGTCGGAGATGGACATGGCCTCCTCCTGGTCGTGGGTGACGAACACGGTGGTGATGCCGGTGTCCCGCTGTATGCGGCGGATCTCCTCGCGGGTTTGCAGCCGCAGCCGGGCGTCCAGGTTGGACAGGGGCTCGTCCAGCAGCAGCACCTTCGGCATCTTCACCACGGCCCGGGCGATGGCCACGCGCTGCTGCTGGCCGCCGGACATCTCGCCGGGCTTGCGCTCCAGCAGCGGTTCGATCTGCACCAGCCTCGCGGCCTCCAGCACCCGGCGCTCCATCTCCTCCCTGGAGGGGCGCGCCTCCCCCTTCAGGTTTTGAAGCGGGAACATGATGTTCTGCCGCACCGTCAGGTGGGGGTACAGCGCGTAGCTCTGGAACACCAGGCCCACGCCCCGGTTCTCCGGCGGCAGCTCGGTCACGTCGTCGTCGCCGAAAAATATCCTGCCCCGGGTGGGCGCGATCAGGCCGCTGATCAGGTTCAGCGCCGTGCTCTTGCCGCAGCCCGACGGGCCCAGCAGGCCGATCAGCTTGCCGTCGGGGATTTCAAAGTTGAAATCGCTGACGGCGATCACCACGTCGTTCGACTTCTTGTTCCGACTGGGAAACGTCTTCGTCAGGTGGTCCAGTACGACTTTCATGGGCTGCGCCTCCTTGAGGGGTATGCAATGGGGATGTTTTGTTTTGATTGTCGGCGTGCTGCGCAACGCGCTTCGCTCCGTCCGCTAATCATTATAACATATATTGGCCGAATTGCAAATGAAAGACGCTTGCGCAAAGGGCATTTGTCCCTGGCCCGCGTCCCTGAAAATCCGTCCGCATCTGCGGGGCGAGCAACCGGCGGAAGGCCGAGAAACGGGGCTGTCTCAAAAGAGAGGCAGCCTCTTTAATATAAAGAAGGAGAAAAAAGTAATGCCAGGTCTTGCGCAGACCTGGCAGCGTTGTTAGAAT
>CACYZW010000193.1 GCA_902778995.1 uncultured Eubacteriales bacterium
GACGAAAGCGGGCTTTGTCACCATCCCGAAGCACTGCAAGCGGGGCACCTATAAGATCCGGGTTCTCGCTCACGGGACGCAGAACTACAAGGCAAAGCGATATTATGTGACAGTGTGCGTTAAATAAACGCATTTCTGACACTGCTCACAGATTGGAGACTGTAGACAGACCATTTGTCGTAGCTATTCAGTCGCGGACTGAATAGCTACGACTCAAATTTCCCCCTTGACAAATAGCCCGAGGGGGTATATAATTGCGCCATAAATACCCGATAGGGGTATAGGATCGGGGTGAACAGAATGAACGACGCGGACGCGCACAGCCTGAATGCGGCGGATTGCCCGGCCTGTCACCAGCGCCACACCCCCCGCAACGGGGAGGAGCTGCGGCAGCTGAAAAACCGGCTGAACCGCATGGTGGGCCAGCTGAACGGCATCGCCAGGATGTTGGATGAAAACCGCTACTGCGGGGACATACTGATACAGATCAGCGCGGTGGAAAGGGCGCTGCAGAGCTTCGGCTACACCGTATTGAAGAGCCACATGGAGTCCTGCGTGGTCGAGGAAGTGCTGAGCGGCAATTCCGAGATCATGGCCCAGACGCTGGAGCTGATGAAGAAGCTGAAATGACGAGGGATACAATCATATGACATTCGATGTAAAGGGCATGACCTGCGCGGCGTGCAGCGCCCATGTGGAGAAGAGCGTGCGCAAGCTGGACGGGGTCAGCGACGTGTCGGTGAGCCTGCTGACCAATTCCATGGAGGTCCAGTTCGACCCCGCCGCCGTCACGCCGACGGACATCTGCAAGGCGGTGGCCTCCGGCGGTTACAGCGCGTCCCCCCGGGGCGAGGCGGCGGCCTCGGCAGCGCCGGAGCAGCCCGACCACTCGGCGGAGCTGCGGGCCATGCGCAACCGCCTGATCGCCTCCATCGCGCTGCTGATCGCGCTGATGTACGTGGCGATGGGCCACATGCTGCACCTGCCGATGCCCGAGGCGCTGCACAGGCCCATGTTCAACGGCCTTTTGCAGCTTCTGATCGTGATACCGGCCATCGTCATCAACCGGGGCTACTTCATCAACGGCTTCAAGGCGCTGTTCCACCTGGCCCCCAACATGAACAGCCTGATCTGCGTGGGCGCGTCGGCGGGCCTGGGCTACAGCCTGGCGGTGCTGCTGGGCGTGGCGCTGAAGCTGGACGCGGGGCAGAGCGTCGGCATGGTGGACTACTACTTCGACGCCAGCGCCATGATTCCCACGCTGATCTCGGTGGGCAAGTACCTGGAGGCCAGGGCCAAGGGCCGCACCAGCGAGGCCATCTCCCGCCTGGTGAACCTGGCCCCCCGAAGGGCCAGCGTGATACGGGACGGCGCGGAGGTGGAGATCGACGCGGCGCAGCTGAAGGTGGGCGACGTGGTGATCGTCCGGGAGGGCCAGACCGTGCCCACGGACGGCGTGATCATCGAGGGCCACGGCAGCCTGGACCAGTCGATGCTCACCGGCGAGAGCGTGCCCGTGGACCTGGGCCCGGGGGACGAGGTGGTGGGCGCAACCGTCAACCGGGGCGGCAGCTTTACATTCCGCGCGACCAAAATCGGCGAGGACACGGCCCTTCAAAAGATCGTGCGGCTGGTGGAGGCCGCGGCGAATTCCAAGGCCCCGATTTCCCGGCTGGCCGACCGGGTCAGCGGCGTGTTCGTACCGGTGGTGATGGGCATCGCGCTCTTGACGTTCGTGATCTGGCTGGTCATCGGCGGCGGCGTGCCCGCGGCGCTGAAGCACGCCATCGCGGTGCTGGTGATCTCCTGCCCCTGCGCGCTGGGCCTGGCCACCCCCACCGCCATCATGGTGGGCACCGGCAAGGGCGCGGAGCTGGGCATCATGATCCGCAGCGCCGCGTCGCTGGAGATGGCCCACAGCATCGACTGCGTAACCTTCGACAAGACCGGCACGCTGACCCAGGGCCGGATGCGCCTGACCGGCATCAACGCCGCGATCGACCCAGGCGAAGCCCTGCGGCTGGCGGCGGCGGTGGAAAAGCTGTCCACCCACCCCATCGCGGCGGCCATCGTGGCCGAAGCGAAGGGCGAACTGCCCCTCGCCGCCGACTATGAAACCCTGCCCGGCAAGGGCGTGCAGGCCACGGTGCAGGGCGCGCGGGTCAGCGTGGGCAAGGCCGGCTGGATGGAGGAATTGGGCGTGGACACCGCGCCCATGGCGGCCTGGGCCGACGAAGCGGCCCTGAAGGGCGCGACGGTGATGTACGCCGCGCGGGACGGCGCTCTGATGGCGGGCTTCGCCGTGGCGGACACGCTGCGGCCCGCCAGCGCCGCCGCCGTCAGCGACCTGAACGCCCTGGGCGTCAGGACCGTGATGCTCACCGGCGACAACGAACGCGCCGCGCAAGCCATCGGCGAACGGCTGGGCGTCGGCGAAGTGCGCGCCCAGCTGCTGCCCCGGGACAAGCAGGACGTGATCGCCGAACTGCAAAACCAGGGCCGCAGGGTGATGATGGTGGGCGACGGCATCAACGACGCCCCGGCGCTGGTGAAGGCCGACCTGGGCGCGGCCGTGGGCCAGGGCACCGACGTGGCCATCGAATCGGCGGACGTGGTGCTGATGCGGGACGACCCCCGCCTGGCCGCGGGCGTCATCCGCCTGGGCCGGGCGGTGATCCGCAACATCAAGGAAAACCTGTTCTGGGCGTTCTTCTACAACCTGATCGGCATACCCATCGCCGCCGGGGCCCTCAGCGGCCTGGGCGTGGAGCTGAACCCGATGATCGCCGCCGCCGCCATGAGCATGAGCAGCGTGTGCGTGGTCACCAACGCCCTGCGGCTGCGGCGCTTCAGGCTGGACCTGCCGGAGATCGACGCCGTGGAAAGCCCGGACGGGTCGCAGGCCGTGACCGTGGTTCACACCGATGTTCAAACCGCCGCGCGTCCATACAATTCAAAAACCATAAAGGAGGCAAATCCCATGAAGAAGACCGTGAAGATCGAAGGCATGATGTGCCAGATGTGCGTCAAGCACGTCAAGACCGCCCTCTCCGCCCTGGACCCCGACGTGGAGGTCTCGTTGGAGAACAAGTGCGCCACCCTGGACTCGGGCGTTTCCGACGCCGCCATCGCCGCCGCCGTGAAGGATGCGGGGTATGAAGTCGTGGCGTAAGCCACGGCGGATGACAGGTCCAAAAAGCAACGCCAGGTCTCGCGCAGACCTGGCAGTTTTTTACGTGAAAAAAAACCGGTTCTTCCCGTTTTCTTGTGGGATTTTGGGGAACTCCCTCAGTCATGCTGCGCATGCCAGCTCCCTCGGGGAGGGAGCCTTCAGGCAGCGAAGGCGGTCATCCTGCCTCCCTCACCGAGGGAGGTGGCCGAACGCAGAGAGGCCGGAGGGCGTTATCATCCCACAGCTTTCCGTGAAGCGCCAAAAAATCATAAGACGCGTTGCGCGTCGCCTTAGAGTCTGTTTCTAAATTCGGAAAGATGCACTTTCGGCTTTTTTGCCTGCATTTCTGTGTTGATTTCCCTTGACTTAGCTTAAGGCGAAAACGTCTCCCTGTACTCGCTGGGCGAGGCACCGAAGTGGCGGCGGAAGGCCTTGCTGAAATAGTTGGCGTTGCTGTAGCCCAAATGCT
>CACYZW010000194.1 GCA_902778995.1 uncultured Eubacteriales bacterium
GGCCATCTGGTATTCGCCGGTCTTCTTGTTGCGATAGGTGCCCTCCACCATCACGGGGGTCAGGTGCACGTAGGTGGGCGGCGTCCAGCCCAGGGCCTCGTAGAGCAGGTTGTACTTGGGGGCGCTGGACAGGTATTCGTTGCCCCGCATCACGTGGGTGATGCCCATCAGGTGGTCGTCGATCACGTTGGCGAAATTGTAGGTGGGCAGGCCGTCGGCCTTGATCAGCACGTTGTCGTCCAGCGTGTCGCAGTCCACCTCCACGCGGCCGTAGATCACGTCGTCAAAGCCCGCCTTGCCCTCGGTGGGGATGTTCTGGCGGATGACCCAGGGTACGCCCGCGTCCAGCTTCGCCTGGATCTCTTCCTTCGTCAGCTTCAGGCAGTGCTTGTCATACTTGAAGGCCTGGCCCTTCTTCTCCGCTTCCTCGCGGCAGGCGTCCAGGCGCTCCTTGGTGCAGAAGCAGTAATAGGCGTGGCCGGATTCCACCAGCTGTTTGGCGTAGGGCATGTAGGTGTCCTTGCGCTGGGACTGCACATAGGGGCCGCAGGGGCCGCCCACGTCCGGGCCCTCGTCGTGGCTCAGCCCGGCGATGCGCATGGAGTTGTAGATCACGTCCACCGCGCCGGGAACCTCGCGCTCCTGGTCGGTGTCCTCGATGCGCAATATGAACTTGCCGCCCTTGCTGCGGGCATAGAGGTAGGTGTACAGCGCGGTGCGCAGGTTGCCCAGGTGCATGTAGCCCGTGGGGCTGGGGGCGAAGCGGGTACGTACTTCCATTTGGGTCGATTCTCCTTGTTCACGATTTATGTTTTCCTGATTTGTCATGTCCTGTTGGGGAGGGAAGAGGGACAGGGGACAGGATAAGCGGCTGCCGTCATTTCTGTCAAAGGCTTTTGAACAGGACGCGTGGCAGCCACAATGCCTGTTCCCTCTCAATCCCGACAAACGCCATCGTCATCCAGTCTGTCGAATGTCCGTCCCCAGCCGCGCCTTCACCGCGTCGATCTCTGCCTGGGTCATGCCGCATGCCAGCAGATAGGCCTGGGCGCAGGCGGCGAGGTCGGCCTTTGAGATGTCGTCGACGCCGAAGGATGCGGCGAGGCTCTTTCGGATGTTGGTGTCGGCGATGGCTTCATAGTTCGGGTTGTCCGATCCGATGCCGTAGTAATTGTAGTAGCTAACCATGTAATCCGCCACGACCTCGTCGGCGGACGCCCCCATCAGGCATTCCAGGATGGCGCTGGCAAAGCCGGCCCGATCCTTGCCCATGGTGCAGTGGATCAGATAGGGGCCCTCGTGGTCGGCGAGGAAGCGGAAGCCCTGGGCCAGGCCATCGCGAAAGAAGGGGGACTGGAAGTCCAGGATCATATCCAGCGGAATCACGTCCAGTGTGGAATAATAGCTCTGATCGTAATCCTCAAAGGCCTTCATCGCGGATTCGCTGTCCGACAGGTTCAGAACCGTGCGGATGCCCGCGGCGCAGGCGGCGGCGTCCGCCTCCTTGTTGCGGTTGTACTTGGAATCGATGGGCGACGAGGTGCGGTACAGCACGTTCGCGCCCATACCGGTGGTGGCGATGTTGCGGAAGTTGGCGTACTGCGCGTCCGTCAGGTCCGGGTAATCCGCCCGGTTGTTGCTCATTTGAAGGCGGTGCAGCTTGATCTGTTCCAGATAGCCGCCCTTTTCCACGAGCGACAGCGTCACCGGGACCCCGCCCGCATAGGCTTCGGCGAAGACCCAGCGATAGCCGGGGTCCTCGTCGATGGCCGTTCGCGTGGCGATGCCCAGCCAGGTGGCCAGGTCGCCGTTGTTGATGGCGAGCAACACATTTTTGTCGTCGGGGTCCATCGCTTCGGCGACGCGGCAGAGCGGCGCGCCCACGTCCGCATCGTCGAAGTCGCTGCATACCGGAACGTCCAGGGACGTATCGCCGATATTGACCGAAATGATGTCGCCGAGTTCATAGCCCAGAGACAGGAAGCTTTTGCTGGTGATGGTCAATGCCAGATTGCCGAATTTGGTGATCTCCACGACATCGGTTTCCACCTGGGGGCATTCGGCGATCTCCGCGCAGGCCGAGAACGCCAGCGCCAACAGGGCGGCCAGCGCCAGGGACAGCAGGCGACGCAGCGCTTTCATGGATCAATCCTCCGGATCGGCAATGTCGAAGCTGAAAATGGTGGTGAAGTCGTACTTGTCGCCGGCATAGAGCACGCTGTCTATGAACTCCGGGTGGTTGATGGAATCCGGGGCGAACTGGGTCTCCAGGCAGAAGCCCTCCCGCTTGCCGTACACGCGGCCGGAGCTGCCGGCGTTGACGCCCTTCAGGTTGTTGCCGCAGTACAGCTGCACGGCGGGCATGTCGGTGAACACGTCCATCACGCGGCCGGACTCGGGGTCGGTGACCTCCGCGGCGAAGCGCAGACCGGCCTCGAAGTCGTTGATGTTGAAGTTGTGGTCGATGCCGTCGCCGAAGCCCAGCTGCTCGTCGCTGTCGGTCAGGGCCAGGCTGTCGCCCACCCGCCTGGGCACGCGCAGGTCGAAGGGCGTGCCGGTCACGTCCCGCTGCTCGCCGGTGGGGATGCAGCGCTCGTCCACCACGGTGAAGGTGTCGCAGTTCATCTCGAAGATGTGGTCCTCGATGGTCTTGCCCCCGGCCTCGCCGTTCAGGTTGAAATAGGTGTGGTTGGTCAGGTTGCACAGGGTGTCCTTGTCGCTGACCGCCTCGTAGCGGATCAGCAGCTCGTTCTCGTCGGTGAAGGTGTAGGTGACCATCACCTTCAACGTGCCGGGATAGCCCTCCTCGCCGTCGGGACTGGTGTATTTCAGGATCAGCATGTCCTCGCAGATGCCCTCGATGGGGGTGGCGTCCCACAGCTTTTCGTTGAAGCCCACGTTGCCGCCGTGCAGGTGGGTGACGCCCTTTTCGTTTTTCGCCAGGGTCAGCTTTACGCCCTTCAGCGTGCATTCGCCGTTGGCGATGCGGTTGCCCACGCGGCCGATCAGCGCGCCCAGGTAGCCCTTTGTGGGGCAGTAGCCCGCCACGTCGTTGTAGCCCAGCACCACGTTGCCCAGCTTGCCGGCCTTGTCCGGCACGTTGATGGCCCGGATGATGCCGCCGTAGTTCGTGATTTCCGCAGAAGCGCCGCTGTTGTTGGTCAACACGTACAGGTCGGCCTCCCGTCCGTCGGGCAGCCTGCCGAAGCTCTTTTTAACGATGCTCATATTGATTACCGCCTTCCCGCGCCCCGCGAACCCATCGCGAAGCGGCATAATTTCTTATTCTATATAATACATCGTTTGCGATGGAAATTCAAGGGGCAAACGGGGAAATGTGGGGGGACATAAAAGGATAGTTACCATTCGCCCTACGGGCGAATGGTAATTGGCGGGGGACCTGCTTCTCCCGCCATAGGGTGCCGCGCCTCAAATCTTCGATTTGAGCCGTCGGCAGTCCGGCCCACAGGCCGGACCGACAAACCCAAAAGGTTTGTCGCCTTGCCACCCCTTTGACAGATTTGCCTGAAATCACAAGTGATTTCCGGAGACGCACCGGCGCTTGCCCTATGGGCAATCGCCGGCAGCG
>CACYZW010000195.1 GCA_902778995.1 uncultured Eubacteriales bacterium
ACAAATCATAGATTTGTGATGCGGCACCGCGAAAATCGCCTTGAAATGCAGGCAAATCCACTCGAAATTGCATCTCCCTGCATTTAGAAACACACTCTAGAGCGGCATTACGCGAAATGTCAAGCTTTCTTTACCTGCCTGCGCAATGGGTTTAATCTCAATGCGCTGGAAAGGCGGTCTGGTTTTCTGCTATGATGCGATATTGGAAGTGAGCAAGGTGGAACGATCTTCCCGGATGCGGGAAGCGCGGAGAGCATGGAAAAGAAAAAGCGTATTGTCAACGGCCTGAGGATCGCCCAGGCGCTTGCCTCGGACTATATCAGCATTTACTACGTCGACATTGAAGACGACAGCTTTATAGAATACAGGGCTACAGACGAATATCAGGAGCTTGGCGTTGAGCGGGCAGGGGAGGATTTTTTCTCGGTCAGCAGGCGCAACGCCATGCGGCTGATCCATCCCGACGATCAGGCGGCGTTTATCGCGGCGCTGGACAAGGAAACCCTCCTGAGCGCGCTGGAGGGCGAGCGTACCTTCATGCTGAATTATCGCATGATGTTCGACGGCGCGCCGAGGTATGTGCAGCTGAAGGCCTCCCGCATGGGCGAGGGGGACGAGCGTCACATCGTCATCGGCGTGCTCAGCGTCGACGAACTGATGCAGGCCCGCGAGGCCCTGGAGAAGCTGCAGGAGGAGCAGACCGCTTACTCCCGCATCTTTGCGCTGTCGGCGGATTACATCTGCATCTATACCGTCGATCTTGAAACCGAACGCTACAACACGTTCAGCGCGACCAGGAACTATGAGGACCTGGGACTGGACAAACAGGGCGAGACATTCTTCGCCGACGCCCACCGGGATTGCATCAAGGCGGTTTATCCGGAGGACCAGTCGCTGTTCAAGGCCATGTTTACCCGGCAGGAGGTGGTCAACGCCATCCGGGAGACGGGCATGTACGCGCTGAACTATCGAATGGTGTTCTCTGGTGCGCCGGTCTACGTCTGCCTGAAGGCGGCAATCGTGGTGGAGCAGGGACGGGAGGTGCTCATCGTCGGCACCACCAACATCGACGCCCAGGTGAAACGGGACATGGAATACGCCCGGGATTTGTCCATTGCGCGCATGCAGGCCAATCGGGACGCCCTGACCGGCGTCAAGAACCGCAGCGCCTACCTGGACGTGGAGGCGCAGATCAACCGCCGCATCCGCGAGGGGGAGGCGGTGCGCTTTGCGGTGGTGGTGTGCGACCTGAACGACCTGAAGCAGACGAACGACAGCTTTGGCCACCAGGCGGGGGATCGGCTGCTCAAGGATGCCTGCGCCATCATCTGCCGCGTGTTCAAGCACAGTCCGGTGTTCCGCGTGGGCGGGGATGAGTTTGCCGTCATCTCCCAGGGCCACGATTACGACCACATGGACGAGCTGATGGATAAGATGCGACAGAGCAATGCCCGCAACGAGGCCGGCGGCACGATCATCGCCTGCGGCATGGCCCGCTACGAGGGCGATCCCAGCGTCGCCGCCGTGTTCGGGCGCGCCGACAGGCGGATGTACGAGGACAAGAAGACGTTGAAGGACGAATGAGCATAAGGAAATACCGCACAATGCTCATGGCGCATTAACGGCTGAATTTCAGCCGCCTGCTGCCTGCTGATTTCTTGACTTGCCGCCAGCAAGCCTGCGAAATGCACGACTCGATTATGCGGTATTTCCTTAAGTGAGAACCAGGGGGCCGGGAGGGCGATTTGCGCTCCCGGCCCCTTGTATTCACGGATTTATTCAGTTCGCCGATACGGGACGCCTTTCGAGATGTCCGATTGTCTAAATCGCCCCTTCGCCCACGCCGTAGCCTTCAGGCAGGGGTTCCTCCTTCAAAAACCGGAAATCCGGGTCGCTGAGTATGGGCAGAAACGCCCCATAGGGGATGGCGGGAAATTCCATGCCCCATGCGCTGGCGCCGAACCAGCCGCCCTCGTGGGCGCGCAGGTTCAGGTCCCGGGCGAACTTGGTGGCGTTGCAGCAGTCGTGTATGGCGAAGGGCCATTTTTCCTCCGCCGCGCGGCGCATCAGCCTGAGCGTCAGCTCGTGGCTCCATATGGGAGAGAGATAGCCCAGCCGGTACATGTACATGTCCGCACCCCAGTAATTGCCGATGTTGTTGGGGTTCAGGTGCAGCTCGGCGCTGTTCATAAAATCCAGGCCGGTTGAAAGTATGGCGTCCTTTTTTTGCAGGAAGGCTTCGTAAAGCGCCGGGGTCATGGGGGTTTCGATGCCCACCATGGGGATGTGGCGCTTCGCCTCGCCGATGGCGCTGATCACCCGGTCGGCGCAGCCGCTGGCCCCCAGGTTGAAGCGCAGCTCGTCCAGCCCCGCCTCGCCAAGGGCTTTCAGGTTATCGGGCGATGCGAGGGTGCCGTTGGTGTACATGTGCTGATAGATACCGGCCTCGTGGAAGCGGCGAATGATCCCGTAATACTTTTCGATCTCCATGAAGGGCTCGAGGTAGACGTAGGCGATGCCCGTGGGCCGGTTGGAGGCCGCCAGCAGCAGGCCCAGGTCCTCCTCCCGGAAGCGGGTTCCGCCGATCTCCCAATACCCCTCGCCGATGGGCGGCTGGCAATCCATCTCCCCGCAGTCGTAACAGAAGGGACAGGCGAGATTGCAGCGGTTGGTCTTGCGCACGGCACTCAGCCCCGTGCCAAGCAGACAGGAGCGGCAGCCCCTGGGAAAGCGGGTTTCCTCGCCCACATAGGTGGAGCGCCCGCCCAGGCTTTTCAGCCCCGGTATTTCCGACCTCAACCGCTCGATGCGCGCCGCCTCGGCGACCTCGATCTGCGACAGGGCCGCCAGGGCGATTTCCTGTTGCCGGGGGGAGAGGGGCTCGTCCTCCGGCAGTTCGGCAAAGAATTCAAACCAGGACAGGGTGTCTTGCTTTGAGATGCGCATATGAAAAACTCCTTTTGCCTCAGGGTATGCAATATTCATGCGTTACAGGCATTGTACGGCGTTGCCTTGACCGAATGCCCGGGCACGGATATGTAATAAGACAGGAATTGCCTTCGCAATCCCTCAGACCGCTGACAAAGCCTGCAAACGCAGAAAACCCTTCCGAATGAATTAAAAGCGGAGGGGTTTTCTGCTTGCTGTGTTGCCGGGATATGCAAAATGCGGTTACTTACGATTAGGTAAGCGCCCTTTTTTGCATATCCCGGCGCCTTGCCTTGCAGCCTTTTTCAGCGGCCTGGCAATCTGTCGGCATCAGTCGCCAAAGCTGATGCCCAGCATCTTGGCTTCCTTGATGATGGAGGCTTCCGGATCGACCATCTTCAGCTTGCCGGCCACGTCCTTCAGCGGCACCTTGACGATCTCGCGGTTCTTATAGCCCACCATGAAGCCGAATTCCTTTTTCAGGATCAGCTTGCCGGCCTCGGAGCCCAGGCGGCTGGCGAACACGCGGTCATAGGGGCAGGGCGCGCCGCCGCGCTGGGTGTGGCCGGGAACGGTCACGCGCACGTCGAGCCCGGTCTTCTTCATCAGCTTCGCGGCGATTTCATAGGAAACGGACGGATAGGGGCTTTCGGCCTGCTTCTTGGCCAGCTCCTTCTTGGACAGCTTCGCGTCCTTCTTGGAAATCGCGCCCTCGGCCACGGCCAGTATGGTGAAGCTCGCGCCGCGGTCGTGCCGCTGCTTGATCTTCTCGGCGATCTTGTCCACGTCGTAGGGGATTTCGGGAATCAGTATGATGTCCGCGCCGCCGGCCATGCCCGCGTTCAGCGGCAGCCAGCCCACCTTGTGGCCCATGATCTCCACGATGAAGATGCGCCCGTGGGAGGCGGCGGTGGTGTGGATCATGTCGATGCAGTTGGTGGCGATGTCCACCGCGCTTTGGAAGCCGAAGGTCATGTCCGTGCCGTACAGGTCGTTGTCGATGGTCTTGGGCAGCGTGACCACGTTCAGGCCCTCCTCGCTGAGCAGGTTGGCCGTCTTGTGGGTGCCGTTGCCGCCCAGAATGACCAGCACGTCCAGCTGGAGCTTGTAATAGGTCTGTTTCATGGCGGCAACCTTGTCGATGCCGTCCTCCTCGATGACCTGTATGGTCTTGAAGGGGGTGCGGCTGGAGCCCAGGAACGTGCCGCCTTTGGTGAGGATGCCGGAGAAATCGTCATAGGTCAGCAGGCGAAAGCGGCCGTGAATCAAGCCCTGATAGCCGTTCAGGAAGCCGTAGAGTTCTATATCCTCGCCCGAGTTGTACAGGGTTTTTGCGACGCCGCGCATGGCCGCGTTCAGGGCCTGGCAATCGCCGCCGGAGGTCAGCATACCGATGCGAATCATGTGGACACCTCTTTCTGTATTGATGGTCGGTTAAATTACAAACAAACCTTTAACATATTATACCGCGTTTTGGGCCGCTTGGCAAGGGGGAACGCGAAGGAAATTACGCGGAACTTCCTCGTTGAGTTACCATTCACCCAACAAGCTAACTTGGCAGGGAGGTATCGGAGGGAAGCAGCCCCTCCGATGTTCAATCGGCCCCGGCGACATGTGCGGCGGAGCCGCAGTCATTTTTGCGACGGGAAGCCTGTCGACCAGAGCAAAAATGACTTCCTTGCAGATTTGCCGCCTGGAAATCACTTGTGATTTCAGGCAAATCTGTCAAAGGGGTGGTCTTGGCGGGGGAAGCAGGTCCTCCGCCAATTACCATTCGCCCGTAGGGTGAATGGTAACCTCGTTGAAATAAAACGGGGATTCCATGCCTTCAGGCCAGACTTCCGCTAAAATCGATACGGGCTGGTGTGCCATCGCGGGAAGTTAAGGAAACCCCGCACAATGCTCATAGCGCATAAATACTCTTCTCAAATAAAAATGTAACATCTGTGGGCGCCTTTTTCGCCTTGGCTTTGCGTCACTTCGGTCAACGATGCGCTGCATCGCCTCCCTCCGTTCCGCGTTGCCAGAACGAAAAATCCATCCCACATCTTGTTCCATTTTTAAGCAATCGACTGAAATTCATCTCGTTACTGCACGACTCGATTATGCGGTGTTTCCTTAAGAACCTGCGGTGGCGCGCCGAGACAAACATGGGAACGTGACCTCAGAGAAAGCGTCAATCTTGCAGCATCAAGTGTTGCGGAGGGCGTCAGGCTGTCCGCGTCCCACTGGAATTGCACTTGCAATTTCTCCCTTACTCTGCGACGACATTGTAACCCAAATGCCTGCGCAAAGCAAGGCGCAAAGAACAGGAGGGAGACCTGTGAGACACAACGGGAAACGGTGGTTTGGCATCCTGCTCAGCCTTGTGATGGCACTGGGGATGATGGCGGGGATGAGCTTGAAGGCATTTGCGGATGATCCCTATGTAAACCTTACGAACACCACAACAACAATACACTTCGACGACAAGGAATGGTACCTGATCGATTATGATGACAGTACTGCAACACTGCTTTCAAAGGAATGTGTTGCCGCATCAAAGTATGGCTTAGGCAACGTATACAGTGGTTCTGTTGTAGAAGCTGCCGTCAATAATCACTATGGGGACAGCATCTCAGCAGCGACAGAAGCAGCATGCTCAGCCGCCGCCTTTTGACCGCATCCGGCATGATGATGACCAGCTCCAGCCAGATCACGCAGGGCTGCAGGCAGTAGTGAACCACGGACATGGCAAAGCGCAGCTCCCGCCCGTGGGCCGACACCCTGGCGCAGCGCTCCAGGCCGTTCGCCACGGTCATCAGGAACAGCACGAGCACGATGCGCTTGAAATTGCCGGCGTCGGGGAGGCGAACGTCGCTCCATTGACATGTTATCACCCGGAGGACTGGTTTTCAATAATTTTGGCATAAATGTCACCAAATTGGTAACAGACAAAAAGACAATTGTGTGTTATAGTGATAAAAGCACAAAGTAAAATGCAATTCTATCGATCCTGGCGGTTTGTTGTTTTCGAGAATAGAAGGGAGAGGTATTTATGATTACGGATTGCGTCGGCATGGCATATTGTTAGCCCGATTCACGAAGCGACACTTCAGCGTAGTCAATTGACAGAAAGGGGATTAATATGAATAGAAAAGGTTTACGGCATTTGGACAGAGGATTCTTTGTGTTCCTGTTCGCGACAGCGGTGATGGTTTTTGTTCTTGGATTCGGTATGTCTGCGTTTGCCGATGATCCACACAGTCATAACGACGTGGTTTTTCAGCCATGGGAGTCGGACAGCAAGCTTCCCACACAAGAAGGCAACTACTACCTGACTAAGGATGTCACCTTATATGAGGCCCATCGATTTCTGTTTGATAATTCGAGAGTATATAATTATCATCTCTGCTTAAATGGACACTCAATAAAAATAGCAGAAGGGCAGAATAATAAGAATATACAGGTTGGAAATGCTACTACCTGTCGTTCCACACTTAGCATTTATGATTGCCGCAATAGTGGTACTATAGAAGGTCAACCTGAAGGCTATGGACCTGCCAACGCCGGAGGCATAGCCGTAAATCCAGGAAGCACGCTCAATCTTTACGGAGGCACTATTAAAAACTGCACCGCAGATAGTAATGGGGGCGGTGTGAGTGTATATCGCGACAATACTAATGGAAATGGAATATTCAATATGTATGGCGGTAAAATATGCGATTGTATCGCCGGGCAAAAAGGTGGCGCGGTATATGTCACTGGAACCTTCAATATGTACGGAGGCACTATCGAAGACTGTATTGTAAGAAATTCAAACAGTGCGGGAGGTATCTATGTATACAGCAATGCGAATACAGTTTTTTCATTGTCCGGGTCGCCGGTCATACAGAACAACATATACAAGAGCCGGAGCTATAGCACTCAATACGACAGGAACATATATTTGGATACGGGCAAGACAATAACGATCGCTGGCAAACTGACAAATACAGGCCTCATTGGTGTGATGTGTAATGACAATAAGCCATATGCATTCACTACAGGCTACAACAGTTACATGGGTACTGTTGAACCGACGGAGGTTTTTAAAAGCGATGACAGTCAGTTTGTTGTGTCAAAGACTGATGCTGGTGAAGGCAAGCTGGTGAAACAATATGATTTGTATGTCGGCGGCATACAGGTGACCGATGATAAGCTGTCCGATGATTCCGGCTGGAATTTTAACCCGAACACCTATACGCTTTCGCTGAACAATTACACGAGTGCTGTGTGTCATAGCGGCAGTACGGGTGTCAATGCTATAATAAATTATGCAGGCACTTCAATCCCCCTTACTATCAGTTTTACCGGAGCCAATACCCTGGACGCTTCCGACGAGACAAACGGCGGCAACGGAATCTATTCAAATTCACGCAATATTATCCTTGAAGGAAACGGTACTCTGAACATAAAAGGCAATGGCATAGGGGCAGGCGTCTCCTTGAGAAGTTCAGCCACATTGATAATCAATAGCGGAACAATAACAGCAGAGGGGTATAAAGGGCTTTCAGGCAAAACCACGATCAACGGCGGCGATGTTACCGCGATAGCAACTGGAACAGTCGCAGCTGCTTTGGACAGTACATTGATAAATGCCATTCCTGGAAAAGGATGGAATAATACTGACTATTCAGATGTTCCGGAGGTTATTGATGTTTCGTCTACATCACGATATGTGTACAAGTATTACAAAGCGCATTTTCCTCACGCCCACAGTCTCACCTATTCCGCCAGCAGCGCGACCATCACGGCGGTATGCAATAACACGGACAGCCCATGCACGCTGAAAGTGGATGGCGAAGGAAAATATACCACAACCCTGACGATTGTGGCCCCCACCAAGAAAACCTATGGCGATGCGGGTGATGCGACGGCTGCCCTGAACGGGCTTGACGATTTCAACACCGCCACCGGCAAGGCGATCGAAGTGTCGCAAATCCAGTATTACAAGGCCACCAGGAACGAACAGGGCGTCTACGAGAAGAATGGTGACGCGCTGCAGAACGGCGCGCCCGTTGACGCGGGAGACTATCTGGCAGAGCTGACGCTGACGGATGTAAAGACTGCCGATGACAGCGTGAACACAGTGACGGCTTCGCTGGGCTATACCATCGCCCCGCAGATCATCACCAGCATCGAAGTGACGGATGTCACCGCGCCTGTAGCGGCCGAGACGCTGGATAAGGCGGCGGCGACGACCACGAATAACGTCACCCTGAGCGACGGAGGCGCGATTACTTGGAATCCCGCGCCCCCTGCGGACAACAAGGCGGCTTATGCCAAGGAATATACCGCCACGGTGAAGGCTGAAGCGCAGGAGAATTACGCCTTCTCCGATCAGATCAGCGCCACGATGAAGGTTAACGGGGAAGAAAAAACGGCCATCCCGAAGCTGAACAGCGACGGCACGCTGAGCGTCTCCTATACCTTTGGCAAGACGGCTTTGACCCCCGTGACAATCGATGCAGCGGAAATGGGCGTCATCTATTCCCCCGAGGGGATTGACATTCCCGTGCAGGGCATGTTCACCATTACGGAGGGCGCGGGCAAGGCAACCTATGAAGTGATAAAGGATACGGGCGAGGGAACCTATGACGCGCAGACGGGCAAGCTGACCGTGACCGAGTGTGGCACGTTTACCGTAACGGTGAATACCGCCGAGACCCAAACCCATGATGCGGCGAAGGCTTCCGCTAAGCTGACGGTGAACAAGGCGGCCAGCACCCCGGCCACCGTTACCGCGAACGCGCTGACCTATACAGGCGGCGAACTGGCGCTGGTGACCGTCGACGATTCCAAGCTGGTGGGCGGCGATATGCAGTATGCCCTCGGCACGGACGACCAGACGCCCCCGACCTCGGGCTGGGGCGCGGACATCCCCAAGGGCACGGAAGCGAAAAAATATTACGTCTGGTACAAGGTGGTTGGCGACAAAAACCACAACCCTTCCGCTGAGAAGTGCGTGACCGTGACCATCGACAAGGTGGCCAGCACCCCGGCCGCCGTCACGGCGAACGCGCTGACCTACACAGGGCAGGCCCAGGCGCTGGTGACCGTCGACGATTCCAAGCTGGTGGGCGGCGATATGCAGTATGCCCTCAGCGACAATGACAAGACGTCCCCGGCCTCGGGCTGGGGCGCGGACATCCCCAAGGGCACGGAAGCGAAAAAATATTACGTCTGGTACAGGGTCAAGGCCGGTAACTGTGACCATAAAGGCCGCCGACGTTGCGCCCGAAGCCCCGAAGCCGGGAACGCTGGTTTATAACGGCCAGGCCCAGGCGCTGCTCACCGAGGGCAAGGTGTCGGGCGGCACGATGCTCTACGCCGTGACCGCGACGAACACCGCCCCCGACGCGGGCGCGTTCAAGGAAACCGTGCCTACGGGTACGAACGCGGGAACCTACTACGCCTGGTACATGGTGAAGGGGGACGATAACCACAACGGCACCGAACCGAAGAGCATCAAGGTCGGGATTGCCAGAAAGCCCCTGACCGTGACCGCCGAGGCGAAGGAAAAGACCTACGGCGACGCCGACCCGAAGCTGACCTATAAGGCCGACGGACTTGTGGAGGGCGAAAAGCTGGAGGGCGCTTTGAAGCGCGACGCGGGCGAGACCGTGGGCACCTACGCCATCGCCCAGGGCGATTTGAAGGCGTCGGAGAACTACGCACTGACCTACAACGAGGCGCTGCTGACCATCAAGGCCAGGCCTGTGACCGTCACGGCGAAGGATCAGACCATCTACGTGGGCGAGGGTGTCAACACCGGCGCGGATCAGGCGGAGCTTTCCGGCCAGGTATCCGGGCATGCGCTGAGCGCAGTGACCCTGACCGCCACCGGGACCGATAAGGTGGGTACGGGTGTGATCACCCCCTCCGCGGCGAAGATCGTGGACGCCAATGGCAAGGACGTGACCGGCAATTATGCCATCACGTATGCAGATGGCGCCCTGACCGTCGTGGTGAAGCCGGGCGATATCGAAACCGAAGTTCAGGCGGGCGATGGCGTGCCCAGGATTTCGGTTCCCGGGTTGACTGCCGACATGGCCAGGAGCCTTATGACGCCCGAAGAACAGGCGGAGCTGGCGGAAGGCAAGACGGTGCTGATGTACCTGGTTGTCACCAACATCGACGGCAAGGTTCCCAAGAAGGAATTGGATAAGATGCTCGCCGCCGTGCAGAGTCAGCTTGCTGCCGGAGACGCGCAGATCGGCGACTGTCTGGATTTGTCGATGTTCCTGAAGGTGGGTGACGGAGCCGAGCGGCAGATCAGCGATACGGGCAAACCGGTGACCTTTGCCATCACCATTCCGAAAGAACTCCGCGCGAAAGGCCGCGTGTTCTTCCTGGTGCGCATCCACGACGGTGTGGTGAAGGTCATCGCTCAGACTACCGGGAACACCGTGGAGGGGTCGAGCAGCCTGTTCTCCACCTACGCGATTGCGTATGTGGACAAGGTCGAGCCCACGGCCAAGCCCACCGCGAAGCCCACGGCCAAGCCCACCGCGAAGCCCACGGCCAAGCCCACGACGAAACCCACAGTGAAGCCGACGGCCAAGCCTACGACGAAGCCCACGGCCAAGCCTACGACGAAGCCCACAGTGAAGCCGACGGCGAAACCCACCGCGAAGCCTACGGCCAAGCCCACCGCGAAGCCGACGAGGACGCCCAAACCGACGGCCAAGCCCACCGCGAAGCCCACGGCCAAACCCACGGCCAAGCCGACGGCGAAACCCACGGTGAAACCCACTGCGAAGCCCACGCCGAAGCCCGCAGAGCCGGACTTCACGCAGCTGGCGCGGATGACCGCTTGCGGCTCCAGCAGGACGGCACTCAAGGTCTCCTGGACGAAGGTGGAAGGCGCGAAGGGCTACGACGTGTTCTTCGCCAGGTGCGGCAGGAGCTTCAAGCTGAAAAAATCGATTCACGGCGACGCCTGCCACCTGCGCATATCCCACTTGGACAAGCGGGAATGCTACAAGGCCTATGTGCGGGCCTGGACAAGGGTCAACGGCAAAAAGACCTACATCGGCAAGCCCAGCCCCGTGGTGCACGCCA
>CACYZW010000196.1 GCA_902778995.1 uncultured Eubacteriales bacterium
ACTGGTTGGCGCGGGTTATTGCAGCCGGAGCTGGATAAACGGATGCCTTATCCGTTCTCCGTCCTTGTGACTGCCGCGATCTGGTTTGCCTGGCATCTTCCCATTTGGATTGACCCGACATCGAACCATTACGGAGACAGCGTTGTCGGATTCGGGATCACGATACTGATCTGGGCATTTGCCATGGCCGCAATCTATAGAGCGACAAAAAGCGTAATTGCCTGCGCGATATATCATGCCTTCATTGATTCGATCGGCGCAGTATATGATTGGAACGCCTTATTCGATGCGTTCCCCGGAAGCGTCGCAACGAATACATTTCGCGTTCTCTGGCTGGCTGCCGCAGTTGTCTTGTGGTTGGTAGCCGCGAAGCATGAAAAAAAGGCGCGCTCACATATCTCGGATCAAGACCAATCGCTGACGTCATCCAGAATCTGAATGCATTATATCACAGCCCTTACCCGAAGGCAACGGAGTATGAAAGCTCCATCATGGTTTTCTAATGGAACCCTATTCAACTACGAAATGACCCATATTTAATTTGAAAACGACCTTGCTTTTCACTGATTCATGAGCAAACATACCACAGGCGGGATGCCCGACCGGGCAAAACCACCCCGTCCAGAAGGAGTGTTTACTCATGAGAAAACCGAAGAACGCATCAGGCTATGCCGTGATTGAGCTCAACCACGGCGGGATCCCGGACGCCGAACTCAAAGCCGAGGAATTTGACGATCTGCAAAACGCTATCCTCAACGCTCTCCCGGCTGAACGGCAGGAGCCCATTCGCCAGGGCTGCCCTGTGATCGTCATCAACATGGAGACCGGTGAGCGCATCGCCGCCTTCAATTTGAAGAACGTCAAGCCCGACAAGTACCAGATGGAATCCTTCGCACGCGGCATCCTCGACATGATGATGAAGGACATGGCAGAAAAGCGGGACAAGGAAAATAAGTAACTACCATGTAAAGAGGGCTGTCTCAAAAAAGAGGCAGCCCTTTAACTATGGGTATGGGGATATGAAAAAAAGTAATGCCAGGTCTTGCGCAGACCTGGCTTTCATTTTGGAAAGAAGTTTCAGGGGGAAATGGAAGGGGTCCTCATGGCCCATTCGCCTGTCAGCGCCCGTTCCCGCCGGGCTCTAGCGGAACGACTTGGTCTTCCGGCGGAAATAGGCGGGAATGAGAATGAGGTCGGCCCCGATCCAGGCGAGGATTTCCGCCCAGAAAAGGCCGCTGTAGCCAATATAGCGCGGCAGCAGGAGCGCCGCGCCGGTGCGCATGACGAACTCCGCCAGGCCGGAAACCATGGGCATGAAGGTGTCGCCCACCCCCTGCAGGGTCGAGCGGAACACGTAGAGTATGTAGAGGATGGGCAGGCAGGCACTCATCAGGTAGAGAAACTGACAGGCGTATTCGATGGACTGACCGCCGTTGGCGGCGGGGTCGACGAAAAGCGAGAGAATAGACCGGCCCAGCGCGAACATGACGCCGCCGATGCCCAGGGCGGTCAGGCAGCCGGCGACGCAGCCCGTTCGCACGCCGCTTCGGATGCGGTCAAACCGGCGCGCGCCGTAGTTCTGCCCGGCATAGGTCATGAGGGCATAGCCGTAATTGACCGCAGCGATTTCGAGAAGCCCATAGAGCTTGTTGGTCGCCGTATATCCGGCGATGAAGGCCACGCCCATGGGGTTGACGGCGGACTGGACAATCATGCCGCCGATGGCGATGATGGCGTTCTGCAGGGAAACGGGCACCCCCAGGCCTAGCAGGCGGGAGATGCGCTCGCGGCGCAGGGCAAAGTCGCTCCGGGAAAGGCGCATGAAATCGACGTGCCTCAGGCGAAGCAGGCAGAAGAGGGTGGCGCAGACCTGGGCGATGACCGTCGCCACGGCAGCGCCGGCGACGCCCCAATGGAAGGCCATGACAAACAGCACGTCCAGCACGATATTGACCACGGACGCCAGCACCATGGCGATCAGTGGCGAGCGCGCGTCGCCCAGCGCGCGCAGGATGCCCCCCAGCAGATTATAGGCCAGCACCACGGGAATGCCGCCAAAGAGCACATGAAGGTAGATGGCCGCCGTGGGCAGAATCTCCCCCGGCGTGCCCAGCAGCCGCAGCACCGGGCGAATGCTGAACTCTGCCGCCAGCACGAGCGCCGCCGCGCTGAAGCCCGACAAGACCACTGCCGTGCCGGCCCACCGGCGCAGGTCCGGCATATCGTCCGCGCCGAAGGCCTGGGCGATGGGAATGGCAAACCCCTGCGCAAGCCCCACGGCCAGGCTCAGCCAGAGCCAGTTGAACCAGTCGGCGCTGCCCAGGGCCGCCAGGGCGGAAAGCCCGATGCCACGGCCCACCACGGCGGCGTCGACGACGGTATACAGTTGTTGGAACAGGCTCCCGGACATCAGGGGCAGGGCAACCTTCATGATCAGAGGCAGCGGACGGCCTTCGGTCATATTTTGTGTGCGCATGGGGCTTCCTCCGGGCGGTCCGGCCACGGGCGGTCCGGCCACGGGCGCCCTCGCGCCGGTAAAGGCCGGAATCGATGCAAACGGGATGGTCCAGCTGGGCATAACCGATGCGGCGCGCGCATCGAGCGGCCTCGGGCCGGGCCCTCAGGGGGGGGGTCAGGCCGGCCCGTAGATGCGCCGCCATTCCTCGGTAAAGCTGCCGTCGGGGTGGCGGAGGTTCAGCGGGGGCAGCCAGTGCAGCCCCTCGCCGCCGTCGCGCACGCCTTCGATCAGCACCTGCTTCGGCGGTCGCCCGGCCACGCCGTGCACGCTTTGAATCGCTGCCTTCCGAAACGCCGTGGCGAACCGGCATCCGGGGCAGCGGCTGGTGATCCACACGGATCGCGGCTGCCAGTATACCTTTTGGGACTTCCGGCGCGAGGTCGCGTCCATCGGCGGAATCCAGAGCATGAGCCGTCCGGGCACACCCTATGACAACGCCTGCGCTGAGACGTTCTTCAAGACGCTCAAGGTGGAATGCGTCGACAGAACGCATTTCAGGACCCGTAAGGAGGCTACAGACGCGATTGCGGCTTACCTGCTGTTCTACAACAGACGCCGCATCCACCAGTCCCTCGGCTACCTTACCCCTGTCGCCTTTGAGCACCTGTTCGCCGCTTGATTCCCTTACCATCCTTTCCCTTTGTCCGATGTTTCGGGACCATACCAAGGTCTTGCGCAGACCTGGCAGCGTTGTTAGAATTAAGGTGTGAAACAAAACTCAAACACGCAAATTGATTATACCGCATATGAGGTGGGAAATCAACTGCTGATTTCACTGGAATGCGATGTGCGCGTTCCAAAGGATGACCCGGTGAGATTGCTCAGCGCCATCATGGACAGAGTTGACTACAGGAGGATCAACGCGGCGTACTCCCGACTGGGGAGAAACGAGTATCCCACAAGGCTCCTGACGAAGGTATGGATCTACGGGTACATGAGGCGAATG
>CACYZW010000197.1 GCA_902778995.1 uncultured Eubacteriales bacterium
TTTACCTTCGGAGCCCTGTTGAGGGGGAATGTTGTCATTCCCTATGCTGATTTAAATTCGTGACTTTGCTTTTGCAGATTGTGCGGTGTTTCCTTAAAGACATCGTTTGCGTATTGACCGTGTCACGGCGGCGCAGATGCCGCAGCATATCAATGGAAATGCGGTTTTGGTTTCCCTGCGTTTTGTAACAGGAAGGAGGCACCAATCATGAAGCTGTTCATCAACGCCTGCGTGCGCAAGGGCTCGCGGACCCGGCGGCTGGCCGAGGTCCACATGGGCGCGGACCGGGAGGCCTGGAAGGAGGTCTACCTTCCCTCGATCGATTTTCCCAGGGTCGACGAGGCCTTTCTGACCTGGCGCGACGCCTGCATCGAAAAAGGCGATTATTCGTCCCCGGTATTCGACCTTGCGAAGGACTTCGCCGCCGCGGAGGAGATCGTCGTCGCCGCGCCGTTCTGGGACCTCTCCTTTCCCTCGACGCTCAAGCAGTACTTCGAGCAGGTCTGCGTGCTGGGCATCACCTTTATTTACACCGAGGACGGCCAGCCCCGCGGCCTGTGCAGGGCGAAAAGGCTGACCTACGTCACCACCGCCGGCGGGCCGGTCTACAGCGCGGACTACGGCTACGGCTACGTCCGGGCGCTGGCCACGATATTCTACGGCATACCCGAGACGCGGCTCATCAAGGCGGAAAACCTGGACATACTGGGCGCGGACGTGGAGGCGCTTTTGAAGGCGGCCATGGAAGAGGCATAGCGCATGAACATATAACGGGAGGGCCGGGCAGATGCGTTGGAGCATCCGCCCGGCCCTCAGGATGTTGACAAAGTCAACAGGCTGCAGGCCGCTGAAAAAGGCTGCAAGGCAAGGCGGCGAGCCTGCAAAAAAGGGATTTTACCCCGTCGTAAATGACCGCATTTTGCAGGCGACGCCAACACGGCAAGCAGAAAATCCTTCCGATCTTCTTCTTTCGGAAGGATTTTCTGCGTTTGCGGCCTTTGTCTTCACCGCGCCGGCGACCATGCCCTTGATGATCTGGCCGTTGAAGGCGAAGTACAGGATCACGATGGGGGCCATGGTGATCAGCATGGCAGCCATCTGCTTGGGATAGTCGGAGGCGAACTGACCCTTGAACTGGGTCAGCGCCAGCGGCACCGTCTGCAGGTTCACCTTGTTGATCAGCACCAGAGCGAAGGAGAACTCGTTCCAGCAGCCAAAGATCTGGATGATGGCGATGGTCACCAGTATCGGGCGGCACAGCGGGAAGATGATGGTCCATAGCGTCCGAGAGAAGCCCGCGCCGTCGATGGACGCCGCTTCCTCCAGGGCCACCGGCACGCCCTTGACGTAGCCCTCCGTCAGGAATATGCCCATGGGCAGGCCGAAGGACACGTAGGGGAACAGCAGGGTGTACCACTTGTCCAGCAGATCGGCGTTCTTGAATACCACGTAAATGGGCACCAGCAGCGAATGGATCGGAATCAGCATGCCCATCAGGAACATCAGATACAGAGGCCGGTTCAGCTTGAAGCGCACGCGGGCCAGTATGTAACCCACGATGAAGCTGAACAGCACGATCAAAACGATCGAGATGCCGGTGGTGCGCAGGCTGTTCCACATGGACTGCCACAGGTGGTAATCCTTGTTGGAGAGGATCTTGACGTAGTTCACCGGATCCCATACCTTCGGCAGGCCGACGATGTCGGCATTGAAGGCGCGCTTCTCCTTGAAGGAGGAATAGAACATCCACACCAGCGGGAAGATACAGCTGATGGAGAAGATCCAAAGCACCAAGTTGATCAACACCGTGCCGATGGCCTTGCCCACCGGGGAGGTCTGGCGCACGGCGGTAATTTCGCTCTTCTGCATGAATTACGCCTCCAATCTGCGGGTCGCCCGCTTCACCAGCCACTGGCTGCCGCCGATGACGGCCAGGGACAGCACGAATATCGCCACGGAAATGGTGCTGCCATAGCCCATATTCGTCTGCTCGAAACTGATCTTGTAGCCGTACATGGCCATAACCATCGAGCTTGTACCGGGGCCGCCCTTGGTCATCGTATAGATGTTGTCGAAGGCCTTCATATTGCCCGCGATGCACAGCGTCAGGCAGACCAGCATCGTGTTGCGGATCAGGGGCAGCGTGATGTGCAGGGCGGTCTGGAAGCCATTGGCGCCGTCGATCTCGGCGGATTCAAAGATGGACTTGTCGATGCCCGCGATGGCGGAGAACATGATGACCATGTAATAGCCGATGTACTGCCAGATCAGCGGGATGGACACATACAGCATGATGTTCTTACTGTCGTTCAGCCACACCTTCGTAAGGTCCGGACGGCCCATCACGTTTTTGATGAACCAGTTCAAAAGACCGTAGTTGTTGTGGTAGACCATCGTCCAGATCATGCCGATACACACAGCCGAGATGGTGCTGGGGAAGAAGCCAAAGGTGCGGTGGACTGTCTGGGCCTTTGCCAGCCTGGAGTTGGCAAACAGCACCAGTATAAAGGCGATCCCCAGCTGGCCGATGATGCACGCAACGACCAGGTAGATATTGTGGCCAAACGCCTGCCAGAAGGTGGCATCCGCAAACAGCTGCTGGTAGTTCGCAATGCCATTGAAGGTCTTAACCGGGCCGCCCTTCCACTGGAAAAAGCTGTAATAAAGCGCCGTGACCAGCGGAACAAATACAGTAAAGACAAATGCAGCCACCGGAATCAAGAGATACAGATATACCAGAGACTTACGCGGTCTGATGTTCTCAAGCATGTCTTTTCCCTTCCTTTCTTGTTGGCCATCACCGGCATGCAGCGTTTTCCGCTCCCCGCCTTCGCGCTTGTGCCCGAAAGCCGGGGCCGGATAACACTGCCCGCATGGCGCGCCATATGGGTATCCGATTTGGAGCTTCCTGCCCGCGCCGGTTTTTTCTGTCGGCGTGGCTTCAAAAATATGCCGCCCGCCTTTTTCACAAGGCGGGCGGCAAACCCTCTGCGCTTCTTTACATGCTGTTGAAATCAGTTGCCGAAGAAGGCGTCGTAGGCAGCCTGGGTATCGGCGGCGACGGTCGCGGGATCGATCTCGCCGTTGATCATGGACTGCATTTCAGTGTTCAGCACAGACCAGATGGAGCCATCCAGGTAGGAGTCATAGATCTCGCAGGTGGTGGTGTCCACATAAGACCAGTTGTAGAAGTCCTGGGTCTGCTGATCGAACTTGCTCAGGTCAACCTCGCCGGCGTCGGTCAGCCCGCCCAGAGCGTAGTTCTCGGCCACATAGGTGGAGAAGGCGGGGCCGGTCAGCTCATAGATCAGATCGATCGCAGCAGCCAGCTTGTCGGCATCCTCGGCAACCTTGGGGCTGATCGCCAAGGCATAGCCCAGGCCGGTGTTCTGGGACATGGGATCCTCGGTGGCGTCCGCAGGCTGGGGCAGCACGGCGATGCCCATGTTGGCCAGCTTGTCGGGATCGTTCGCCAGCAGAGTGGCATAGATGTAGGACCAGTCCCAGTTGCCGCCGATGAAGGCAGCGGCGTCGCCGGAAATGAAGTACTCGCGGGCATCCTCGTTGGTGACTGCGTTGTAATCCTCGTTGAAGATCTTGGTCTGGGTGAACAGACGCTGAGTCTCGGTCAGGGCCTTCACGAACGCTTCGTCGGTGAACTTGGCGCCCTTGTTGTAGATCAGGTCGTTGAACCACTGGGTGCCGGTGTAGCGGTTGCCCAGGGTGGACACGAAGTCGGAGTTCAGCTGCCACTGGCCGCCGTTGCCGAAGGCGATGGTGGTGATGCCCTGCTCGCCGAAATACTCGGAAGCCTTCTCGACGTCAGCCCAGGTGCTGGGGAAGGCGTCAAAGCCGGCCTCGGCCCACTGCGCCTTGTCGTAGACCACGATGGTGCAGGTGCCGCCGGTCAGAGCGGGCAGGCCGTAGATCTTGCCATCAGCGGTGGTGAAGGGGGTGAACAGGTTCTTGTTGTACTGCTCGGCATAGGGAGAAGCAGCGATGATGTCGGTCAGATCCATGATCTGGTTCTGCTCGGCCCACGCGGCCACGTTCATGCCCTGTACCAGGAACACGTCGGGCAGGTTGTCCGCCGCAGCCAGGGTGGCGACCTGGGTCTTGTACTCGGCGTTGGCCAGCACGTTCTCGGTCAGGGTGATGTCGGGATGGGCCTCTTTCCAGGCCGCGATGGTGGTG
>CACYZW010000198.1 GCA_902778995.1 uncultured Eubacteriales bacterium
GCCTTCACCACCTACCAGATCAAGCCCCAGCTGCGCACCCTGGGCCGCCGCTTCGGCAAGCTGGTGCCCGCCATCGGCGAATACCTGAAGGGCGTGGACGGCAGCGCCTTCGTGGACGCGCTGGAAAAGGACGGCGTGGTGAAATTCCTGATCAACGCCGTCGAGGTCGCGCTGGAAAAGGACGACTGCCTGATCGCCCCGGCCCAGAAGGCCGGCTTCGTGGCCCAGACCGAGGGCGACATGACCGTGGTGATCGACACCAACCTGACGCCGGAGCTGATCGAAAAGGGCTTCATGCGCGAGGTCATCTCCAAGCTGCAGACCATGCGCAAGGAGGCGGGCTTCGACGTGGTGGACCGCATCACCGTGACCTACGCCGCGTCCGACGCCCTGGCCCCGGTGATCGCGAAGAACGCCGCCGCCATCGCCGCCGCCGTGCTGGCCACCGCCATCACCGAGGGCGACGCCCCTGCGGACGCCTACGCCAAGGATTGGAGCATCAACGGCGAAAAGGCCGCGCTGAGCGTGCGAAGGAACGGGTAAGCGGTCTTTGGCTGCTTGGTAGCTTGGCTGCTTAGTAGCTTGGCTGCTTAGCGGTCGGTGATTCGTGGAACAGACGAAGCCGGCCGGCTTCACCCTCGAACGGACCTGTCTGTGCGGCGCTGCGCAAGCGCTTACCGGCCACCGGCTGACGGTTACGCCGCGCCGCGCAGCTCCTCGACGTAGTCGATGTATTCCTCCTGGGTGGGAAAGGCCATGCGGCTGCCGTCCGGCAGAAAGCCGGTGTAGCCCTGGCTGGTGTAATAGCCCTTGGGTATGAACATATCTGCCACCTCATCTCGCTGGAAATGCGGGCGGGGCGTCCCGCCCGGGGGGAAGGGCATCGCCCTCCGTTCGAGTACAGGATAGCAGACGGAGTGTCCAAAAAAACGCCCTGAACGGGCGTTTTTGGCATTTTGGTGTCCTGAATTATTCCCTTTAAGGAAATACCGCATAATCGAGTCGTGCAGGAACGAGATGAATTTTATGTCGATTGCAAACTGCAGATTTCGAAGGCTCGCTGGCGGCAAGTCAAGAAATCAGCAGAAAGCAGGCGGCTGAAATTCAGCCGTTATACTATTCTCAATTAAAAATGGAACAAGATGTGGGATGGATTTTTAAGCCAGGGCGAAAAAGGCGCCCACAGATGTTACATTTTTATTTGAGAAGAGTATTTATGCGCCATGAGCATTGTGCGGCATTTCCTTAAGTGATCAATCGCCGTACTGCGCGGCCAGGCGTCGAACCTCCGCCCTCATCCTTTGCAGCACGGGGCCGGGGCCGGTGATGCGTATGCCGTCGCCCAGGGCCATGATCCAGCCGAAGAACTGGGCGCTGACGGCCACGTTCACCTTGGCCTCGAAGTTGTCTTCGTCGATGGGAACGATCTGTATGTCCTTGCCGAAGCGGTCGATCAGCACGCCCACCATGCGGTTCTCGCCCTCCAGGGTGACGGCGGTCTCCTCGCCGCCGAACATGCCGAACACGCTCTTGGCATAGCGGGCCATGTCGAAGGCCTCCACGTGTTCCTTGCCCTCCCGGGGCTCGTCGGTCAGCCGGATGCGCTGCATCTTGTCCACGCGGTAGTGCTTGATCCTGTCGTCTGCGGCGTCGTAGGCCACCAGGTAGTAGTTCTCGTCGTCCCAGGTCAGGCACCAGGGGCTGACCTGGTACCACTTGCCGCCCCGGCGCAGGGCCATCTCCTTGTTCACGGTCCACTGGCTGTACTGGAAGCGGATCTGCGCATTGTCGTTGATGGCGGTGTGCAGCTTGTCGATGTTGTAGTAGATGGATTCGTTCATCGTCTTGACCCGCCCGGCGATGATCACCTGGCGGTGCAGCTGCCGGGCCTGCCACACGCTGACCAGTCCCTCCAGTTTGCCGATCAGTTCCCGGGACTTCCTGTCCGTGATGAACTTCGCCGCCTGCACCGAATCCACCAGCAGCTTGAGCTCCGGCAGCTCGAAATCCCGGGAGACGAGGCTGTAGTAGGTGTTGTGCCCCTCATGGGCGCTGACGATGTCCAGCCCGAAGCGGCGCAGCTCCTCAAAATCGGCGTACAGCGTCTTCCGGTCGGCGTTGACGTCGTATTCCCCCAGCCGCGCGATGATCTGGGCCATCGTCAGCCCGTGCTCCTCGTCCGTCTGCTCGTGGAATATCTTCGCCAGATACAGCATCTTCAGCTTTTGGTTCGCGCCCTTGGACATTGCTTATTCCCCCTTGCACCTGTCCCCCATATGCTTGCAAATATACCCCCATATCTCCTCCTGCGGGGCGGAGCCCTGGCCGTCGGGCAGCAGGAAGGCGCGGGCGGCGTTGACGTACAGGTAGATGCAGCCCTTCACCCGAAGGGCGGCCTGGACCTCCTTCCAGGGCACCTGCACGGCGGCCTCGTCCCTCTGGTCGTTGGTCACCTTCACGCCGTCGGCGTTCAGCACCACGGTGTACACCCGCCGGGGCTTGTCCAGGCCGTAACGGGCGACCTGCACGTTCACCTGGGAGAAGAAAAAGCCGAAATACACCAGCGGCAGCCCGATGCCCACCACCAGCAGCACCGCCGCGATCATGCCGGCCTGCGCCTTGCCGGACAGGAGGGCGACAAGGGCGAAGGCGGTCAAAATCAGCGCGAACACCACCGGCCGCACCCAGCGCTTGCGCAGCTTCAGGGCGTCGAAGCGGGAAAAGCGGCGAAAGGTCTTCGCGTCCAGCCTTACGGGGATCGTGTATTCCGTTCTGTTCATGGCATGGCGGCCTCCTGTCTTTTCTCGCCGGTTCGCGCCGCGCCGCCGGTCTGGGCGGCGAAGTCGCTGGGGCTGATGCCGTAGGCCTGGCGGAAGGCGCGGTAAAACGCGCTGTAGTCGGAAAAGCCGCACTCGGCGCAGGCCTGCTGCATGGGCACGCCCCGGCGGATCTTCATGCGAACGGCCTCCAGCCGGTGGCGGCGGATGCACTCGCCGGGGGTCATGCCCACCTGGCGCTTGAACTGGCGGGTGAGGGTGTTCTTGTCCATGAAGAACTGCTCCGCCAGCGCGCTGACGGTGAGGTTGCGGTCCGGCAGGTTGGCGACGATGTGCTCGTAGACCCGCATGATCTCCCGGTAGCGCAGCTCCGCCTTGGGCGGGGCGATTTCCCATTGCCCGGCGATGCACCGGCTGCAGTAGATCAGCAGCTGGGAGATGATGCCGGCGCTCAGCCGGTCGCTGTCCGTGGCCTGCAGCGCGTCCTCCCGGTGCAGCGCGAACAGCAGCGCGCGCATCGTCGCGGCGGTTTCCTCGTCGGTCTGGATCAGGTTGCGCCCCGTCATGTTGCCCCAAAGGGTATAGCGCAGCCGGGGCAGCGCCTCGGTGAGCGCCCGCACGTATTCCTCGCTCATCCACAGCACGAACCGGTCGATGTCGCGCACGGGGCCGGGCGCGTCGCTGCGGTGCATCTGGCCCGGGCCGATCAGCATGACGCTGCCGGGATCCAGGGAATAGCGCAGGCCTTCGACGATGAAGTCGATATGATCGTCCAGCAGGCAGAACAGCTCGAAGAAGTCGTGCTGGTGGGGCGGGCAGGAGCAGGAGGCGGTATTGTTATAATGAAAGATTTCAAAATCCTGCCGCTGCATCACCTGCCGGTGGTCGAAGGGGTTGAGAAGTCGATGGGCCATGGATTCGCCTCCGGATATTTGATATGGTCTTCGGCGGGCCCTGGGACGGCGCAAAATAGCCGCCAGGGGTCGACCCATTGCCGGGCGTGCGACCGCCGGGTAACCGACCGCGATTCAGTGTACGTAAACATTATACTATGATTTGATGTTTTTTGCAATGTAAATAAACGTAAATACCATTTACTTTTTCCTCGAAATGTGGTTGAATATAGTCAAGCAGCGCGATATCGCGCCGAGAGAAAAAGGAGGAATATCCCTATGAAGAAGCTGTTTAGCATCGCTCTGGTTCTGGTCATGCTGTTGAGCTGTGCGTCTGCGCTGGCCGAGGTCACCCTGACCTACGCCGAGGTCAACCCCGTCGAGGGCACCGTCGTCGGCGACGTGGCTCTGGCTTTCAAGTCCAAGCTGGAAGAGCTGTCCGGCGGCGAAGTCGTCGTCGACATCCAGGCCAGCGGCGTCATGGGCGACGAGAAAACCGTCCTGGCCAACATCCTTGGCGGCGACACCTCCGTGGACATCGTCCGCATTTCCGCCTTCGCGCTGAACCAGTACGGCGCTCAGAAGAGCGTTTTCCTGACCCTGCCCTACGTGTTCACCAGCGAGGATCACTACTGGAAGTTCGTCGAGAGCGACCTGGCCAAGGAAATGCTGGCCGAGTCCAAGGAAGTCGGCCTGCCCTTCAACGGCCTGGCCTACGGCGAAGAGGGCTTC
>CACYZW010000199.1 GCA_902778995.1 uncultured Eubacteriales bacterium
TGCGTTGGGTATTCATGTCGCTCATTTCTCCGTTTTCTCGTTTTCCTCGGGGCTAAACCGCTCCAGCGCCACGCCGCCCTCGTTCAGCATTTCCAGGGCAAAGTCGTCCGGGTAGCCCTCCCGGTACACCACGCGGCGGATGCCGGCGTTGACGATCATCTTCGCGCACAACACGCAGGGCTGGTGGGTGCAGTACAGCGTGGCGCCGTCGATGCTGCTGCCCAGGCGGGCGGCCTGTATGATGGCGTTCTGCTCGGCGTGGACGGCGTAGCAAAGCTCGGCCCGCGTGCCCGAGGCGATGCCCAGCTTCTGCCGCAGGCATTCGCCCCGCTCCACGCAGGTCTTGATGCCTGCCGGCGCGCCGTTGTAGCCGGTGGTCACGATGCGCTTGTTCTTGACGATCACCGCGCCGATTTTTCGATCCGCCTTGTAGCAGCTGGCCCAGCCGGAGATGGTGTCGGCCAGCTCCATGAAGCGCGCGTCCCACTTGTCCATGGGTAAAACCTCCTTTTTATCCCTTCACCCCGCCGGCGGTCAGGCCGGCGGCCAGGTGCTTTTCGATGCACATGAACAGTATTACCACGGGCACGGTGGCCAGCAGCGCCGCCGCGAACAGGTATTGCCATTCGATCATGTTGAAGGAGCTGAATTGGGTGATGCCCACGGTGATGGGCTTGTTGGACGCCGTGGAGATCAGCACTGTGGAGATGGTGTATTCGTTCCAGGCGTTGATGAACACGAAGATCAGCGTGGTCACGATGCCGGGGGCCGATATGGGCACCAGCACCCGCAGCAGCGCGCCCACGGTGCTGCACCCGTCGATGCAGGCGGCCTGCTCCATCTCCGAGGAGATGGACACGAAGGCGCCCCGCAGCAGCCATATGGCGAAGGCCTGGTTGAAGGCTGCGTTGATGAACATCAGCCCCAGCACCGAATCGCTCAGGTGCAGCGCGTTCATCAGCCGGGAGATGCCCACCAGCAGCACCACCGGCGAAAACATCTGGCTCATGATCACGAAGCCCAGGAATACCTTCCGGCCGGGGAAGTGCATGCGGGCCATGGCGTAGGCCGCCGGAATGCCGCACAGCAGCGCGATGGCCGTCGCGCCCACCGACAGCATCAGCGAATTCAGCAGATAGCGGGGCACGCCCCTTTCGACGATGTCTCTCAGGTTGCTCCACACCCATTTCGTGGGGAACATGTGCTGGAAGTACATGTCCGTGGTCTCGGCGTTGCTGCGGAAGCCGGTGATGACCATCACGTAGTAGGGGTACAGTATCACGACGCACAGCACGATGATGAACGCGAACAGCAGCGCCCGGGACAGCGCCTGCCGCGGGTCGCCGTCGGCGCAGATCAGCGCGCACAGCGTGAACCCCGCCAACAGCGGCATCGACGCCAGCAGCGGCCACAGGGGCCTGTAGCTCACGCCGCTCATCAGGCTCAGGGTATCGTCGCCTGCCGCGCCCCCGTAGAGGAAGCCGTCGAGGGCTTGCAGCAGGGCGTCCGTGCCCGGGCGCGGGAAGCCGTCCGTCGCCAGCTTGATCCAGCGGCTGAACGCCAGGTTGCAGCACATCATGAACACGGGGATCAGGAGCAGCGCCGCCAGGCCCAGGCCCGCCGCCGCCCGGCGCATGTTGCGCTTGCGGGGCATCAGCGCCGGCCAGTCCGTGTCCATCGCGCCCAGCAGGCCTTCGCCCAGCAGCACCGCCGCCGCCAGCAGGCACAGTATGGCCGCCAGCAGCACCTTGCCCGCCGCCAGCGGGGAGCGCACGAAGCTCCAGCCGGTGCGCCGCATCGTCTGTCGCACCTCGAAGGCCACCATGCTGGTCTTCTCTCCCTTGGAATTGGTGCGCTCGGTGACGGTCTCCACGATTTCGGGCGCGCCGCCGTTTTTCGCGGCGTAGTCTGCGGCGGCCGCTTCCACCTCGGCGCGCGCAGCCAGGTATTTTTCATCCCCCACGAAGGTGTTGCCGGACTTCTTGGCGAACACCGTGGCGGAAAATTCCCAGATCGGCAGATTCACCGCCACCAGGCACAGCACCGCCGCCAGCAGCGCGGCGATCATCGCCCGCCAGTTTACCCGCCTGACGGCCTCGGGCGTATTCAGCCTCATCTACCGCTCCTCCTTCCGCATGGTGACCATCATATACACGCCCGCGCACACGCACAGTATGGCGAAGCCTATGACGGACATGGCCGTGGCCGCGCCCTTGCGGTTGTCGTAGAAGGCCCGCATGTACAGCAGCGTGACCATCGTGTCGGTCTTGTTGGCCGGCGCGCCCTTGGTGATGGTATAGATGATGGGAAACGAATTGAACACGTAGATGATGTTGAGCACCGTGCAAACCGTCAGCGAGGGCTTCACCAGCGGTATTGTCACGTTCCACAGCTTGCGCCAGAAGCCCGCGCCATCCACGGTGGCGGCTTCATAATAGGCCTTGTCGATGCTTTGCAGGCCCGCCAGCACCGTGAAGGCCACGAAGGGGATGGTGACGAATATGCCCACGCCGCACTCCCAGGCGAATTCGATCTGGTAGGTCGCGCGCCAGTTGACGGCGTTTTTGATGACGCCCAGGTTCAGAAGCACGTTGTTCAGGTTGCCGTATTCGCCCTTGATGATGTAATTCCACACCGACGCCTGGATCACCAGCGACGTGGCCCAGGGGAACACCACGATGGAGCGGGCGATGGCGCGGCCCCTGAATTCCGCGTTCAGCGCCATGGCGGTGATGAAGCCCAGCAGCGTGCTCAGCCCCACCACCGAGACCACCCACACCGCCGTGTTCAGCATGACGGTGCCGAAGGCCGGGTCGCGGAATGCGTCGCGGAAGTTTTCAAAGTTGTTCCATCCGCCCACGATGCCCGCCTTGGAGATCTCGCTCATGGACAGCTTGAACACGATGCCGATGGGAAACACGACGAATATCGACATCAGCAGTATGCTGGGCAGCAGCCAGACATAGGGCTCCCATTTGTGCCGGATCGGTATGGTGTTCACGGGCATCGCTCCTTTGGGGGGAATTGGGAATGGGGAATGAGGAATGGGGAATGGGGAATGGTGGTGGAAATCCTTCGGATTTCTCTGATTCAATAATATACCGGTGTTTATGAATCGAATACCGCTCCCGGCCCCATTCGGGTCGGGAGCGGAGAGGGGTTATGGGGTTGTGTTCGATCAGCCGGCGATCTTCGCCTGTAGGTCGTCCAGCAGCGCCTTCACGTCGCCGCCGGTCAGCGCCTGCTGCTCGACGTCGATGACGCCCTGCTTGATGGCGTCCCAGTTGTCCAGCGCGGTGGGATAGAACTTGCAGGAATCC
>CACYZW010000200.1 GCA_902778995.1 uncultured Eubacteriales bacterium
TTTCCCTTGACTTTTACGCACCGCCGCTACTCCGCAAAGCGGAAGCGGCGGCAGCGCCGTGCGAATCCTTCGGATTCCAGCACGGGCTGGTCGCGCCTGACTGCTATAGCCCTGCTAAGCCTGCAAGGCAACAAATCCAAAGGATTTGTTGGTCTGCCCGACGGGCAGACTGCCGACATCACAAACCATAGATTTGTGATGCGGCACCGCGAAAATCGCCTTGAACTGCAGGCAAATCCACTCGAAATTGCACATGCCTCATTTTAGAAACACACTCTAGCAGTTCTTGAAACGACGGCACGGCTGAGATTTGCCGGCAACCGGATCATTGAACAGGCGCCCACATGCGGGATTAAAACGCAGTCTGGATGGAAAAGCCGCCGCTGAAAAAAGGGTGCGTGGCAAGGCGGCGAGCCTGCAAAAAAGGGCGTTTACCCCGTCGTAAATGACCGCATATAGCGGGCGACGCCAACACAGCAAGCAGAAAATCCTTCCGCTCTTCTTTCGGAAGGATTTTCTGTATTTGCGGCCTTTGTCAGCGGTCTGAGCCGCCCCGGACAAACGTCCGGGGCGGCTCTATTCGCGCATGCCTTACTTCGCGGCCAGGTATGCCTCAAGCTGTGCGTTGGCGGCGTCCAGATAGGTTTGCATGCCTGCGGCCTCCAGCGCGGCGAGGAACTCGGGCAGGGCGGTCTCGGGGTCCAGCGCGCCGGCATCCAGGGCCAGGGCATACTGGGCGGCGACGGTGCCCAGCGCGGCCATCTCATTGGCGACGGCGCTGTTGTCGAACACGAAGCCCAGGCTCGGAATGGCCTTCGCGCCGGCGTAGTAGGCCTTGAAGGCCTCGCGGAAGCCCGCGCCCTCGGCGGCGGTATCCGGCAGTATGGTCACGTTGCCCATGCCGTTGGTCCAGGGGCTGTAGTTGGCGCGCTCGTCGGTGAATTCCACCAGGCCGTCGGCGTTCAGGTTGTAGTGCACGCCCTCCACGCCGTAGTTCAGCAGGGTCATCAGGGCCGGGTCGCTGTTCAGCAGGGCCAGGAACTTGAAGCTCTCCACGGGATACTCGCTGGCGGTGGAAATGGCCATCATCGCGCCCTGGGAGGCAGTGGTGTCCACATAGGGGTCGGTGCAGGGCACGAAGGCGACCTTGATGCCGCGGTCCAGCACGTCGGCGCTGAACTCATAGCCGTAGGCGTAGCTCTGGGTGCCGATCAGGTAATCGCCGGTCTTCTGGGCGTTGGTGCGGGTGTCGTTGCTGGTCTCGGCCACGGCCAGGGACGGGTCGATGTAGCCGGCCTCGTAGTATTCGTGCATCTTCTCCGCGAACTTCTTGTATTCCTCGGTGGCGAACTTGTTCAGCAGTACATTCCCCTCGGGGCCCTCGGCGGAGACGTCCGCCTGGTTCAGGTACAGGCTCAGCAGGTTCGTGGAGCCGGAATCGCCCGCCACGATGATGGAGCCGGTGACCATGCGCTCCAGCACCATGGGTTCGATCAGGAAGGGATAGAAGCTGTCGCCCTTCAACGCCTTGGCCTTGGCGAACAGCTCGCCGAAGTCGTAGAAGCTCATGGCCCTGAAGTCGTCCAGCGTGTAGCCCAGCTCCTCGAGCAGGGTCACGTTCACATCCCAGGTGTTCTGGGTGGCGGTGTCCTTGAAGCCGTTGACGGCATAGATGCCCATGCCCTCGGCGCCCTCGATGGTGGCGGCCTGCATCAGGCTCTCGGGAATGGCGGCGGTCAGGTCCGCGCCATATTCGGCAATCAGGTCGTCCAGCTTCACGAAGTAGCCGTTCTTGGCGTAGGTATTGTATTCGTCGGCGCTCCAGGAGCAGGTGAACACCATGTCCACGCTGCTGTCGCCGGAGAGCAGCACGTTGGTGGCCTTCTCGTCGAAGTCGCCCCAGGTGCCCCAGACGACCTCCAGCTTCGCGCCGACCTTGTCGGCGATGTAGGCGTTCACGGCCTCCAGCACGGCGGTGTCGTCGGTGACGTTGCTGCCGTGGAACATGATGGTGATGGTGGGCAGATCCTCCGCCAGCGCAAAGCTGCAGGCGGTCAGCGCCATGACCAGGGCCAGCATCAACGCAAACAGTTTCTTCATGGGAATATCCTCCTTTTTATGTGCAGACGGCGTCGCCGTCGTGCGATTCGTTATTAAATCAGGAATGAGGAATGGCGGTCCAAATCCTTACGGATTTGTTTGATTGAAGGGTTGCAGCGTATCAGCATACTATAATGCCTCATTCCTCATTTCTCATTCCTCATTATCCCTTGACCGATCCCACCGTCAGCCCCGCCACCACGTACCTCTGGAAGAAGGGATAGGCGCAGGCGATGGGCGCCACGATGAACACCACCAGGGCCATCTTCAGCGACTGGCTGGGCAGGTTCCGGGCGGCCTGCGCCGCGTCCGCGCCCAGCATGCCGGCGTTCTTGGCCAGGAAGTCCGCGTTGCGCTGCATGCGCATCAGCAGGTATTGCAGCGGGATCACGTCCATGTTCTTGGTGATGTACAGCAGCGACAGGAACCATTCGTTCCAGAAGGCCAGGGCGTTCAAAAGGGCGATGGTGGCGATGCCCGGCTTCACCACCGGCAGCACCACCTGGAACAGCGTCCGGTATTCCCCCGCCCCGTCGATGGTGGAGGCCTCGATCAGCTCCCGGGGCACCGTGGTCTGAAAGAAGGTGCGCATCACGATGACGTTGAAGGGGCTGAACAGCAGCGGCACGATCAGCGCGGCGTAGTTGTCGCTCAGGCCCAGCAGCGTCTTGCACACCACGAAGGTGGGCACCAGGCCGCCGCCGAAGATCATCGTAAAGAAGCTCAGGAAGTTGAAGAAGTTGCGATACCTGAAATCCTTCCGGTACAGGGGATAGCTGTACAGCACGCAGATCGCCACGCTCAGCACCGTTCCCACCGCCGTGATGAAGAAGGAATTGAAGTAGCTGCGCCACAGCGCGCCGCCCAGCTTGAACACGTAGCCGTAGGCCTGGGTGGACCAGCTCAGCGGGGCGAAGGAATAGCCGATCTGCCGTATGCTGTCCTCCGAAGTGAAGGAGATGACGATGACGAAGATAAACGGCACGATGCACAGCAGTGCGAACAGCCCCAGTACGATGTGAAACAACGCCTGCGCTCCGGGGCCGAAGGTGTTCAGCGAGGCATGGCTTTTTTGAACCTTTTGCACGACGGTGCCTCCCTTCCTGTGGAAATACCGCATAATCGAGTCGTGCAGTAACGAGATGAATTTTAGTCGATTGCAAACTGCAGATTTCGCAGGCTTGCTGGCGGCAAGTCAAGAAATCATTTCCTTAGAACAGCGAGCTCTCGGCGTCGATTTTTCGCACGATCAAATTGGTCGCCACGATGCACAGGCAGCCCACCACGCTCTGCAGCAGGCCCGCCGCCGCGCTCATGCCCATGTTGTGGGTATTGGCGTAAGTATTGTACACATAGGTGTCGATGACCTGGGTGACCGGGTACAGCGGCCCGGAGTTCTGGGGCACGTTGTAGAACAGGCCAAAGTCGGCGTTGAATATCTTGCCCACCGACATGATCAGCAGTATCACGATCATGGGGCGTATTCCCGGCAGCGTCACGTGCCACACCTGCTGGCGCTTGGTGGCCCCGTCCACCGCCGCCGCCTCGTAGAGGGTGGTGTCTATACCGGTGATGGCCGCCAGGTACAGCACGCTGGAATAGCCCACGTTTTTCCACAGGTTGGAGATGGTCAGTATGATCGGCCACGGCCCGGTGGTCATGTAGAATTGGGTGGGCTTCATGCCCAGGCTCTTTTGAATGGAGGGGATCATGCCGCTGGTGGGATCCAGGAAGGCCAGCACGAAATAGCTCGCCACCACCCAGCTGAGAAAATAGGGAAAGAACATGGCCGTCTGGTAGGCCTTGGCCATGAAGCGGTTTTTGAGCTCGCTCATCATCACGGCCAGCGTCACCGATATGACCAGCACCAGCGCGATCCAAACGGCGTTATACAGCAGCGTGTTGCGGATCATCGTCGCCGTGCCGGGGCTCTTGAGGAATTCAAAATTCCTGAACCCCACCCACTCGGACTTGATCAGGTTGTTCCAGAAGGTATTGGGCTTTTGCGCCCTGTAATTCTTAAAGGAGATGACCACGCCCAGCATGGGCAGATAGCGTATCAGCAGCAGCCAGACCGCCCCCGGCAAAACCATGGTCAGCAGCCAGAAGTCCCTGGCGCTGAATTTGCGGCGCTGCTTCGCTCTCCCGGCTCCAGGGTTTGTCATGCTGCCCTACCTCCATTTCATTGACTGTAATCCCAGTATAACGAAAATGCACAAAAAAAGCATCGTCCCTGTTTGTCTTTTGTTGTCTGGGGTTGTGGGTTTGTTACAACGACAAACGGGGCTGTCTCAAAATGACATGAAGAGGTCAATTTGAGGCAGCCCCTTCATTATACGAGTAATGCATACGAAGAGACGAAAAAAGGCAGTGAAAG
>CACYZW010000201.1 GCA_902778995.1 uncultured Eubacteriales bacterium
TTTACCTTCGGAGCCCTGTTGAGGGGGAATGTTGTCATTCCCTATGCTGATTTAAATTCGTGACTTTGCTTTTGCAGATTGTGCGGTGTTTCCTTAAGGAAATACCGCACAATGCTCATGGCGCATTAACGGCTGAATTTCAGCCGCCTGCTGCCTGCTGATTTCCTGACTTGCCGCCAGCAAGCCTTCGAAATCTGCAGTTTGCAATCGACTAAAATTCATCCCGTTACTGCACGACTCGATTATGCGATATTTCCTTAGGTGAATGAAAGGGATGTAACATGAAACTCTTCAAACGAAAGTCGGCTGCCGCAGCCCCCGAAATACGCTATGACGAAACGCCTCCGCGTCGCAGGGCGATCACGCTGATCGTGCTGGCGCTGTTGACGACGCTCATCGTAGAGCTTTGCAACCGGGGTCTGTCCGTTCCGAGGCTGGCGCAATTCATCGTCGGCTCGCCGCTGATCTTCCTGTTCAACGTGCTGATCGTGCTGACGACGCTGGCGTTTTCGGAGCTCTTCCTGCATCGGCTGGCGTGTCTGAGCACAATCGTACTGCTGTGGCTGACGCTGGGCATCGTGCAGTTCATCGTGGTAAAGGACCGCACCACGCCCTTTACCTCCATGGACCTGCTGCTGATACGGGAGGCCCTGTCGCTGCTGTCCATCTATGCGACCGTGCCACAGATCATCGGGGTGTTCGTGGGCATATTCCTGCTGTTCGCGCTGATCATCACGCTGTTCACCCGCGCCCCCCGGCGCAGGCGCAGAAACTTTGGGCGCGCGCTGGTCATCTTTGTGGGCTGCATGCTGCTGTGCGTCATGTTCCAGACATCCCTCGTGCACACCGACATGCTTCCCCAGCGCTTCGACAGCCTGATCGACAGCTATGCCAACTACGGCTTCCCGGTGGTATTCACCTTCACCTTCGGGCAAATGGGCATCGCCCGCCCCAACGAATACAACGACGAGGCCATGGGCCAAATCGTAGAGGATATCGGCGGCAAGGACGCCGAAGCGGACGGGGAACCCGCCTTTGACCAGAGCGACAACACCGCCCAGCCCAACATCGTGTTTGTACAGCTGGAATCGCTGATCGACGTGGGCACCGTCAAGGGCTGCCAGGTCAGCCGCGACCCGACGCCCTGCTTCAACCGGCTTCGCGCCCAAAATCCCAGCGGCCTGCTGTACGTGCCCACCGTCGGTGGGGGGACGGTGAACACCGAATTTGAAATCATCACCGGTCTGAATCTGGATTACTTCGGCGCGGGCGAATCCCCCTACAGCACCATACTGCAACAGGTCACCTGCGAATCCATGGCCTACAATTTGAAGCCCTATGGCTACACCGCCACGGCGCTGCACAACAACGGCGCGACCTTCTACAACCGCAACGCGGTCTATCCCCGCCTGGGCTTCGACTGCTTTGTCCCCGTGGAATACATGCAGAACGTGCACACCAACACGCTGGGCTGGGCGAAGGACGGCATATTGACCGACGAGATATTGAGCGTGCTGAGGGGCACCGAGGGCCGCGACCTGGTGCTGTGCATCACCGTGGAATCCCACGGCAAGTACGGGGAAACCTACGAGCCCCGCGATGGAGACATCCAGGTGCTCGCCCTGCCGGAGGAAGTGCCCCTCGCTCCCTTCCAAAATTACGTCAACGTGCTGCCCAACACCGACGCCTTCCTGGGATCGCTGATCACTACCCTCTCGGATTTCGACGAGCCCTGCGTGGTCGTGGCCTACGGGGATCATCTGCCGGCGCTGTCGCTCACGGCGGACATGCTCACGACCGACAGCATCTACGCCACCCAGTACGTGATCTGGAACAACTTCGACCGCGCCTTCGAAGCCCCCGACCTGCAGGCCTACCGCCTGAACGCCCACCTGCTGGGCCAGCTCGGCTTCTCCGGCGGCATGATCACGCGCCTGCACCAGTCGGTTCCCCCGGATGACAACAGCGAGGACTACCTCTCCCGGCTGGAGCTGCTGGAATATGACCTGCTGTACGGCGACCACCAGGCCCTCGACGCCGGCGCCCTCTACGAATCCACCGACATGCGCCTGGGCAGCCGGGACATCAAAATCACGGGCGCTGAGCTCGACTATCACCGCCTGCTGGTCACCGGGGAGAACTTTACCGGCTACAGCCGCATCGTGCTGGACGGACAGACGCTGGATACGCTGTACATGGATTCCGGGCACATCATCGCGGCGGTGCAGCAGAACGATTCTCCCATCGGATCGCCCACCGAAGCCGCCACATTCGAGGCGGTGGCCGTCGCCCAGGTCAACAGCGACGGCGTGGAATTGAGCCGGACCGAGCCGTTCAAAGTCGTCGTGAGGCAGTAACCAGGAAAACGCCGCATATGCGATTATGCGGCGTTTTCTTATACGCGGTTCGAACGCGTTCAGGGGCGCGTCATCCCTCCAGCCACGTCAGGAACGCCCTGATCGCCACCGTGCTCCTGTGTTTTGCGGAAAATTGCCTTTTCACGGCCTCGGCGGCGCGCTTCACAGCGTCCGCGCTGCCGTCGAGCTCCCGGAGGACGGCGGCGTACAGCGCGGCGTCCGGTTCCTTCGGCAGCGTGCGCGCAATGGTGCAAAGGCGGCTGTACAGGGCTTCCTCCGTCGCCGTATCCGCCTGGGAACCCGGCGCGTCCATCGCCTCCGGCGGCACCGGCTCGGCGGGCGTCGCCTCGGCTTCTGGGGATACTGTCCCATCCTCCGGCGCTGAATCGTCCTCCGACGCGCGCGCGTCCTCCTCCAGCTCCCGCTTTATCTCGGCGGGGATGGCTTCGGATGGAACCGTTTCTATCGACATGCTGTCGATCTGCTCCATCGTCTGCTCGATCAGCGCGGCCTCCTCGGCCTCCTCCTGCTCGGCCTCCCTGGCATATTCCACCATCATCTGCGCAATGTCGTCGCCCGCCGCTTCCCGCTTCGGATCGTCCGTTGTCGACTGCTGCGGCGCCGCGCACGGCTCGGGCGACACCACGGCCTGCGCCTCCGGAAGGCCCTTGCCGCGTCGCCAGGCGTTATATGAAGCGAGTATCTCCCTTTCCCGCTCCGGCGTCAGCGAAGCCATAAACTCTCCCATGGACATTCCGGAGCGAACGGAAGCCCAGTTGATGACGGATGTTGATAAAATCATGGGCGACGCCTCCTGTTTGTTTTATTTCCCTGGTAAACTACCTCAGCTTCTCCCCCAGCACGGTCTCGTACATGGCGATCAGGTTCTCCGTGGGCACGTTCGCCACCACGTTGTGGATGGGATTGAAGATGTACCCGCCGTTCTT
>CACYZW010000202.1 GCA_902778995.1 uncultured Eubacteriales bacterium
CTCCTCGTCGGTGTAGTTGCGCTCGTGCTGCATGCGGGCGTTCAGCGCCACCATGGCCAGGTTGTGGGCGTTCATGATGTCGTTGATGTCGCCGGTCAGGCCCAGGGAGAACTCGGTCATGGGCATCAGCAGGGCGTTGCCGCCGCCGGCCGCAGTGCCCTTGACGTTCATGGTGGGACCGCCGGAGGGCTGACGCAGCGCGCCGCCGACGTTCTTGCCGATCTTGGCCAGACCCTCGATCAGGCCCAGGGAAACGGTGGACTTGCCCTCGCCCAGGGGGGTGGGCGTGATGGCGGTGACCTCGATGAACTTGCCGTCGGGCTTGTCCTTCAGGCGATTCATGATCTTGATGAAGTCAAGCTTCGGGGTCTTGCCGTAGGGAATGATCTCCTCGGGCAGCAGGCCCAGCTTCTCCCGGAAGTGCTCCACCGGGGGCAGCGTCTTTTCCGCTTCCTCAGCGATTTGCCAGTCTTTGTAGATCGTAGGGTCAAGCATAGCAGATATCCTCCTTTATTCTTTGCGTTTACCGCTTGGCCGATGCCTTCGACGCACCGTTAAAGAAATGCGCAAAAACCCTGCCATTTGATGTATTATAGTATATCACGATTAATCAAATCAGTCAATAAATGACAGTGTAATTATTACGGAAATCCCCGTCCCTATTCCTCAGACGCTTCCCTTACGCCTGTGGGAACGTTTTCCAGCACGAAATTTCTGAAAGCCGTCTGTTCAGCAGACAGATACTTCTTCTTGTAAACGAAATACAGGTGATAGGGCATGGTGCCCTCGATGGGAAAGGACAGCAGCTTGCCCTCGGACACCGCCTCCCGCACGGGCACCTCCGAGATGACCGATATACCCACCCCGGCGGCGACGAGGCGCATGATGGTCTCGGTATCGTCCACCCCGGCGGCCACCTTTAGCTTGATATCGGGAATGTTCAGCTTTGACCAGCGCAAAAACTCCTGCTGGAGCGTAGAGGTGCTGCTCCTGGTAATCAGCTGCTCCTCACCGAACAGCGCGTTGGGAAATGAAACGGTCCCCAGCTTTCTGAAACGCGGCGCGTTGGGCGTGATGACCACCAGATTCGCCATGTCGATGTGCTTTACGGCATAATCGGAGTTCATCAGCTTCATCGTGCAAAAGGCAAATTCCGCCCCCTCGGATTGCAGGCGGCCCGATATCTCAGAATGGGCGCAGGTGATGAAATTGAAGCTGACATCGGGATACTGCCGTTTGAACTGTATGATGCGATCCGTCAGGTAATAGCGCACGATGTAGGGCGTGGAAATGATGTTGACGGCTTTGACCTCCTGGCTGGCGCGGCTGAGCGCGAAGATGCTGTCGCGATTGAGCTTGAGCATCTGTCTGGCATAGGCGTAAAACGTCCGTCCGGCAGGGCTCAGCTCCATGCTGCGGGTCGTGCGGTTCAAAAGCCGGGCGCCAAGCTCGCTCTCCAGGTTGCGAATGTGAATCGTCACCATCGACTGGGAAAGCTGCAAGCGCTCTGCGGCATTGGAAAAGCTGCCTTCATCCACCGCGACCACAAAGGATTCGAGTTGCTTAAAATCCATCGCCCATTTCTCCCAAATCTCTCAATGAATTGTGCGTATTCTCTATGAAATCAAATAAACTGTCAAACGGCGTTTGCTGTTCAGGGATCCCTTTTTCGATGAGGAACATCGTACAGGCCGGCCCAGCGGGCATTTCCCCGTCGGGGAATCTCATTTTCCTGGAAAAAACGCCTTTATTTCTGCTTTTCAGCCGGGTCGTCTCCGATGATCCGCCAAAACCTGTTGGGGCCCCCGAAGGGGAACCCTGCCCCCTTCGGGGGTCATTGCGAAGCCGTCAGAGGGGATTCGGCGGCGCGATGCAGCGGCCAGGCGTCACATTCTCCGCTTCAAATCCGAGATCAGTATATCCCCCACCACGGTTCTGTCCTCCGCCGAGAAGGCCTTGGGGAAGTTGTCCGAAAACAGCATCTGGCTGTTGGGCGGGAACTCGTCGTCCCCCTCCCACACGATCAGGCGTACCTCATAGCCGGGCATGATTTCAAACTGGAAAGACGCGTCTCCCTTGTCCAGCGGTATTGCGGACATCCGGGCCGCAGCGGTTTTGAAGGCCTCCAGCCGTGGGCCGAAGGTGAAAGCCGCCCGGTTCAGGCAGCGCCCGGTGAAGGGCTTTAGATAGACTTCCCCCCATGGCATCTCGCGATAGGGCAGGAAGGCCCCTGTTCCCACCGACCTTCTCCCTTCAAGCAGAAAGCGTATCAAAAGCATCTGCGCCGGAAGGTTGAACAGCGCGAAGCCGTCCTTTACAACACTTCGGATGGAAAACCTCGGCCAGGTGATCTCATAATCCACGTACAAAAGGCGCAGGGTGAACGTCTGCCGTTCCGCATCATACCGCACGCCGCAGCGCTCCGAGGCCTCAATGGGATCCAGCTTTTCAAAAAGGTCGGTGTAGTGCTCAAAGGGCACCAGCTCCTTGTGGTTTTCAACGTTTGCCATCTGTACAACTGCCCTTTCTCTGTTTATGGTTCGGCTTTGTCCGATTGAGCGTCCTTCCACCAATGCTGGAGCATTTCCGGCAGCTCCGTCCCGTTCGTCCAGGCCTCCTGCATCGCCGCATAGGAATCCACGTTCCCGATCACATTGGCCTTGCGGGTGTTTCTCAGCCTTGGCAGTTTGCTTGCCGCCCCATCCGTCACGACGATGCAGTCGTTGCACTCGTAAAGGAAATCACGGCTGATTTTCTCGATGCCAGAAGGCACGAACACAAACCATAGCTCGGGACACTCCCGAATGGAGCCGTTTCCGGCGATGCGCACGTTGTCGCCCAGGCGTATGGTATGCAGTATTGGGTATTCACAGATCACGTCGTAGCCGATTTCAGTGATACCGTCGCCGATGATGATGTCCGTCACTTCCGCGGAAGTCTTTCCCGTGCCCTCGATCATCGCCTGCATGTCGGTGCCGTACAGCTTGCCCTCGCCGCCAATGCGAATAGCGCCCTCGTCCAGCCATTCAATGGACAGGCTTTCGTTCTGCCTGGGATAGGCGACCTCGGCCGTCCACTGGATGATGCTGCCGCCATCGATGCACATGTACAGCAGCAATCCAAAGATCGCCGCCAGTACCACGAGGAATATGCGCTTGCCGGTATCATTCTTCATCAGTCAACCGTCCCTTCCTGGGTCAGCAGCGCAACGTCGTGAAATACGCCGCTCTGTTTGAGCTCCCGGATCAGGCCCGCGCTGTCCTTCACC
>CACYZW010000203.1 GCA_902778995.1 uncultured Eubacteriales bacterium
GCCGGTCAGCTCCTCCCGGTCGGGGCCGGTGGAATCGGTGGTGACGATGCAGGTGCGGTCGAAGCTGTCCAGGCAGACGATCTCGATGTCCTTGATCTTGATGGTGTCGCCGGGTTTGACGATCTTGCAGCGGTCCTCGGGCACGCCCCACTTCACCCAGGTCTCGACGCTCTTGAGCGGGCCGATGAAGGGCACGGGAATCTCCTTGCCGTTCTCGTCGGTGGTGGTCATGCCGCTGTTGATCACGTGGGCCGCCCACTCGGCGGACATGTGATCCTGGTGATAGTGGGTGGCCAGCACTGCGTCCACCTGCTTGAAGGCGAAGGGATCGATCACGAAGGGCACGTTGCGCAGGTTCGGCTGCATGGCGCGGCCGCCGCACATGTTGGCCATCTGATGGCCCACCTTCATCTTGCCGTCGCCGTGGGTGCGCTTGCCATTGCCACACCACAGGTCGATGGTGATGTTCGCGCCGCCGGGGGTCTTGAACCAGATGCCGGTGCAGCCCAGCCACCACATCGCCACGTTGCCGGGCTGGACGACCTCGTTCTCGATGTCCTCAACCAGCCAGGTGCCCCACTCGGGGAAAGTGGACATGATCCACTTCTCGCGGGTCATTTCAGATACTTTGCTCATTAAAACCTCCCTTTCCGTCGTTTAATGTTCGTTTCCAACCTTTGCGTTTTCTATTATACGCCTAAACGCACATAATTTCAAGTTGTTTTTTTCATTATATCTGGGCAATCAAACAACATTTTTTGTCTGTAATCTCCGGGCTTCCTATTGCAAAAACGGGGGTTATCGTATATAATCAAAGGTAAAGACTCCGTTGCGCCTCAAATGTTTCTTGCCTTTGCCAAAAGAACATATATAAGGGAGGAAGCGGACCGTGAAGAAGTACGCCATCGGCCTCTATGAGAAGGCCATGCCGCCGACCCTGTCCTGGCGGGAAAAGCTGGCCTTTGCCAAGGAGGCCGGTTACGATTTCGTGGAAATCAGCATCGACGAAAAGGATGAAAAGCTGGCCCGCCTGGATTGGACGGAGGCGGAGCGGCTGGAGCTGATCAAGACCATGCGGGAGGTGGGCCTGCCCATCCGCAGCATGTGCCTGTCCGGCCATCGCAAGTACCCGCTGGGCGCGCCCGACCCGGCTGTGCGGGCGCGGGGCATGGAGATCATGGAGAAGGCCATACTGCTGGCCGACGACCTGGGCATCCGCATCATCCAGCTGGCGGGCTACGACGTGTATTATGAGGAAAGCTCCGCCCAGACGAAGGCCTGGTTCCTGGAGAACCTGAAAAAGGCCACGGAGATGGCCGCCGTGCGGGGCATCATGATGGGCTTCGAGACCATGGAGACCGAATTCATGAACACCGTATGGAAATCCATGTACTATGTGGACGCGGTGGGCAGCCCCTACCTGGGGGTCTACCCTGATTCCGGCAACCTGACCAACGCGGCGGTGTCCTCCGGCGGGAACGTGCTGGATGACCTCTGGTCGGGCCGGGGCCACATCGTGGCGCTGCATTTGAAGGAGACCGTACCCGGCGTGTTCCGCGAGGTGCCCTTCCTCACCGGCCACGTGGATTTCAAGGCCGTCATCGCCAAAGCCTGGGCCATGGGCATCCGCCGCTACGTGACGGAGATGTGGTACATCGGCAACGACGACACCTGGGCCGGGGACATAAAGTTTGCCTGTAGCGAAATGTCGAAGCTGCTTGATGCGCAGGAATGAGTCACGATTTGTTGTACTGACATCAAGGAACCAGGAACTAGAGTCTGTTTCTAAATTCGGAAAGATGCACTTTCGGCGTCAACGGTGCCGCGCCTCAAATCTATGATTTGAGCCGTGGCAGTCCGCATAGCGGACTCGGAAATCTTTGATTTCCGACCTCGCCTGCATTTCTGTCAAGAAATCAGCAGACAGCAAGCGGCTGAAATACAGCCGTTAATGCGTCATGAGCATTATGCGGTATTTCCTTAATCAGGTCATATCGCGGAAACGCAACGACCGTTTTCCTTGTTTTCTGTGTGCGCGGCTTTTCCTAGTTCCTAATTCCTAGTTCCTAGTTCCTGGTTCCTAGTTCCCAATTCCTAGTTCCTAATTCCCTTTGACATGGTATATTGTATGCAATAAACATAGAAAGGAAAAAACCATGAACATCCAGAAGAAGGTCATATCCAATCTGAACAAGTGCTACGCCATGTCCGAGCTGACCTGGCAGGGCGAGCATCGCTTCCTGGTCGCCGCCGAAAAGCACGATCCCTGCTATGTGTTCGCCGAGGACGGCGCCCAGCTGGACACGGTGTGGACAGAGCCCGGCGGCGTGATGACCATGACGCCCGTGCCCGGCGCGGACGGCCAGTTCCTGGCGACCCACCAGTTCTATTCGCCCAACGATTCCGCGAACGCGAAGATCGTCATCGCCACCGCCAAGGGGCCCGGCGAATGGGAGATCCGCACGCTGTGCGAAGCCCCCTTCGTGCACCGCTTCGGCATACTGAACCGCAACGGTGTCAACTACCTGCTGGTCTGCTGCCTGAAGAGCGACCACGAGTACAAGAACGACTGGCGCTTCCCCGGCGCCTGCTACGCCTCCGTGCTGCCCAGCGACCTGTCGGTGTTCAACGAGGATCACCAGCTGACCCTGGAGCCGGTGATGGAGGACATGCTGCGCAACCACGGCTACAGCAAGGTCTGCGTGGACGGCTACGAGGCCGGCGTGGTGGGCTGCGAGGAGGGCACCTTCCTGTTCCGCCCGCCCGTCGCCCCCGGCAAGGACTGGGAGATCGACCTGCTCTGCCCGGTGCCCTCCAGTGATTCTGTGCTGATCGACTTTGACGGCGACGGCCAGCTGGAGCTGGGCATGATCAGCCCCTTCCACGGCAACGCCCTGACCATTTTCCACCTGGACGAGTTCGGCAACTACGTGCCCACCTGGAAGCTCCCCTTCCCCGAGAAGGAGACCGAGATGCTCCACGCCACCTGGGCGGGCACGCTGCTGGGCAAGCCGACCTGGTGCGTGGGCTGGCGCAAGGGCACGAAGAGCACCATCGCCATCACCTTCGAGGAGGGCGCTTATAAGGTCGAATTCATCGACCAGAACACCGGCTGCGCCAACCTGATGCACTTCGTCAACGCCGCCGGCCAGGATGTGCTGGTGGGCACGAACCGGGAAATCGACGAGGTGGCCATGTATACGATCACCTGACCGGATCGGGATATAAAGTGTGGACGCCCTCAGTCACCCACAGCCTGACTGAGGGGGCGCCCCGCAACAGATACGCCGCGCAACGAGAAACAGCCAATCGACCAAAGGAGGAATACCGTCATGCTTGAATCCCTGAAGAAGGCCGTCTACGAGGCCAACATGGAGCTCCCCCGCCGGAATCTGGTCACCTACACCTGGGGCAACGTCAGCGGCATCGACCGCGAGAAGGGTCTGTTCGTCATCAAGCCCTCCGGCGTGGAATACGATGCATTGAAGCCCGAAGATCTGGTGGTCATGGATTTGAAGGGCAACAAGGTCGAGGGCGACATGAACCCCTCTTCCGACACGCTGACCCACATGGTGCTCTACAACGCCTTCCCGACCATCGGCGGCATTGTGCACACCCACAGCCCCTATGCGGTGGCCTGGGCTCAGGCGGGCCTGGACATTCCCTGCTACGGCACCACCCACGCCGACTATTTCTACGGCCCCATCCCCTGCGCCAGGCACCTGACCCAGGCGGAGCTGGACGCCGGCTACGAGCTGAACACCGGCAATACCATCGTAGAGTGCTTCGAGCGCCGGAGCATCGACCCCGTGGCGGTGCCTGCGGTGATCTGCCACAGTCACGGCCCCTTCACCTGGGGCAAGGACGCCGCCGACGCGGTGTACCACGCGGTGGTGCTCGAAGAAGTCGCCAAGATGGCCATCTTCACCCGCCAGGTCTTCCCCGCCGCCGCCCCCGCGCCCCAGCGCATCCAGGACAAGCATTACATGCGCAAGCACGGCCCCAACGCCTACTACGGCCAGGGCAAGAAGTAAATGAGCGAAAATCGATCCGGCGGACTGTTTCGCGCCGCCTTCACCTATACCGACGCGGTGCTTTCGGACTTTGAGTCCATGTACGGCCAGAAGAAGGAGATCTCCCCGGCCATGCGCGCCGTGCTGGGCGTGCTGGGCGCGGCGGGAGCGATCTTCTTCGGATACATGCTGTACCGCGACGGCTTCCAATTCGTGCGGGTGGGGTATATCGTCATCTGCGCCATACTGCTGGTGGTGGCCTTTTCCGGCGGCAACCGGCGGCCGGACGAATCCACCGCCAAGTACCGCAAGTACTATCAGGACAAGCAGGCGACCTTCACCATCGACGAAAGCGGCGTCGAGATGCACCTGGAGGGCCAGAAGCAATACGCCCGCAGCAAGTTCCGGGAGATCTACAGCCTGTGCGACACCGACCTGTGCTTCTATTTCGTCATCAAGGGCAAGGCCTACTATATCCTGCCCAAGGACAGCGTGGAGGGCGGCGACGCCGACGCGCTGAAGAAGTACATGGAAAAAAAGTGCGGCAAGCGCTTTATGCACTACGACACGGGCAGCGGCTGACGCCGTCGCGCCCTGCGGTCAGGATATCGCCTGACCGCAGGGTTTCTTCGTTATGACGGTTTTGTGACGCATCATTTGCTATCATGCCCGTGTCGGCAAGCGAGAAGCGCCGGCGAACGAAGGGCGCATGAAGGCAATGCCGGTAACCCGGACGAACAATCATTGCTACCATTCACCCTACGGGCGAATGGTAATTGGCGGGGGACCTGCTTCCCCCGCCAAGACCACCCCTTTGACAGATTTGCCTGAACCCCTTCGGGATTCC
>CACYZW010000204.1 GCA_902778995.1 uncultured Eubacteriales bacterium
AAGCTCGAAAAGCGCGCAAAGCTCCTCCTTCATCGCATAGCAGACCGCAAGGTCTGAATGGTCTGAAAGGATGCTTTGCAGATGCCGCGCCTTCTCGTCCGAGAGCTTGGCTCCCTTGGTCAGCATTGTCCAGCGTAGTCCTTTCAGTTGGGAATAGCGCTGCTTTTCCTCCTTGGCCTCAGCCTTCAACCTGCGCCTCTGTTCCGCATCGTCCAGTGATTCAGCTGTTTCGCGGATGCTCTTGGCTTCTCTCTGGTGCTTCCGGGCCTCCTGTAAGCGAACAGCGCCGAGGAGGTCTTTACCATACTGGGCCTGCATGTGATAGCGGTCATAGACGATGACTGCCTTCGGCGGCTTCTCGGAGAAGAAGGATATTGTAGGAAGCGTTCACGTCCATGGCCACGCCCACCACATCGGACAAATAGCCCTTCGGCATGTCCTCGAAGAAGCGCTTAAAGTCCTCCTTCGAACGTCCCTTGCCCGCCCAGATGGACGAGGCAATTCATAAGGTGGAGACTGCGACATCAGGGAAATAGAGCACAGCGATCCGTGTCTGTGCAGATCATAGAAAAATGTGCTGCGGGAGGTAACCGTATGCCCAGTCAAATTCCAGATGAAACAAGAGAAAAGGCGCTTTCCATGTTAAAAGCGGAAGCTATGAGACGGACCGTTCTTAAGGAAATACCGCATAATCGAGTCGTGCAGTAACGAGATGAATTTTAGTCGATTGCAAACTGCAAATTTCGAAGGCTTGCTGGCGGCAAGTCAAGACGCCATGAGCATTGTGCGGTATTTCCTTAAGGGCAGGGCACCCTCTCAAAGCCCAAATTTACGCTGTTGGGAGTTTTTCACCATGAAAGCATTCTCGAGATTTCTGTCAGTGCTCATCATATTCTCGCTGATGGTCGGCTGCGGTGCCTTTGCCGACCAGGCCCGTATGGCGGTTAGGGAGAAGCCTTCCATTCAGGCGGACAGCTCTGCAGGGCTCTTCCTGGCCCTGTCGGAGAAAACCACCCAATCCCTGGCCTTCCCGCTCACCGAAGCCCAGGCCGCTCAGGTTGAGAAGGCCGGAGTGGACCGGGTCACCTGGACGCTCCACCGCGTCGCACCCTACGCCAACCCCGCCGACGGGAAGTTCAATCCCATCCACGGCGAGGAGAGGATGTTCCCCCATGAGCGGGAAACGATCGACTTTGCGACCATCACCTACGGCGAACCCGACCCCTATGACCCGCCCTTCTCCATGGAGCGCTTTGAAACCAGACTGGAGGGCGCCACGCTGAAGCTCGATTTCACCACCTCCCCTGCCATGTACGCTGGCAAGGAGGGCATGCCCCACGCAAGCGGCGGCATATATCTCGACATCTGCGGTCAGTTCACCCTCACCGCCGAGCTGGATGGGACGACCCTGGCTACCCTCGATAACGTCACCATTAAGCCCTACACCTCCTTCCACACCATGTGGGAGATCTATGATGAGCTGCTTCGGCTGGCGGACGAGGGGGACGACAACAGCGCCACCCCCAGGCCCTACGTAGAATACGGCGTAATGGGCCAGTCTTATCACGGCTATGACATGCCCTACCTCATCGTGGCCCGGGACAGCATGGCCGTACAGAAATGGCTGGACCTCTCGCAACAGGCTGAGGAAACCGGAACCGCGGTGATCGAAGCGCTTCGAAGCTCCGCAGATACGGACTATCAGGTGCCTATAATGTATTCCAACATCCACGCCAACGAGGTTGCCGCGACGGATGCCGTGCTGGAATTTGCCCGGCTGCTAATCGAGGAACCCGCCATCGCTTACACGAAGCTCACCGGCTTCACCGAGGAGGGACAGGCCGCGTGTGAGGCCCAGCGGACGGCGCTTGGCCAGCACACCCCGGAGCTGGTGGCGGGAATGACCGACTACCTGGGCTCCATCTGGCCCAATGCCAGCAAGATATCCGGCAAGGTGGAAGGGTTTGACCATTATTACACCACCGAGGAGGCCACTGTTACCGTAGCTGACCTGCTGGACGACGTCTTCTTTATCCTCGTACCGGAGGAGAATGTGGAGGCCCGCATGTACTATACCCGCGCCGCCGGATGCGGCTATGACCTCAACCGGGACAACTGCTTCCAGACCATGCCGGAGACGCAGAACATGCAGCATCTCATCGGCAGCTATGACCCCGTAACCCTTGTAGAGGTCCACGGACTGGTCGATGAATTCCAGGTGGAGCCCTGTACGCCGCCCCACGAGCCCAATGTGGAGTATGATCTGCTTGCCAGACACCTGATGGCCGGTGGCGAAGCCTTTGGCGCGGCCGCCGTGGCCAACAACCCGGACTATCAGAGCTACATCATCTCGATGCGCGACTTAATGGTTTCCGATGGGAACGGCGAGGTCTTCTGGGAGAGGGTGGGAGACGATATGTCCTCCTGCTTTACCCCGCAGTTTGCCATGCTCCATGGCTGCGTGGGCTATACTGTCGAGTTGCCAGCCTACTCCGAGGTGGCCCGCCAGGCTGCCACCTACGGGCTCCTGGGCCTGTCGGATTACGTGGCTGCCAACAAGGAGAGCTACTTCGCGGATCTCGCGGAAATCTATGTCCGCGGCGCGGAAAACCGAAACTCCGATGCCGAAGTTGGTCCCTGGTTCGTGGATGAGCATGACAACGCCGGCGCCGATGCCCGGAGCTTCCGCCCCGCCCATGCGGGAGAGGATGAGAACGGACAGTTCTTCCCCGAGTGCTATCTGATCCCCCTGGACGTGGCGCACCAGGCCAACCTCCAGGCCGCCTTTGACATGATCGAGTGGCTGACCCGCAACGACGTGAAGGTGGGTATCACCTCGGCTCCCGTCGTCGCGGACGGAAGTACCCTGCCCGCCGGGACCGCAGTGGTTTCCATGTATCAGGCCAAGCGATCCGTAGCCAACGAGGCCCTGTATGGCGGTACCTACATTACCGATTGGTCCCATCTGTGCTCCGAGGGCATCACAGCCTTCAATCATACCCGCGGCTTTGACATGGTCACCTGTGTGAAGCCCGCAGAATACGACGCGATCGCAGGCAGCGTGGGCCGGACACTGACCTGGGATTCGGTGCAGCCCTTCCTCCGGGAGAATGCGGTATCCCGGTTCAACGGCGAGAAGGGCGGGGACGTCATCATCTCCAACACATCTGAAAGCGCCACTGCCGCCGTGAATACCCTGCTCCGCTCAGGCAAACAGGTCGGCATGATCACCGAGGGTGCGAACAAGGGCGACTTTATCTGCACCTACGCCGACTGGCAGTCCGTGTCTGATGACTATATCCTCACCGGCACCGGGGTGAAGGGCCCCGATTGTACCGCCTATGTCATCGGGAAGGCCCCCACGGTCTACATCAGCGGCACTCGTGAGGCCGTGACGCCAGACCCCGCCGGCTACGTGCATACCGAACTCGTGTCCTTTTTCTTCGAATACAACTATGACCGGATGGCCATGGATATGATGGGCTTCGCCACCACCGAGGATGCCGCCCGGGCCGACGCGGTGGTGGGCGCCACCGCCCTGGACGCGGAGGGACTTGCCGCCGTGCAGGCCGGGATTCCCTATGTGGGCTACACCGACTATGCCATGGAGTCCGTTCAGAGCGCACTGCTTCCCGAGCTTCAAACCGGTTTTACGGACGGCCTGGACTGCCTGGGCTATGTCACCTATCCCGAGGAGACCCTGGTCAACGCCAGCTACATCCGGGACGGCGACGACGTGTTCTACGGCAGCAGGGATGCTTTTCTGAACGGCATCATGGGGTTTTCCTACGCGGGCAAGGATAAGGCCGGCAATGTCGTGAACCTCACCCTCTTTGCCAACTCTCTGACCAACAAGGCTCACCAGAGGGACGAATATGCCTTCATCAGCAACGCCCTCTTCGCCAGCATGCTCACCCAGACCCCCTATGGGCACCTCTAAAATGCTCATCGTCGACAGACGTTCCTGCCTGATTACATCCGTTCCATTGCGGGAAGCCACTGGTGCAGTATCCCGTGGATCAGAGCGCGGTGAACGCTTCCGACGCGAGCACCGCGAACTTCTCCCGCATGGCGGATTATCCGCGGTACATCAGCGATATTTTGCAGAAAGCGAAGATCAAAACCAACGAGGAGGCTTGGTAGCTGCAGCGGCGACAATCTGGTATTGCATAACGATTGGATCAAACAGATCCGGCAGCGTTGCAGCGCCAACCAGAATCAGCCCCAGGCGCCCGATTGAAAAAGCATTCCGCATCGGCGTATGCAGCCGGTCGACCAGCGCCTTGAGCTGCGCGCTTATGCCGTAGAAGTACACAAGCGAGGCGATGACCGGCGTATCGGTGCGCATGAGTATTTGGAAGATCAATGCCATATCGTCTCTCCACCGACAGGCCGTCCAAAACAGCAGCGTTCGGTGCGAGTTTCCTGATCGTGGCATAAGTACCACCGTCGCCGCTGCCCATGTGGGTGTTGAAGGAAATGATCGTCTTGCCACTGAAGTCGTACCCGGACCTGAAGAAATACCCGGATTACCGGGAACTGTATGAGAACTATCACGCGGAGGAAAAGCGTCTTAACCAGTACCGGCTCGACTCCAAGCAGGAGTTCTTTGAGCTTTTCGGACCACGCTTTTACGATTTGTGGGATTGAGCAGGATAAAGAATAATAATCGGGAGGCATTTCAATCCTGCTCCGATGGGCAGCGTCAACGGCAATGATGGCTTTAGCGACTTCTTTGGCGGCGCGTTTGGCGGTGGTGGCCGCACCTGCGGTGGTGGAGTCGCCAGAGGCAGGAGATAAGTATAACCCGAGGTGAGCGGTTACGCTCCCTCGGGGTTATTGTGAGAAAGCCCCGGCTTGTTTCTATTCCAACCGGGGCAATGCGTATCACGCACAAATCTTCTCTCTTCCCATCCCCAGCGCGTAGCTGAAGAGGATCTCCATATCGGTATTCTTCTCAATGATCAGGTTGATTTCGTCGATTCCTTTCATCTGAGAAGCCAGTCCCGTCCGAATCAAATAACCCGCCGTCTCTTTCAGATCCCTCACTGTTCCATCCGCTTCTACGCTGTGGACTGCTCCGTTGCACCGCTGAACGCGATTGAGGAACTCCTCGGTGTTCTGAATATTGAAAAACTTCACTGTAATCCCTCCCATCCGATGTCTTTGTGTGCTATAATGAAGTTGATGGCGCTCTTTGTTTGTGGCAATATTATAGCGCACCAGCTTCTGCCAAACAACAAATCCTCCGCCAGTTACTTAAGATATTCTGCCAATTCAACTGGCCTTACCTCGGTCGGGAGGAGATCACGCATGATCCACTATCTCAACAGCCTATCCATCAAGGAGAAGCTATATGAATCCATGCAACCCAGCGGGAATGATATGCGTTTCGCCGCCATTGAGTCGAATCTCGCCAACTATACCAAAAACTACGCCGCCTGGCACTGGCATGAGTATGTTGAATTTGCCTATGTGCTGGAGGGCGCGGTGGACTGCCTGACGCCCAGGCATAGTCTGACGCTGCGCTCCGGCGAAGGCTACTTTGTCAATGGAAACGTTCTGCACATGAATCGCATCACATCCGGCTTTGACACTGCGATATTCCGCATCCTTCAATTCGACCCTGCTCTGCTTGCCTGCGCCGGGGTGATTGCAAGGAACTAGTACGACAAAAAATAAATAAGTAGCCATTTCTTCGTATTTGTGCTATACTGATATCAACATATAAAGAGAGGTATCAGTAATGGCACATGC
>CACYZW010000205.1 GCA_902778995.1 uncultured Eubacteriales bacterium
CAGCACGAGCACGATGCGCTTGAAATTGCCGGCGTCGGGGAGGCGAACGTCGCGGTAGGCGTACATGATGACCAGCAGCCCGCCCAACAGCAGGAAGGCAAAATAGGTCTCCCGGATAAACAGACCGAAGTTGAATTGCGCGAACAGTCCCGGCATGGTCACACATCCCTCTGAAAATCGCTCCATTGACATGTTATCACCCGGAGGGTCTGATTTCAATGATTTTGGCATAAATGTCACCAAACTGGTAACAGACAAATAGACAATTCTGTGATATATTTATGATGGAAGAATAAAGTAACGTGCCATTCGTATACACCCTCCGACCCGCTTTGTGGGCCACCGACCTGCCGGTCAGGATGGAATGGTAGCCATAATGGGCGCGTTCACAGCGAATGAACGGAAGGGGGCATGACGGCGATGCGGAACAGGGCCACGCTTTCACGGCTCAGCACAGTGCGGGACAACTATGCCCGTTTTTCGGGTGCGACAGAAAACATTCGGGATGGATGACCGTCGGATTCTTTCGGGGCAGTGCGTCCTGACAGGTTCGGTGGTTTTCGCTATGCACGCAATGGTCCGACGACGGCCATAACACCCGCGAACAAATGAGTAAAGGAGAAGATTATGAAGCATACAGGGAAAAGACGCTTGAGCGTCCTGGTGACGCTGGTGTTCGTGATCGGGCTGCTGCCGGTCATGGCGCTGACGGCGCGGGCTGATGAAGATGGTTACCTCTACATCTGGAATGACTCAGAATTGAGGGCTTTACCGTACAAAAGCGATGCTCAAAGCGACGGTTGGGATCAAGGCTCCGGTTGGCAATATGTCAAAACAACCAACACGCTGACCTTGAAAAATTGTACTATTACAGTATCCGGGGATGAAGCTGAATGTGCAATCTCATATCAAGGGGATCAAAATGGATATGAACCCTTAACTATTGTTCTGGAAGGAAACAACGAAATAAATGGATCAGAACACATTGATAGTGATTGTATTCAAACCATTTACAGCACAGGTAATCAGGGCTCGGATGTCATAATACAAGGGGAAGGTACGTTGACGCTTAAGGCCATAAAAACCCCAATTAGCCTTTCTGATGGATCGTTACATATTGAAGGCGGGAGTGTGACCGCGATAGCGACCGGAGAAGAAGAAAATAATTACTACGGTATTGTTGCGACTTCTGTTTCTATTGGTAAAGATGTTACGTCTTTCGTGGCTGCGGGAGCCGGCGCTGCAATTTATGGCACAGTGAACACCGACATCCCCGGCACCGGCTGGACGGATACGGCAGGCACCGAGGGCAAGAAGGATATTTCCGTTGAGAGCGGTGCGGGCCTGGACCTGACGAAATATAAGAAGGTCAAGTTCCCGAGGCATCTGCACAACTTTACCTATGCCGCCGGTACGGGTGACGCCGCGAATACCATCATCGCCACCTGCTCGGAGGCCAACTGCGACCTGCCCGTTGACGAGACCAGCGGTAATCACACCGCCAGGCTGACCATAAAAGCGCCGGAAAGTCCTGGCTACGACGGCAAAGCAAAGGCAGCAACCGTCATCGACACTTTCGGCATCCAGGGCGACGTTAAGATCATGTATGAGAAGAAGACCGGTGAATCGACTTACGATACGGCGACGGAGACGGCTCCCATCGATGCAGGCACCTACAAGGCAACCATCACGCTGGGTGAGGCCACCGCCAGCGTGGAATACACCATCGCCCCCGCAGTCATCGACAGCGTGGCGTTGCTTATTGATAAGCCTGTGGCAGGCAAAAACCTTGCCACGACGGCGACGACCAATGCCAATGTCACCCTGCTCAATTCCGGCGCGATCACCTGGGATCCCACGGCCCCGCAGGACGGCAAAGCGGCCTACGTGACGGAATACACCGCCTCGGTGACCGCGACTGCGACCGGGAACTATACCTTTGCCGATGGTGACATAACGGCTACCGTAAACTCGAATCCTGCTACCGTCACGAAAAATCAGGACGGCTCGCTGAGTATTTCCTATACCTTCCCCAAGACGAACCTGAACCCCGTGACGATCACCGCGGAGGATGTGGCAGTCACCTATGCCCCTGACGGCATAGCCATTCCCGCGAACGGCATGTTCACCATCCCGCAGGACGCAGGCGCGCCGACCTATGGCGTGGAAAATGGCACGGGCAAGGGAACCTTTGCAAACAATAAGCTGACCGTGACCGAGTGCGGCACGTTTACCGTAACGGTGAATACCGCCGAGACGGATACCCATGCTGCGGCGAAGGCTTCCGCTAAGCTGACGGTGAACAAGGCGTCCAGCACCCCGGCCACCGTCACCGCAAACGCGCTGACCTACACAGGCGGCGAACTGGCGCTGGTGTCCGTCGACGATTCCAAACTGGTGGGCGGCGATATGCAGTATGCCCTCGGCAAGGACGACCAGACGCTCCCGACCTCGGGCTGGGTCGGGGACATCCCCAAGGGCAAGGACGCGGACAAGTATTTTGTCTGGTACAGGGTGAAGGGCGACAAAAACCACGATACTTCCGCCGGGAAGTGCGTGACCGTGACCATCGACGAGGCGGCCAGCATCCCGGCCACCGTCACGGCGAACACCCTGACCTATACAGGCACAGCCCAGGCGCTGGTGACCGTGGACGATTCCAGGCTGGTGGGCGGCGATATGCAGTATGCCCTCGGCACGGACGACCAGACGTCCCCGACCTCGGGCTGGGGCGCGGACATCCCCAAGGGCACGGAAGCGAAAAAATATTACGTCTGGTACAGGGTGAAGGTCGACAAAAACCACAGTGCCTCCGCTGAGAAGTGCGTGACCGCAACAATCGACAAGGCGGACAGCACCCCGGCCACCGTCACGGCGAACGCACTGACCTACACAGGGCAGGCTCAGGCGCTGGTGACCGTCGACAAGTCCACGCTGGTGGGCGGCGATATGCAGTACGCCCTCGGCGACAATGACAAGACGTCCCCGGCCTCGGGCTGGGGCGCGGACATCCCCAAGGGCACGGAAGCGAAAAAATATTACGTCTGGTACAGGGTCAAGGCCGCCCGAGGCCCCGAAGCCGGGAACGCTGGTGTACAACGGCCAGGCGCAGGCGCTGCTGACCGCGGGCAAGGCGTCGGGCGGCACGATGCTCTACGCCGTGACCGCGACGAACACCGCCCCCGACGCAGGTGCGTTCAAGGAAACCGTGCCCACGGTTACGGATGCCGGAACCTACTACGCCTGGTACATGGTGGAGGGGGACGCGAACCACAACAGCACCGAGCCCGTGAGCATCAAGGTCGAGATTGCCAGGAAGCCCCTGACCGTGACCGCCGAGGCGAAGGAAAAGACCTACGGCGACGCCGACCCGAAGCTGACCTATAAGGCCGACGGCCTTGTGGACGGCGAGGCGCTGGAGGGCGCGTTGAAGCGCGACGCGGGCGAGATTGTGGGCACCTACGCCATCGCCCAGGGCGATTTGAAGGCGTCGGATAACTACGCAATGACCTACAACGAGGCGCTGCTGACCATCAAGGCCAGGGCCGTGACCGTCAGGGCGAAGGACCAGACCGTCTACGTGGGCGAGGGTGTCAATACCGGCACGGATCAGGCGGAGCTTTCCGGGGAGGTATCCGGGCATGTGCTGAGCGCAGTGACCCTGACCGCCACCGGGACCGATAAGGTGGATACGGGTGTGATCACCCCCTCCGCGGCGAAGATCATCGATATCGACGGCAAGGACGTGACCGGCAATTATACCATCACGTATGCGAATGGCGCCCTGACCGTCGTGGTGAAGCCGGGCGATATCGAAACAGAAGTTCAAGCGGGCGAGGGTGTCCCCAAGATTTCGGTCGCCGGGTTGAATACCGACTTGGCCAGGGGCATTATGACGCCCGAAGAACAGGCGGAGCTGGCGGATGGCAAGACGGTGCTGATGTACCTGGATGCCACCAATATCGACGGCAAGGTTTCCGAAAAGGAATTGAATGAGATGCTCGCCGCTGTGCAGAGTCAGCTTGACGCCGGAGAGGCGCAGATCGGCGTCTGCCTGGATTTGTCAATGTTCCTGAAGGTGGGAGACAGAGACGAGCGGCAGATCGGCGATACGGGCAAACCGGTGACCTTTGCCATCACCATTCCGAAAGAACTCCGCGCGAAAGGCCGCGTGTTCTTCCTGGTGCGCATCCACAACGGCAAGGCGAAGGTCATCGCTCAGGGTACCGGGAACACCGTGGAGGGGTCGAGCAGCCTGTTCTCCACCTACGCGATCGTGTATGTGGACGAGGTCGAACCCACGGCCAAGCCCACCGCGAAACCCACGGGCAAACCCACGGCCAAGCCCACCGCGAAGCCTACGGCCAAACCTACGGGCAAGCCCACCGCGAAGCCTACGGCCAAACCTACGGGCAAGCCCACCGCGAAGCCGACGGCCAAGCCTACGACGAAGCCCACAGTGAAGCCGACGGCGAAACCCACCGCGAAACCGACGGCCAAGCCCACCGCGAAGCCGACGAGGACGCCCAAACCGACGGCCAAGCCCACCGCGAAGCCCACGGCCAAACCCACCGCGAAGCCCACGGGCAAACCCACGGCCAAGCCCACAGTGAAGCCCACGGTAAAGCCCACGCCGAAGCCCGCAGAGCCGGACTTCACGTTGCTGGCGCGGATGACCGTTTCCGGCTCCAGCAGGACGGCCCTCAAGGTCTCCTGGACGAAGGTGGAGGGCGCGAAGGGCTACGACGTGTTCTTCGCCAGGTGCGGCAGGAGCTTCAAGCTGAAAAAATCGATTCACGGCGACGCCTGTCACCTGCGCATATCCGGCCTGGACAAGCGGGAATGCTACAAGGCCTATGTGCGGGCCTGGACAAGGGTCAACGGCAAAAAGACCTACATCGGCAAGCCCAGCCCCGTGGTGCACGCCA
>CACYZW010000206.1 GCA_902778995.1 uncultured Eubacteriales bacterium
GGTTCAGGCAAATCTGTCAAAGGGGTGGCAAGGCGACAAACCCTTTGGGTTTGTCGGTCCGGCCTGTGGGCCGGACTGCCGACGGCTCAAATCGAAGATCTGAGGCGCGGCACCGTATGGCGGGGGAAGTGGGTCCCCCGCCAATTACCATTCGCCCGTAGGGTGAATGGTAACGGCGGAGCAGCAACGCTCAGCCGCGCCAGCACGCTCGTCCTGCCGTCGGGCAGGCCGCCGCGAATGTCCAGGGCGCCGCCGTCCCGGCGCTGCTGGAAGCCCAGCGTGTCGCCCTCGCGGGCGGAGGCGAGGAATATCACGTCCATTTGCTTCACGTCCAGCGCCTTCCACGCCTTCAGCGGGAAGGCGTTGACGATGGCGCGAACGTAGGCCACGTTGTTCATGTGGCGGGCCAGGTCGATGTCGGTGGCCGCCACCCGGTGTTCGGCGAAGGGCGGATCGGCGAAATCCCCGGCGATCATCGGGAAGGGCTCGGAGGGCGCGGGCTCATCGGGATAAGCCATGTCCTCGGGCAGGATCCCGGCCAGGGGCCGGGGCTTGCCGTCCTGCATGCTGACGATGGCCCATTCCGTCAGGCCCTCCACCAGCACCGCGTCGCCCCGGCGGATCTCATAGCGGCGCTCGCAGCGCATTTCGCCGGGGCGCAGGGGCCAGGTGACCACCTGCACCGTTTCCAGCAGCCGGGGCGGGTCGATCATGCGCACGCGGGATTTGACGGTGATCCAGAACAGGCCCCGGCGCATCAGGAAGTCCCACCCCACGCCCATGGCCCCCGCCGCCTCGGTGGCGGTGTCCATGAACAGGTCGAAGGTGTGGGCGAGGCTCAACCTTCCCCAGGCGTCCAGCTGGCTGGGGAGTATGGTGACGGTTCTGGTGAAGACGGGGTTCATTTCCGGTTTCCTTCCTTCGCCAGCTTTTCGTACCGCTCCTTCGCCAGCCGCGCGCCCTCGGCGAACAGCACTTCGGCGTTTTCGGGGAAGGTGCGCCTGAGGGCGGCGTAGCGCACCTCGCCGGATAGGAATTCCTCGTAATCCAGGGTCGGGGCCTTGGAATCGAGGGTAAACTTCGGGGTGGCCTCGGGGTTGTAGCGGTACAGATGCCAGTAGCCCGTCTCCACGGCCCGCTTCATCTCGTCCTGCACCTTCGCCATGCCGCACTTCAGGCCGTGGCTCTGGCAGGGGGCGTAGGCGATGACGACGCTGGGGCCGTTGAAATGCTCGGCCTCCTTCAGGGCCTTCACCAGCTGGGCGTTGTCCGCGCCCATGGCCACCTGGGCCACATACACGTTGCCGTAGGTCATCAGCATGCCGCCCAGGTCCTTCTTGGGCCGCTTCTTGCCGCTGGCCGCGAACTGGGCCACCGCGCCCACGGGCGTGGCCTTGGAGGACTGGCCGCCGGTGTTGGAATAGACCTCGGTGTCCACCACCAGCACGTTCACGTTTTCGCCGCTGGCGACCACGTGATCCAGGCCGCCGAAGCCGATGTCGTAGGCCCAGCCGTCGCCGCCGTACATCCAGAAGGTCTTCCTGGCCAGCTGGTCCCTGTAGCGCAGTATGGCCCTCGCGTCGTCGTCGTCCCTTGCCTCCAGCACACCGATCAACGCCAGGCTGGCCGCGCCGTTCAGGTCGATGTCGTCGTAGGTGCCGAGCCAGTTGTCAATGGCGGCCCTGACGGCGTCGTCATCCCCGTGCGCCTCGCGGTAGGCGACCACGCGCCGGCGCTGGGCCTCGCGCTGCTGCTGCACGGCCAGCACCATGCCCAGGCTGAACTCGGCGTTGTTCTCAAACAGCGAGTTGGACCAGGCCGGGCCCCTGCCGCAGCGGTTCACCGTATAGGGGATGCCGGGCATGGCCGAGCCCCACGCCTGGGAGCACCCGGTGGCATTGGCCCAGTACACCCGGTCGCCGTACAGCTGGGTCAGCAGCTTGGCATAGGGGGTTTCGCCGCAGCCCGCGCAGGCGGCGCTGAACTCCAGCAGCGGCTGGCGGAACTGGCTGCCCTTGACGGTGTAGGGATCGAACACGTCCCCCTTGTCGGACAGCTTCAGCGCCCACTCCCAGGCGGCGCGGGTGTCGGGGGCTTCGGCGATGGGGGTCATGGTCAGGGCTTTCGCCGGGCAGACATTGGCGCAGGAGCCGCAGCCGGTGCAGTCCAGGTTGCTGACGGCCATCGTAAAGCCGAAGCCCTTGGCGGAGGCCTTGCCCTTGGCGGGCACGATGCCGGCCCCCTCGGGCACGGTGGCCAGTTCCTCGTGGTTGACCAGGTAGGGCCGGATCACCGCGTGGGGGCAGACGTAGCTGCACTTGTTGCACTGGATGCACTTCTGGGCGTCCCACACCGGCACGCGGGTGGCGATGCCCCGCTTCTCGAAGGCGGTCAGGCCCATGTCCATCACGCCGTCGGCGTAGTCGGCGAAGGCGCTGACGGGTAGTTCGTCGCCCTTCTGGGCGTTGATGGGGTCCAGCAGCTTCGTGACCACCTCGGGCACGTCCCGCTTCGGCGCGGGGGCGTCGACGGCGTCCTTCCAGGCGTCGGGCACGTCCACCTTCACCAGGTATTTGCCCCCCGCGTCGGCGGCGGCCAGGTTGCGGTTCACCACATCCTCGCCCTTGGCAAAGTAGGTCTTTCTCACGGCGGCCTTGATGTACTCGATGGCCTCCGCAACCGGAATGATTGCCATGAGATAGAAGAACGCCGACTGCAGCACCATGTTGAAGTGGTTGCCCAGGCCCAGTTCCTCCGCGATCTTCACGGCGTCGATGGTGTAGAACTTTATCCCCTTGCGGGCGATGTCCCGCTTGGCGTGGGCGGGCAGGTGCTTCTCCAGCGCCGCCGCGTCCCAGGGACAGTTCAGCAGCAGCGTGCCGCCGGGCTTGACCTCTCCGGCGATGTCGTAGTTTTCGATGTAGCTGGGGGTGTGGCAGGCCACGAAGTCCGCGTACTTGACGTAGTAGGAGGCGCGGATGGGATGGTCGCTGAAGC
>CACYZW010000207.1 GCA_902778995.1 uncultured Eubacteriales bacterium
CATTACGCCTGCTCCCGTCTGATTCATAACTGCTATAGTATTCCCGGGCATTGGTATACCCTTTTTCAGTGCTCTCAGCAGTTATGTTTCACAGTAAATATGCATTGATTATTGTGCGCCCAATGGCCGAAGGCCTCCGGAAGGTAAAGCGGAGCGAATGCCCGGCGTTCACGCGCCCGTATCCCATACGATCGTGGCGTCCGTGCCGGAAAGCGCGCCGGGGGGCAGGAAGATTTCCGCGTCGGCCGGAACGATGATATATTCCAGCCGCGAAGCCCCGCTGAACGCATCGGCGCGAATCTTTGTGCAGCCCTTCGGAATCACGATGATCTGGGCGTCGGTCCCGGCATACGCCCCCTGTTCGATCACGGTAAGGTCGTCCGACAGGTACAGTACGTCGTAGTCCGAGAGGTTCGGCATCTCCACGCGCGTGTGCGCCTTCACCCAATCGCTCCAGCGCACCTCGTAATCGGAAGCCCTGTTCTCCTGAATATAGTCGTAGACCAGGCGGATCATCTTCGATTTATCGCCGTCGATCGACAGGGTGCCGCCCCATGAGTGCAGAAGGTATTCGCTGCCGGTCATCGCCTGCCGGGTCACGATGTCCTCCAAAGGAACCCCCGGGTTCTTCATCATGTCGTAGATGCACATGAAGACGCCGGTTCGACCGAAGCCCGCCTGACAGTGAAAGTGGAGCCAGACGTGATCCATGTCCAGGCCCTGGACGAATTCGATGAATTCGTCGATCAGCGCCGCATCGGGCCAGAGCATGTCCGTGGCAGCGATGCGCAGGTACCCGAAGCCCTCGCTTTCGGCCAGCGCCCGCTCGGCCATCCATGTCCTGGCGTCGATCGTCACAGGGGTCTTGTTCCTGCCGCTGGTATAGGCGGTAAAGGTGGTTCCGGGCAGGCTGCTGAAGCGCTGCCGCTCGTCCGCCTCCACCTGCGCCGCAGTCATCCCCCGGTTGGCCGAGTTGCGACCGGCATAGACGGACAGGGCGATGCAGTTGACGAGCGCGTGGCTCTCCTGGCGCAGATCCACCACATATATGGGGTCGTCGCCCGCGCATTCCCGCAGCGTGGCCGCCAGGTCCCGGAACTGCCGCTCCGAATACTGCGCGCTGCCGGAGATGTTCAGCGCGTCCATGCCTTCCAGCGACGGCATGTAGCCTGTATCCTCCCCGGACCGGCTGCGCAGCGGCTTGAGGGTGTATCTTCCCTTCGTCAGCAGCCGCACGTTGGCCAGCTCCCTGCGCCACGCCTCGGGATCGTCCCGGTCGATGCGAAAATAGGGCTCCTCGGGCTCCGCCAGTCCCGCGGCCATAGCGAAGGCCAGCAGCGCCAGTATGTTCAGCAGCGCTATGATCCTCTTCATGTGCATCACTCCTCCGCACATATATTACAATGACGATGGCTTTTCTGTAAACGCCGAAAAGCGCGCCGCCGTCACCCATCCTCCCGCAATCCGCCTTCGAGCGGGCATTCTTCCGAAAAGGGTCTCGCTCCCTTCACAGCGCCATTTCGCACGATACCGTGATTATAGCATGTGCCTGTGTTAAATCCAACTTTTTCATTGCATTATTTCCGTTTGGGTGTATAATTGTAATGTCCCGATTGCGGGTGGTCAGCCTGCAATCGACCGACCAAACACCGACGAGGAGGAAAGAACCATGAAGAAGCTGCTCATTGCCGTCTTGGCGCTGGCGCTGTCGATGTGCGTGCTGGCCGTGGCCGAGGAGGCTGCCGTGATGACCTACGCCGACTATGCCGTCGCCGCAGCGGACGACGAAGTGACCATCGAGGCTTATGTGCAGGCCCATCAGTCCTGGTGGGACGGCAAAGTGACCATCTACGCCGCCGACCCCGACGGCGCGTACTTCCTGTATGAAGTGCCCATGTCCGAGGAGGACGCCGCCAAGCTGGTGCCCGGCGCGAAGTTCCGCGCCACCGGCTTCAAGAGCGAGTGGTCCGGCGAGGTGGAGATCATCGATGTCTCCAGCTTTGAATTCCTCGAGGCCGATCCCTATATCGCCGAGCCCGTGGACGTGACCGCCCTGCTGGGCACCGACGCGCTGGCCGAGAAGATGAACCAGAAGGTGGCCTTCAAGGGCATGACCGTGGAAGCCTACGACGAGAGCGGCGCGGCCTTCGCCTACAAGAACCCCGAGGAGAAGACCGACGACCTGTACTTCAAGGTCAGCAAGGACGGCCAGACCTACGAATTCATCGTGGAGTTCTACCTCTGCGGCCAGGACACCGAGGTCTACAAGGCCGTGGAAGCCCTGAACGTGGGCGACGTGGTGGACCTGGAGGGCTTCCTGTACTGGTACGAGGGCCCGAACCCCCACATCACTTCCGTGACCAAGGCTGCATAAGGAAAACGGCTGCAAGGGCTGCCTCAATATGACGGAAAGGGTCATATGAGGCGGCCCTTTTGATATGCCAATCAAAGAATGAAGCAGGGGAATGGTTCAGTGCCAAAAAGAAAAACGCCGGTTTTGAATCAAAACCAACGTTTCCCGTGGCGACGCGGAAGGGGCTCGAACCCTCGACCTCCAGCGTGACAGGCTGGCATTCTAACCAACTGAACTACCGCGCCATACAGTGGGCCTTCAGGGACTTGAACCCCGGACCGATCGGTTATGAGCCGACTGCTCTAACCACTGAGCTAAAGGCCCTTAACCCTAATGGCAGAAAAAAGATGGCGACCTCTACGGGACTCGAACCCGTGTTACCGCCGTGAAAGGGCGGTGTCTTAACCGCTTGACCAAGAGGTCGCATTGGTCGGGGTGACAGGATTCGAACCTGCGGCCCCATGCTCCCAAAGCACGTGCGCTACCAAACTGCGCCACACCCCGCCTGCGTCGGCGTGTCAAGCCTTTGCGGGGGGATTAACGGAAATTTCGGAATTTACGGGTTACTGCTCAGCCGCCGGCTTCGCAGTAACTGTCGAAGGGGGACAGGTCCCCCTTCGAACAGGCGCGACGCTTCAATCCGCAGGATTGAACCGTCCGCGTCCCGGCCTTTGGC
>CACYZW010000208.1 GCA_902778995.1 uncultured Eubacteriales bacterium
TGCAGGGCGAAGGTGCCGCCCTTTTTCAGCGTCCGCAGGGTCTCCAGCAGGTACCGCTGTCGATCACCAGGGATGTTGTGGTACACGTAGTTACTGACCACGGCGTCGAAGGTTTCATCCGGGAAATCCAGATGCGTGGCATCGCCCTGCCGGAAGGAGGTGTTCTTCACACCCTCTGCCTGGGCGTTGCCCTCGCAGAGTTTTTTATTGAAGGACGCATACTCCTTGCCCCAGCGGTCGATGCCCACGACCTGGGCCTGGGGATTGCGCTTCGCCACGGCGATGGCCAGCGCGCCGCTGCCGCAGCCCACGTCCAGGCATTTGCCGCCGGTAGGCAGCTTCACATATGCCGCCGTGCCCTCGATGATCTGCCGGGACATCTGTCGTTTGCCGTTGTAGTCGAAGGCCCGGTGCATCAGCACGGCCCAGACGGTGAAACCGCAAAACACCACCGCCAGCGCCGCGAATAGAATCGTCAGCACTGTTTTCAGCGTGCCGTTCAGCAGTAGATTCAGCACAATCGCCACAGCGCCGCATCCAATCGCCCCGCCAAGAAACGAGTAAATCATGCCTTTGGGCATCCAGTTCTTGTAATCAGGCTTCATTTCAATGTCTCCTTTTTCTTCAACGATCTCGTTCGCGCCTTCTCTTCGGTGTCGTCGTCCTCCACATAGCCGTCATAGGGTGCCTCTGGGTCAGTGTATTTTCTCGTGAAGGGCTTGCAAATCTCCGTCCGGTGGGCAAAGGCGAAGTCAAGATCGTCCGTCCATCCGGTGTGTCCGGTGATCACGGCGATGCGCCCCTTCCTGGCTCGGATGCTTGCCTCCAGCTTCTCGAGGGACTGAACGGAAAGCCGGTTGTCCTCCGCAAGCGTGCTGATGAAGCTGTAGCCGCCGTCCGCGCCGAACCAGATGGTGTCGCCTGTGAACAGGTATTCGTCGTCGATCAGGTAGACCATGTGGCCCCAGGTGTGCCCCGGCACCAGCAGGCACTCCACCTTGATGCCGTCGATGGTGAACACGTCGCCGTCCTTGAGCAGAACCTTCCTGTTCTACATCTTTACCATGGGTAGCCTGTACAGCCCGTGGATCACCTTGCGCCGCTTTTCACCGGTCAGGTAGCGGTTCTCGATCTCGCCGATGTAGACCGTCGCGTCCTTGAACAGCCTCTCGCTGTCCATCTCCAGCGCGCCCACGTGGTCGGTGTCCTGGTGGGTGATGAGGATGTGTTTGATCGTCGCCGGGTCGATGTCCAGCCAGCCCATCTTCTCTCTGAGGCGCGCGTAGTTGTAACCCGCGTCGATCATGAGGGTCGTGCCGTTCTTCGTATAGAAGAATATGTTGGCCACCCACTCCCGCACACAGGCCACGCGATCGTCGATGCGCCCGGTGTTCAGCGGCTTGAAGATCGCCCTGCCGCGAAACATCGCGCTCATGGATCGCTTTTGGTTGTCGGAATCCTTTCTGGCCATGGTATCGCCTCCCTTAACACTCCTGGTTCGCTCCCAACGTCCTCCCGAGTCGGTATTGTTGCGGACAAATCGAAAATAACACTGCTTTAGCTTCATAAGACAAGCACTCGCCTTATTGTTAGCCATGTCTTACTTAATTATAATCATTCACCCGAAGAATGCAACACATGTTTGTTAAAACTAACACAGCTCTGTTGAAATTTGCCGTCCGCGGCAGTAAAATATAACTAACTAAGGAAAGGGCGATGGAATATGAGCTTGAAATATGAAGTCCTGAAGCGCCTTGTGAAGATTTCCGGCCTCAAGAAGATGTGGGTCGGCAAAAGCACGGAGGAACTGCTGGAGAACCGCCGCAGGCATAACGCCCGGAACAGAATCCCGGTATTGAAGGATGAAGCCTTCGAGATCAGCCAAATCGAGGTCATGGGCTGCCCGGTGGTTCGGATGATCCACAGACATCGCACCGACCGTGCGTGCCTGTTCCTGATCGGCGGCGGCATGATCAGCGCGCCCAGGCCGGGCGCCGTCAAAAAAGCGCTGCGCTTTGCCCGGGAGACGGGGCTGGACGTGTTCGTCCCCTACTATCCACTCTGCACGGATTATCCGCTGACCCGGGCTTATGAGATGATCCACGCCACCTATAAGGAAATACTGAGGAGCTATACCCCGGAGAACATCTCCGTGCTGGGCACGTCCTCCGGCGGCAACCTGGCGCTGGGCATGGTGCCCTACATCAACGACGGCCATGGCGATACGCCGATGCCCGGCCACATCATGGCTATCTCCCCGGGCACGTGCGTGGACACAGAGGATGAGTGGCAGCGGATGCTCCAGCTGGACAAGCTGGATGTGGCCATCCCGGCGCAATACATGAAGACGGCCGTGGAGATCATGCGCCACGGCGACGACAGCGTGCCGGAATACATGATCTGGCTGCAAAGGGGCGATTTCACAAACTGCCCGAAGGTGACCTTCATCTACGGCAGCCATGAGACGCTCTACGCCTGCGCGCCGTCCTTTGAGGCCGCGATGCAACTGTATGGCGTGGATTATCAGATGATCGTCGGCGAGAGCATGTTCCACTGCTATCCCGTGTTCCCGGTTTGCAGGGAGGCCAAGGCGGGCTGGGACATGATGGTTCAAATGATGAAGGGATGAGAAAATGAAGGTGTTGGTATACGGCTCTGGCGTCATTGGAAGTTATCTCGCCCACGTGCTCTGCAGCGCCGGAAACGACGTGACCGTGCTGGCGCGGGGCAGGTGGAGGGAACAGCTTGAAACCCATGGCTTGCGGATTCGCCACCATTTGCAGCGCAGTCAAACGCT
>CACYZW010000209.1 GCA_902778995.1 uncultured Eubacteriales bacterium
TCGCTCGGAGGAGTGCGAAGCATCACCTCAAGGGTCCAGCAAAGCGGACGGCTGAGGACGACCGGAGGTTTGAAGAGAGCTTTCGGAGATTGATCGAGGGATACAAAGATGAAAACAAAAGCTATGAGAGTAAATAGCGTGCACGCTCTGCTTCTTGCACTGCTCTGCGCCGTACACATTATCACACCCGCGGCCCTTGCAGAGGAAACAACGGTAGTCCGCGTCGGCTACTATGAAAACGAAGTTTTTCAGGAAGGTGCGCGAGAGGACGCTGTCAAAACAGGGTATGCCTATGAGTATTACCGAAAGATGTCCGAGTATACCGGATGGGAGTACGAGTACGTCTACGGCGGCTTCGGCGATCTCTACCAGATGCTGCTGGATGGAGACATCGATCTGATGGCGGGCCTGGCCTGGCGGGAGGATCGCGCGGATATCGTCGGCTATCCTCAGATGGCGATGGGCAATGAGACGTACAGCCTTGTGAAGCACGATGCCGACGCCGGCATCACCTCCGATCCCCAAACCCTCTCAGGGCGCAGAATCGGCGTGCTGGACAGCGCCATGCTGGGCGTGCTGAGCGCATGGCTTACGGAGCGCGGCATCGAAGCAGAGGTCACGGCCTATTCCGACTACGAGGCGCTGTTCGCCGCGTTTGACGGCAGCGAAGTGGACATTCTCGCGGCGGAAGGGGACGGCGCCTACGGGCGGGATGACGCGCAGGTGCTCTGTTCTTTTGGAACGTCGGATTATTATCTGTGCGTCAGTGCCAAGCGACCGGATCTGCTGGCCGAACTGAACGCTGCGCAGGCGCAGCTTCAGTCGGAGGAGCCGAACTATCTGAGCGATCTGAGGGGGAAGTATTACTCCGTCAGCGTTTCAAGCCGCGCGTTTTCCCCGGCGGAGCGCGCCATCCTCCGGGACATCATGCCGGAGATGCTGTCGAGCCTGGGGGTGTCCGGCATCACGGTAAACTATCGGGGGTTCGCGAGCTACGACGATATGATCGCGGCCGTGGACGACGGCGGCATCGACGCGGCCTTCCCGGTGGGCGGCGGGCTCTACTATTCGGAGGTCAGCGGCATATACCAGTCCAACGCGGTGGTTTCCGCGCCGACCGAGCTGGTGTACCGGGGCGAATACTCGGAAGAAACGACGATCGCCAGTTTCGCGGTGAACGAAAACAACCGCATGCAGTATTACTACATAAGGACGAATTTCCCTGAGGCAGATATCGTGATGTACCCGTCGATCGATGCGTGCCTTGAAGCCGTCGCGTCGGGCAAGGCTGGCAGCACGACGCTGAACGGCCTGCGCGCAAACGACATCCTGAAAAACGGCAAATACCGAGAGCTTTCGCTCCTTCAACTGAGCCGCAGCGACGACCGCTGCTTTGGCGTAAAGATCGGCAACGAGGGTTTGCTGAAGCTGCTGAACCGCGGCGTCAGCGTGCTCGGTTCGGACTACGCCCAGAGCATCTCCTACCGATACACGGACGGATTGTACACCGTCACGGTTTTTGACGTGCTCAGGGAACACATGGACGTCTTCGGCTCGGCGATACTCGTCATCGCGGCGCTGATCATCTTCCTGCTGGTGCGGGATGCCCGGCGATCCAAAAAGGAAGTCCGGGACAAGGAGGCGGCGCGGCAGGCGCTGGAGGCGAAGAACCGGGAGCTGGCCGATGGGCGCGAGGCGCTCTCCAACGCCCTCATCGCGGCGGAGCACGCCAATCGCGCCAAGACGACCTTTCTCAACAGCATGTCCCACGACATCCGCACCCCGATGAACGCCATCGTGGGCTTCACGGCGCTGGCCGCTTCCCATACAGACAACCCTGAGCAGGTGCGGGATTACCTGGGTAAGATCTCCGTCTCCAGCCAGCACCTGCTGTCGCTGATCAACGACGTATTGGACATGAGCCGCATCGAATCGGGCAAGGTGACCATCGAGGCATCGGAAGTCCACCTGCCCGACCTGATCCACGACCTGCGAACGATCATACAGGCCAACATCACCGCCAAGCAGCAGGAGCTTTTCATCGACACGCAGGACGTGGTGAGCGAGGACATCGTCACGGACAGGCTGCGGCTGAACCAGGTGTTGCTGAACATACTGACCAACGCCATTAAGTTTACGCCATCGGGAGGCACCATCAGCTTCCGTGTGATCGAGAAGCCCTCCGGCAGGGCGGACGTGGCGGACTTTGAGTTCCGCATCCGGGACAATGGCATCGGCATGAGCGAGGAATTTCAGCACACGATATTCGATGCCTTTACGCGGGAGCGGACGAGCACCGTCAGCGGCATACAGGGCACTGGCCTGGGCATGGCGATCACGAAGAACATCGTGGACATGATGGGTGGAACCATCTCCGTCAGCAGCAAACCGGGCGCGGGCACGGAGTTCGTGGTCAACATTCCGTGCAAAATCGCCGGTGAAAAGAGGAAGCCGGAACCGCTGCCCCAGCTGCAGGGGCTGCGCGCGCTGGTGGCCGACGACGACACCAACACCTGCCTGTCGGTCTGCTCGATGCTGCGGGAGATCGGCATGCGCCCGGACTGGACGAACTACGGCAAGGAGGCGATCATCCGCGCCAAGGACGCCTGGGACCACGCGGACGCCTTCAGCGCGTATATCATCGACTGGATGATGCCGGACCTGAACGGTATCGAGACGGTGCGCCGCATCCGCAAGGTCATCGGCGACAGCGCGCCCATCATCATCCTCACGGCCTACGATTGGTCCGACATCGAGGACGAGGCGCGCGAAGCGGGCGTGACGGCCTTCTGTTCAAAACCCCTGTTCATGTCCGAGTTGCGAGACGTGCTCTCCCGGCCCTTCTGCGAGCAGCAGGAGGAAGCCGTAAAGCCTGAGGAAAAGGATTTCTCGGGGCGAACGGTACTGCTTGCCGAGGATAACGAGATGAACCAGATGATCGCCATGGAAATACTCCAGCATGCAGGCTTTGCGGTGGAGGTCGCGGGCGACGGTGCGCAGGCAGTTGAAATGACCGAGCGCGCACCGGCGGGTCATTACGACGTCATACTGATGGACATTCAGATGCCTCGCATGGACGGCTATGAGGCGGCGCGGCGGATACGCGCGCTGGAGGATCCCGAAAAGGCCAATATTCCCATCGTTGCTGTGACTGCTAATGCGTTTGACGAAGACCGAAGGGAAGCGCTGGAGGCCGGAATGGACGGGCATCTGGCCAAACCGTATGACATCCCTCAGATGATGGATACACTTTCACGATTGCTGAAATAGGGAAGAGGCAAGCTGCGACTCCTGCAATCTTACGCTATCCCCTGTTGCGGGAGAACAAGTTTTCTGAATAGGCAATAAAGATGGAGAATGACATGCGGAGTACAAGTAAATTTATCTCACTTATTCTCAGGCATAAGCCGGAGGTAATAGGCATCACGCTGGATGAACACGGCTGGGCGGATGTCCAAGCGCTGATAGACGGCGTCAACGCCACGGGGAGGCATCACCTGACGC
>CACYZW010000210.1 GCA_902778995.1 uncultured Eubacteriales bacterium
CCAGCGGGATCTGACTGTCACCCTGGACGGCACCACGCTGAACGGCGATATCACCTTCTCCACCGCGGAGGCGTGGAACGAAAACTGGGCGGATTACGCAAGTGATGTGAGCGCATGCTGGGTGAATCTGGACGCGAATACCTATATCACCGATCTGCATAAGACCCATCTGTCGCTTGAGAATGGCTCCGTATGGAATGTCAATGCCGATTCCGAATTGACGGTCCTGACGGTCTCCACCGATTCGACGGTAAACGGCGTGATTGAGGCTGAAACAACGGAAACCCTGGATGATGGTACCGTGGTCTATACTAACGCGACTGTGAGCGCGATATAAAGGAGGATGCCCCCATGAAACATATTATTGCTTTGTTACTGGCGATCATGATGATCACATGCGCCGTTGGCGCTTTCGCCGAAGAGGACAGCCAGCCGCCTGAACTGCCCACCGGTGCTATGGGTGAGCCGCCGCAGGGCGGCCCCGGCGGAACGCCGCCTGAGGGTATGACTCCCTCGGATGGCATGGGAGAGCCCCCGCAGGGCGGTCCCGGCGGCCCTGGCGGCAATCCGCCGGACGGTGCTCCGGGCGATGCGCCGGGCGGGCAGCAGAGCCAGGTTGAGGGTCAACTCGGCTCCTGGTCCCTGGGCGGTACGGACGCCGACTCGATTGGCGGCGACGACTATGCATATGACGCTGCCCTGTACATAACGGCGGAGGGCATTGATACGGAGAAGTCGTCGACGGATCGTATCTCTTCCGGCGACTACGACGAAACGAGCGCGTCCGGCATCGTCATCGACGACAGCCAGTCCGGGCACAACGGCATCCTCATCGTGGACGCGGAATACACGATCACCGACGCGAGCATCGACATGCTGACCGACGCGGACGGCAGCGACACCTGCGACTTCTCCGGCAAGGGTACCGCGATTGCGGCCTTTGGCGATGACGCGAATGTGACCGTTGAGGACTCCACGATCCGCACTGCGGGCGTCGCCACCATGCCGATCTTCGCGGACAGCGGCGCGACTGTGACCATTCGGAACAGCACGCTTCAATCCGATGGCGGCACGCTGAGCAGCGAATACCTGAACACGCCCTCCCAGACGCTGATGGTGGCCCCGCCGTGGATCCTGGGCATCATGGGCAATTCCCGCTGCTCCAATATGATGGGACGCGATACGACGACCAACGTGATCGATTCCGAGACTTCGGCGGGCGCGTGGGCGGTGCTGTCCACCGATGCGGGTGACGATATGTATCTCAACGTCTATAACAGCAGCCTGACGCTGAACAATGCCGATGAGAGCGCGGCAGCTCCCCTGCAGGCCGAGGACGGGCAGATCAGCGAAACGCTGGACGACCCATATACTGTCAACTACGGCTCCGGCTATGGCACCTATGTCATCGGACGGGCTGTGGAGACCTTTGCCGGCGCGGAAATCAACGTGGGCACCTACGCCACCATCTTCACCGGCGGCAGCGCCACCTATACCGCGCTGGAAGCGGGCGAGACCTACGAGTTGAAGAACCACGCTGGAGAGACCACCGCGACCTATAAAGAGACCGAAGGCAAGGTAACCGAAATCCACTCCGACACCTTTGGGTTCATGGCGCACCAGAATGAGAACAGCATCACCGTGGAGAAGGGCACCGTGGTGGACTCCGGATACGCCACGTTCCTGGTTAAGACCGGCGCTTCCAATGAGACCCTGACCGCGACCGTGGACGACGCGCAGATCACCAATGGCGGCGTGCTAATCCAAGTGATGGACAACGACGACGCCACCAACGGCGGCATGATGGACGCGGACGACCCGGAGAACACCAACGGCGGCAGCCAGAACTTCAAGGCGTATCATACAGAGGATGCGGGCTTCAACACCACAGCCGCGATGGCGGGCAATACCGATCAGACCTTCACGTTCACGAATGGGACATACACAGGCAATATCTACAATGCCTCCGGCTCCGACGGTCTGGAAGGCTCCACACTGAACGTGACCTTCGGCGAAGGCGCAAACTACAGCGGCGCTATCGCCTCAACCTCTGCCATTCACGTGACCTACGAGGGTTCGCAAGCGGTGAAGGCGAACGGCGGATATGCCTTTGACGATGAGGAAACTGCTGCAGCCTTCGCTGAGCAGTACCAGAATACCAGCTTCACGATCAACGAATACTGGTCCATCGGCCAGGTGGCTAACCTGGTGAACGACAACGGCGGGAATACAATTAATGTGATATTGAGCAGCGACGCCGTGTGGAACGTGAGCGGCACCTCCCTGATCGCTTCGCTGACCCTTGAGGGCGACGCGCAGGTGGTCGTGCCCGAGGACATCACCCTGACCGTGAACGGTGTGGAATATACAAATTGTACACTGACTGCACAGGATTTTTAAGAATAACAACCCCGCCGATGGCTTGGAAGCTGTCGGCGGGGTTTGGATCATTCGAGTACAGCTAATTTGGATTTGTAGTTTGGATAGAGAGCAGAGCCCATCAATCAAACCTCTACCGTAAAGCTGATCGTATCGCCGGAATAATTCACCCTGAGCTTACCCTTCATGCGCTCCGTGATTTCCTTCGCCATGGACAGACCGATACCGAAGCCGGATTTTTCAGAATTGTGAGATTCATCCTGTCGATAGAACCGCTCGAAGAATCGCGAGGTGTCTACATTCCCTCACCACCATCCGGAAGCTGAAGGAGCACGGCACCGAGGTCTATTTTGAAAAAGAGTCGATCTGGACCTTCGACTCCAAAGGCGAAATGCTCC
>CACYZW010000211.1 GCA_902778995.1 uncultured Eubacteriales bacterium
CATCCAGGTGCTGCCCTTTGAGGCGCTGGCCACGGTGGGCAAGGTGCTCTCCAAGGAGGAAATGGCCCGGGCCTACGCGCTGACGGGCCTGGGGACCGGCGGGCTGAAGGCCAACAGCAACGGCGCTTACCACGACGGTATGAAGCCCAATCTCAGCTGGAACGCCTCGCAGCTGGACGACTGGCTGGAGGAAAAGCTTTCAAAGGATCTCCACAGCGTCGAGGACCTGCTCTCCCAGGTAGGGTTTACCCTGGATGAGATGAAGCAGAGCAACCCGGAGGCCTGGGAGAAATACACCGCAGCCACGTCGCCTTTCAACTTTGCCCGGACGGCGCAGGAGCTGTATCTGGAGGCCGAGGCGCTGCGCCAGACGCTTCGCTGGCATAAGGACCAATTGACGGAGGCCACGAACACCATCGCCGAAATGTCCCGCTGGCTGGAGGAAGAGGGCGACGGCCTGTTCGATTCCGACAAGGTGCGCTATTCGGCGCGCATCGAGGCGGCGACAAGGGAGATCACCGAGATCCGACAGACCGTCGTCGCCAACGCCGACACCTGGGAGAAGCGGATCGAGGAGCTTCAGGACTATACGGTGCTCGGCCCTGCGGGCGACGAAGAAGACAGCCAATTTGTGGGAGCGTGGATGGACAGCCTGTTCCGCCAGTCCGGCCAGCCCCAGACGAATTCGGCATCGGTCTCCCGGGTCTCGCCCAACGCCTCCCGGTCCGGCCGGCTGTCCTCTGCGGCGGGCCTGGCGGCCAACGACGTGGCGGACGCGAAGATCACCGTCATCACCGAAAACGAGGTGGCCATCGTGCTCCAGACGGGCACGAAGGAAACGCCCGTGCCCGTGAAGGGCGTGGATGTGTGGGCGGATGACGTCCTGAATAACGACGACCCGGTGCTCTGCTACCATTCCAACGAGAACGGCGCGGTGGTGCTGCCGGTCAACCTGTTCCGAACGGATGAATTCGACGTGGTGCACCTGCCGAGGTGTTCACCCACACCCTGACGCCCATCAACGATACATCGGCAAACGCCGCCGGCAGGGCGGTAAGCAACGCCGATGGCGATCCCTACGTCTACATGATGTCCTTTGAAACAAAGGACATCATGCACGAGGAATATGACATGATCTACTCCCCGCTGAACGACTATGAGTTCGAGATCAAGGTGGGGGTCAAGAACACCGAGGGGAAGAACCTGCCGGACCTGCTGATGCGCTACTACAGCTACGGGAAGATGAACCTCGGTGCCAGCTTCGACAAGATGGATGAGTACTGGGCCTCCCCCACCCGCAAGGAGGGAGACGTATACGTCTTCAAGGGGAAGTGGAAGCAGCTGTTTGCCCCCAAGGCCAACAAGGCGCAGCGGCCCACCTTCATGTTCGGCAAGGACGCCCCGGCGTCGCTGACCTTCCCCAGCCAGCTGGTGGCCCAGCAGAGCGCCACGGAAAAGCCCCTCAACGAGGGCACCGGTCCCAACGGCGGCATATTCTCCACCGTGCTGAGCCAGGGTATGAGCTTTGGCTTTATGATTCCCGTGGTGGACATCAAGGTCAGCTTTGAACTGCCCTACAAGGAGTACCTGCCCAGGCTGTTCGTCGATCCCGGCGGGTATGTGGTCATCTACATGGGCGCGCCCATGTTTGAGGACACAATCAAAAAATGGAAGGCAAACTGGCAGAGCTCGGATCTCCGCTCGTTCAAGCAGGTCCAGAAGTTCGTGGAGAAGGAGGGTATGCTGGCCAACTACAAGGCCCAGTACAACCTGGCCAAGGACCTTTACAAGGAAAAAGCCTGGAAGTTCTTCGGCGAGTCGAAGTTTAACGTGGGCTTCTTTGTGGTGCTCACCGGACGCTGGGAGCTGGACAAGGACATCCCGAGTGTCATCTCCAAGAACATCAGCCTCCGGGGCGGCGTCGGGGTAACGCTCAGCTACAGTTACAGCTGGACCATCAGCTATCCCCTTGGGCCGGTGCCGGTGTACGTGTGCTTTACGTTGGGGGTGTCGGCGGGCTTCTCTATGGAGAGTTCGGTCAACTTCTGCATCGTAAACGGCGAATTACGGAATTGGGATATGCGCCCTGTCAACAACATCACCATCACCGTCGGGTTCCTGTTCAGCGGCCAGCTGGGCTTTGGCATCAAGGGCTTTCTGGAGGCCTGGGTGCGGTTAACCGCGTCGCTGAATTTCAACCTTCGCCTGAGCATCATAGACATGTCGCCCTCGTCCTTCACCATCGTCGGCGCGCTCGACCTGACGGTGGGCGCCACGGTGTTCTTCGTCTCCCTCTCCAAGAACTGGAAGATAGGCGAGAAGCAGTTCTGGCCGAAGACCAGCGCAAACCTGCTGGACCATTACATGAACGCCGAGGCCAATGACGAGACAAAGACCGTTGAAGCCGTCTCCGACGAGCCCTACCGCTATCCGGCGCTGACTCCGGAGATGAAGGAGATCAAGGCGACCTACGGCCAGGGGGACGGGGGTTCCGATTCTAAGATCCTTCGGATCGGCGGCAGGGTCATGCTGTTCACCATCCAGCAAACCCTGTACAACAAGAAACCGGTCCGGCGCGTCTACTGGTGCTGCCTGAATGCCGACACCGACACGGGCGGTCTCTGGAATTCGGTGAAGAACGTCATTGAAAGCGATTGGCATTACAGGTCCTTCGGGGAGTTCGTCCTTCCGAGGAGCGATTACGATTTTGACGTCTACACCGACGGTCAGTTCGTATACCTGGTGGCCACCTGCGCAAGGGATTTCGATGTAAACGGCTATCCCGTCCGCAACGACCTGACCACGACCAACCGCAATGATATGAACATGGGCATCTACTATATGGTGCTGGAGCATGACGGCAAAGGACAGCTCAGCTGGCCCGAAGACGACGTCCTGGCGGCTGCGTACGATACCAAGCAGGGCTATGACAGCATCTACATGACCTACCCGGAATATACCCACGACAGCTATATCAATCCCCGCATTGCCCACGCTGAGGCTTTCCGGAAAAACGGCACCGTCGATTACTTTGAGATCTACGGCCAGTGCGAGACGATCGCCTATCCGGAGGCCGACGACGCGGCCGTCGGCACCACCAGTTTTGCGGTGACGAACGATGCAATGATGATTCTCTTCACCGACAAGACGGTGAAGAGCGCCCTGGGCGATAATTATGAGCGCGTGCAGGCACTGAGCCTGATGAACCTGGATGCCGTGGGACGGTCCAGGCATCGGCAATCCATGATCAACGGCTACGCCATGAGCTTTGTGGGACTGAGCAAGCCGAAGAACGGCGGAGTGGGCGACAGCGCCATCGAGCTGTACGCCTACGACATGAACCGGGGAAAGGGCGACAGGAAGGCCATCGTGCTGGAGAAGGGCGACATCGGCCACATCGCCATGGTGGAGGACCATCTGAGCAGGGAATGGAACAAGAGCGGACGCACGGTGTTCTACACCATGCAGGAGAAGAGCGACGACGGCGTGGTCCGCAACCGGCTCCACGGCCTGTACATCGCGCCGGTGGAGGGCGCGGGCGGCGATCACCCCAGCTATGAGGTGACGAAGTACACCTATGACGCATCCGGCGGTGTTTGCGGAGTTCACGATCCCGGACATCACCTACAGTCCGCGGGACCAGTACGGCATCGGCCATTGGTACGACCTGACGGCGGCGCCGGGCAGCGTGATCCTCACCGGCTCGGGCACGGCCTATGTGAACGCCGTCGCCACCGACTGGGAGATCGTCCCCGAGTCCCTGAGGCCCAAGCTGCCGCCCACCTCGCTGTTCAGCTTCAATGAGCTGCTCACGCCGTCGGCAAACCTCACCGTGGCCATTCCCCGACAGCTGGCCGTCAAGGCAGGCGACTTCGAGGACGTGACCCTGGGCCTGCGCAACGAGGGCAACCTGGCCATCTCCACCTTCGATATCG
>CACYZW010000212.1 GCA_902778995.1 uncultured Eubacteriales bacterium
ACCTTGCTCGGGCTTGTTGAGCAGTTTCTTGGCCCGCTGTTCGCTGAGCTCGTCGAAACCGACCTGTACCGCTTCGTAGCCGTCGGTCTTCTGGGTCTTCACCTGGGTGACGGTGCAGGGGCCCGCTTCGACCACGGTGACCGGCACCAGGCGACCGTCAGATACGAAAATCTGGGTCATGCCGATCTTCTTGCCGAGAATTGCCTTTTTCATGGTAACACCTCTACTGATTAGTAACAAACCGTCTCGCAGTTTGTCCTTCCGGGCTTGACGCCCTTCTATTAGATAAGCCGTATGGCCTCGGGTTTCACCCGGACGATCAGCCTTGGAAAACGCAGGATTCCTTCGGTGAGCGCGTCCGTCCGCCCTTGACCGCGAAGCGATGCCTCTTACAGCTTGATCTCGATTTCAACGCCCGCCGGCAGATCCAGCTTGGTCAGAGCGTCTACCGTCTGGGGGGTGGGCCGCAGGATGTCGATCAGGCGCTTGTGCGTCCTCATTTCGAACTGCTCGCGGGAATCCTTGTGCTTGTGGGGGGAACGCAGGATGGTCACGATCTCCTTCTCGGTGGGCAGCGGGATCGGGCCGGAAACCTGGGAGCCGGTGCGCTTCGCGGTCTCGACGATGCGCTCCGCGCTCTGGTCGATGATGGAGTGCTCATAGGCCTTGAGCTTGATGCGGATCTTCTGATTTGCCATGTTCTTTCCTCCTGTTGAACTCATGCACACGCTGCCGGGCGTGTTCTATTGTTTTTTTCCGGCAGGCGTTTCGCCTGCCGCGCGACGGGCATGAGCTCCGTCGTCCGATCGTCGGACATAGTCCCCGGAAATTACCGGCTCGATGGGTGTCTCTGCGCCGCAACCTTCCGGTTCATCCCATTCTTCGCCGCGGGCGGTCTGCCTCATTCCTGGCCTTTCCGGCAGAAAACGCACAGAAATATCCCGCCACACAGCTTTTTTATTATAAGCCATGCGGCGGGATTAATCAAATTAATTCTGTGTTTTGCAGGTTATGTTTTGGCGAAGACGCGCACGCTTACTTCGCGGATTTCAGCGTCACATGCATGTCCTCGTGGTGGTCTGGGACCTTGTACTCCGTGTCGTCGGTGGCGAAGCCGTCCGGGACGTTCAGGATGTGCACGGTATAGCCGTCGCCCTCGGGCATGTCGAAGCTGGCCGCGCCCTCGGCGTCCGTCATCTCAAACATGCAGGACTCATCGTCGCAGAACTGCACCGCCACGCCCTCCACGGGGTTGCCGTCCGCGTCCGCGACGATCACCCGATAGACGGCCTTCTCCGCCGTCTGGGCCGCTGCCGGTTCCTCCGCCGGAGCCGGCTCGCCGTTCGCCTCATCCTCCGCCGGAGCCGGTTCGCCGTTCAGCAGCGCCTCCACCGCGGGGATGTAATTCTCCGGCAAGGCTCCGAAAATGGCCTTGCCGACGACGGTGCCGGTAGCGTCGACAAAGAAGGTGGTCGGGAAGGAGGACACGGTGTTCAGTATGTTGCCCATCCCCGGACTGGGAACCAGATTCAGGTATTCGATTCCATTCTCAGCAATCAGCGCCTTGGCCGCCTCGATGCCGCCTTCCTTGGCCGCGTCCTGCAGTATGCCGACGACGCCGCAACCCATCTTGCGCAGCTGCGCATCTATTCCGGCCAGCTCCGCCAGCTCGCCCACGCACGGGCCGCACCACGTTCCCCAGTAGTTGAACATGGTAATCCTGTTGTTGGCGTAGATTTCATCGCTGGTCACGGGGTTCCCGTCCAGGTCGGTGGTTTCGAACTTGAAGCTCTGCCCCGGGAAATCGGAGCCGGGCACGACGGGCGCGTAGAGCTCCGCCGCCTTCATGGCCTCCAGGACGGCTTCCTGATTCTTCTTGAAGGCGTCGGCGTAATCCGCCCCGATGACCGCCAGATATGCCGCATCGTTCTCGGGCTGGAAGTAGAAATGATAACCGTCCACGCTGCCGAACTCATCGATGTTCTGCACCATGGGATCGTCCGGTTGGACGTCAGACAGCTCGCACAGGGCCTTGACCAGCGCCTCATGCTCCACGTCGGCGACGTAGATGCTGGCCAGCCACCCGAGCTTCGCCATATCCTCCTCGGAGGCCTGCGGATCATCGAGCTTCGCATATGTCTCCTCGTCCATGGCGGCGTAGACAAAGCCGAGGTACCAGACATTCAGCTCCGGCGATTCGATGATCTGTCCCTGGGGATAGGGCTCCACAATACCCGCAAGCTCGTTCATGCCCTCCGGCCAGGTGAAGGTAATGCCGCATTCCGTTATGGCATACTTCACGGGTTCCTCCGCCATCGCGGCCGCGCAGACCGACAAAAGCATCAGCAGCGCCAGCGCCGCGGCAAGAAATCGGTTCATGCTCTTCATATATAATATCTCCCTTCCTGTCGTTGTTCGCCCCCTGGCGTGTGGCTATAGCTTACCATAAATGATCGCGGCGCGCAAGCCCGCCCCGAAGGTTTATTTGTGTCTGACCATTCCCCCCACGGGCGAATGCTCCCTTTGTCGCCTCAGCGCTATCGTTAATTCAACATTTCTTTATATTCAATTCATATTTCTGCGATAGGCTTGTAATATGGATTGTCACAGGGACGATTCTCTCGACAACTTCTCACGCCTTTTGAATGACCCCACGGTTTATCCCCGTCAGTCGTTCCAGCTGCCGCACCGACATTCCCATATCCTTCAATTCCCTTGGCGCCGCG
>CACYZW010000213.1 GCA_902778995.1 uncultured Eubacteriales bacterium
GTACACGGCCAGCAGTATGACCGCGCCCTTGATGATGTACTGCCAGTCGGAGTTGACGCCCATCAGGTTCAGGCCGTTGTTCAGTATGCCGATGATCAGAACGCCGATCAGCGTGCCGCCCAGCTTGCCGGAGCCGCCGGACATCGACGTGCCGCCGACCACGACCGCGGCGATGGCGTCCATCTCGGCGCCGTCGCCGGAGGTGCAGGTGCCGGAGTACAGGCGGGAGGCGATGGTGATGCCCGCCAGGCCGGCCATCAGGCCGCTGAAGCTGAACACCACGAACTTGACCTTCGCCGTGTCGATACCCGAGAAGGTGGCGGCGGTGTTGTTGCCGCCCACGGCGTAGATGTGCCTGCCGATGCGGGTTCTGTTCAGGAACAGCACCGACGCGATGAACACGATGGTCATGGTGATGACGGGGGTGGGCACGCCCGCCACGTTGCCCGCGCCCAGGAACTTCCAGGCATCGGTCATGCAGCGAATGGGCTTGCCCTCGGAATAGACGTAGGCGATGCCCTTGGCGATGTTCATCGACGCCAGCGTGACGATGAACGGCGGGATCTGGGTCTTGGCGATCACCAGGCCGTTCAGCAGGCCGAAGATGACGCCGGAGAGTATGGCGATCAGTATGCCCACGATCTCGGGCATGCCGTGCCACACCACCGCCGCCGCGCCCAGCACGCCGGACATGGCGATGATGGAGCCGACGGACAGGTCGATGCCGCCCAGTATGATGACCATGGTCATGCCACAGGCCAGCATCAGGTTCGTGGAGCTCTGGCGCAGCACGTTGAAGATGTTGGTCTTGGTCAGGAACGTGGTATGGGTTCTCGGGAACACATACAGGAATAAGATCATGGCGGCCAGCGCCGCGATGATGCCCAGGTTGTCCTTGAAATAACGCTTTACCTTGGTCATGCTGTTTTGCCTCCTGACTTATCCAGACTGACGGTATTCCCCTGAGCGCTCTGGGCGTTTTCAAGGGTCGCGAGCTGCATGATCGCTTCCTGGCTGACGTCTTCATAGTCGATGCAGCCGGTAATCCGGCCATCGCACATGACGTATACGCGGTCGGCCATGTTGATGATCTCCGGAAGCTCCGATGAGATCATGATGATGGCCATGCCCTGCTTGGTCAGCTCGTTCATGATCTCGTAGATCTCAGCCTTCGCGCCGACGTCCACGCCACGGGTGGGCTCATCCAGTATCAGTATCTTCGGCTTCGTGGCCAGCCAGCGCCCGATCATGACCTTCTGCTGGTTGCCGCCGGACAGGTTGGTGACCGCCTGCTCGTGGGAGGGCGTCTTGGTGTGCATCTTGTCGATGTACTCCTGGGTGATCTCGCTCTCCCGCTTGCTGTTGACCCGCAGCATGTTGATGAACTCGTGCAGCACCTCGATGGTGGAATTGAAGCTGACGGACTGTATGTGGTACAGGCCTTCCACCTTGCGGTTCTCGGGCACCAGGGAGATGCCGTACTTCATGGCGTCCACGGCGTTGTGGATGTTCAGCTGCTGGCCGTTGAGCGTCACCGTGCCCTTGGAGCCCTTCGTCAGGCCGAACACGCACTGCATCGTCTCGCTGCGGCCCGCGCCCACCAGGCCCGCGAAGCCGACGATCTCGCCCTCGCGCACCTCGAAGGACACGTCGTTGACCCGCTTGTGGTGCTTCTTGCCGTCGTCGATGTGCTCGCACTTGAACATCACCGGGGTGTTCTTCACGTGGTCGCGGGTGTAGTAATTGGACAGCTCGCGGCCAACCATCATGGCGATCAGCTCGTCTCTGGGCGTGGTGGCCACCTCGCGGGTGCCCACGTAGGTGCCGTCGCGCAGCACGGTCACGCGGTCGCACACCTCGTTCAGCTCGCTCATCTTGTGGCTGATGTAGATGATGCCGACGCCCTGTTTGGCCAGATTGCGCATGATCTCAAACAGCTGCTCCACCTCGCGATCGGAGATGGAGGAGGTGGGCTCGTCCATCACCAGTATGCGGCAGTTGAAGGAGATGGCCTTGACGATCTCCACCATCTGCTGCTGGGCGATGGACAGGTCGTAGACCTCCGCCGCGGCGTCGATGCCCAGGTCGAAGCGGTCCAGCATCTTCTGGGCGTCGTCATGTGGGGCACCTGCACCAGCTCCTGGTGGATGATGGAAATGCCGTTGTCCCGGGCGGCGTTGACGTTGCCGATCTCCACCTTCTTGCCGTCGATGAAGATCTCGCCCTCCTCGGCGATATAGATGCCGCCCAGCACCTTGATCAGCGTGGATTTGCCCGCGCCGTTCTCGCCCAGCAGCGCGTGGATCTCGCCGGGCAACAGCTGCAAATTCACGCCCTGCAGCGCCTTCACGCCGGGAAACGACTTGCAAATGTTTTTCATTTCGAGCAGATAGTTGCTCACTGAGTTTCACCACCGTTTCTTGCTATGGGAATCCAATTATGGTAGTGGCGCCGATCCGACGCCCGCCGAATCTTGAAAACCCGGCCATGCCGGGGGCGGGCGGCGCATCGCCGCCCCTACAGGGGTTCTGCGGCACAGGTGATCGACGATCCGCCAATCACCCATGAAGGGCTTTGCCCTCGGTGGAGAACAAAGCCCTCGGTATCAGGCCAACTCAACCGCCCGGTTCAAATCATGGACAAGGGGTTGGCAGACCCACGGAACGCAGGCTTCGGCTTATTGCCAGCCGCCGTTGTTGTACTCCGCGATGTTGTCGCTGTTGATCATGAAGGTCTCGATGGGATAGCGGGCCTCGATCTGCTCGCCGGCCTTCCACTTGTAGTACAGCTCGGCGATGGTCTTGCCGATGGTCATGGGAGACTGGGCGCCGGTGCCGGTGACCTTGCCTTCGGCGATCATCTCCTTGATGTAGGGGGAGCCGTCAACGCCGTAGATCAGGCACTTGGAGCCGGCAGCGTCAGCAGCCGCGGCGGCGCCCAGAGCGGTGGGATCGTTGCCGCCGAAGATGGCGACGGCGTCGGGATGGGCGGTCAGGGCGTCGGTGCCGTTCAGGTTGCCCTGCTCCTGGTTGCCCATGCAGTCGATCTGGGAGACGACCTCAAAGCCGTGGCCTTCGATGGCGGCCAGGAAGCCGTTGGTGCGGTCCACGACGGACTGCATGGTGGGAGAATCCAGCACGATGATGGGGCCGCCGTCGGGGCACTTCTCGACCAGGTCCACGCCGCAGACGTAGCCGGCGTTGTAGTTATCGGAGCCCGCGTAGGTGACCAGCTTGTCCATGTCGGTCACTTCCGTGTCGAAGCCGAACATGGGGATGCCAGCCGCCTGCAGCGCGTCCAGAGCGGGGGTGATGCCGTCCTTGTCGGCGGGGTTGATGAAGATGGCCACGATGCCCTGGGAAATCATGTCCTCAATCTGGGACAGCTGCTTCTCATTGCTGTTCTGGGGATCCAGGGAGATCAGCTCGTCGCCGTTGGCCTCGACGACCTCGCGGATGGAACCCTCCAGCGCGACGAAGAAGGGGTTGGTGCCGTCCATGCAGGTGTAGCCGATCTTGTCGGCAAACGCCGCGGTGCAGCCCATCACCATAGCCAGAGCCAGAACCAGTACGAGAACTTTCTTCATGGGATAAACCTCCTTTTATTTCCAGCAGATGCCTTCATCTGCCAGTAATTGTGACCAAAAGCGGAACCTGTATCAGTTAAAAAATGCTGGCTATATTATAGTTATTTTACACCGCTTTGTCAATAGGAGAAAAACATTCTGACGCAGGGCATAACAAATTGTTTTGCAGTCATAAAAGGGCGCGGGTCATTCCGATTTCAAATGCTCCTCCAGTATGAACTTCGGCCTGCGCTTGGTCTCAAAAAAGAAGTCCTCAGCCATCTATTTTGTCAATCTATTCCGTATTCCTCAAACAATCGGTTGCGATAATCCTCGTCATTGGCAGCACGCTCTGCGTCAACATTCCTGCTCTGGGAAAAGAGCTTTGACATCAGTCGCGCCAGCCGCGCCATGCCCAGGGCAAAGCCCTGCTCGCGTCCTTCCGCACGACCCTCGGCACGACCCTCGGCGCGGCCCTCGGCACGACCCTCGGCGCGGCCTTCCTCCTTGAAAAGCCCCATGGTTTTGGCTTCATCGTATTCGGTCAGCAGCATTCGCTTCACCCTCTCGCGATTGGCCTCCAGCCAGGGTTTGATCAGATAGTCCTCCGGCATTTCCCGCAACGTGCGATCCACAGCCGCCTCCAGCGGCATTTGGCTGCCATAGTCCCGAATCCTGTCCACCAGCCAGGTATACTCATTCAGTGGCTTGCAGTTGTTCACAACGCCTGCGCTGTGGCCCTTGTTGATGTTGATCATCCGTACCCGCACCGAGATGTCCGCCTCGTGCCGCACAGCCTCCGCAAAGGCATCGGACAGGTTCATCATCCGCTCCTCCGGCTGGTCCGCCAGGCCGTTGTAGAACACCACCAGCTTGGGAACCGGCAGCCGGATCAGCGTCGTTCCATACTTGTTCTTATTCCACAGGGAGATCAGGCGCTCATAGATATTCGCCGTGTACTGCATCAGGCGCAGGGGCATGTTCGGGTTCGGCGTCGACTGCTGCTCGTAGAGATTGATCTCATCGGAGATGAGAAAGGCGACGTCGTTGTGCATGCCCATGTACAGCACCTGCTCGATGGTCGTGATACTGATCT
>CACYZW010000214.1 GCA_902778995.1 uncultured Eubacteriales bacterium
ACCCATATACTGGGCGGGGATGAATTTCCCGTTCGCTTCGACCTCAGAGAATACGGCGTCGTGACGCCGGTGAAGTTTCAGAGTCCCTGGAGTACCTGCTGGTCCTTCGGCGGCATTGCGGCGGCGGAGAGCAGCATACTGACGACGCTGGGCATGACCTGCGAGGAATATGAGAAGGCGACGGGCACGCCCTTCGACCTGTCCGAAAAGCACCTGGCCTGGTTCGCCTCGCGCCCCATCACGGCGCAGACCGAGGAGAGCCAGGTGGGCGAGGGCCTCTATTTCCTGAACAAGGAGGATGACGCTACGGCTGCGTATGCGGTGGGCGGAAAGGGCATATTCACCACGACCCTGTTCGCGGCTGGCGTCGGTCCCGTTTTTGAGGCCTATTGCCCCTATCGTGGCGCGGAGGGACTGACCAGTGTCGAGTTCAACGAGAAGCATCCCGACGTGGCCAGGGCTTACGCGCTGGCGATGGTCGAGAACGAGGCCGGACTGACCGGTCAGGGCATGACGCTTGCTCAGCTCTACGAAAAGCGCTCCGAGATGTCCGATCTGTTCCAGATGATCATGGATATCCTCCATCGAAACGAAGCGCTGGACGAGAGCATTACCGCCGAGAATGTGACCGGTCAGGAATTTGTGGATGCGTGTGCCAGGCTGTCTTCCAACGCGGCGAAAGAGGATGCCAGGAACGGCCTGTATACCTATGCCGGGGCCGACGACTGGACGATCCCCGATACCGCCGAAAACGGCAGCTCCAACCGCGATGTCTACTCCGGCTTTACGCTGGTGGACGGCAATATCCTGCCTCAGCTGACGGTCAAAGAAAACGAGCAATGGGTCGGGATCAACGAGGCCGGCATGCGTGCGGTCAAGTCCGAGCTGTTGAAGGGGCGCGCCGTGTCGATCGCATTCTACGCGGATCAGTCGCGGCCTACGGACGAGGTCAGGAAGGACGGCTTCCTGAATCTCGATACCTGGGCACAGTACACGGATGAGGACAGGACGACCAACCACGCGGTCTGCATCGTCGGCTGGGACGACTCCTATCCCAGGGAGAACTTCAACGAGGGCCATCTGCCGGAGGGCGACGGCGCATGGATCGTGAAGAACTCCTGGGGCTCCGAGACCGAATACGCCACCCGCGAGGACGGAACGCCCATCGGCAAGAGGGCGTGGGGCGTTCGGAACGGGGAAGGGCTGGCGACGGGCTATTTCTACCTGTCCTACTACGACAAGAACCTCACCGGCCCTGAGAGCATGGTATTTGACATCGACTTGATACAGGCCGGCGGGCTCATGAGCGTATTCGCGTATGACTACATGCCCTCGCTCTTTGCCGAGGCCAACGCCAACTACAGTGTCCGGGACGTGAACGTCCTCAGGACGGCCAACGTATTCACCAATACCACCGACATGGAGGTGGCCGTTTACGGCGTTTCCACCAAGACGGCCAGCCCCCGCACCCGGGTGGAATATACGATGTACCGACTGAAGGAGGACGCGAAGAACCCGGAGGACGGCGAATACCTGGGCAAGCGGCTGGCCTATTACGACTACGCCGGCTTCCACCGCGAAGCGCTGGTGAAGGGCGAGATCCGGCTCCAGCCCGGCGAGCGGATCGCCGTGGTGGTGACGGAGACCGTGACGGACAACGACGGCGTAAAGCAGTATGAATTTACCGCGAACCAGTCGTTGAGCAAAGAGCTTGCGGGTATGATCGGCGGGCAGATGTACGGCGTCGCCGTCGTGAACCGGGGCGAGAGCTTCGTCTATCAGAACGGACAGTGGACGGACTGGTTCGACTACGAGAAGAAGCCCGACGATTCGCTGACAGAGGGATTGTCCACGTTGGGCGTTGCGCCGACCCCCGAATTGGTTGCCACCGATAATTTCAGCATCAAGCTGTACGTGGCGGCTGAAGACGAGGCGAAGTAAGAAGGATCTGCACTGAAAACGGCGGGATGGCGAAGGCTTAATCCCGCACAGAGATATCATGAAAGGACGATAGATATGAAGATCACGAGCTTTAACCCGCTCATTGCCAGCCGGGACCCGGAGGCCGTCATCGCGCTGTTTGAGGCGCTGGGCTTTGAGCGGCAGCACACCAAGACGGGCATTTCCGACATGGACATCACCAGCGTTCGCATGAAGGATGCCAACGGGTTTCATGTGGACGTGGCCAACGGCGACTTCCCCGGCGACAGGACGCTCATTCGCATGAACGTGGACGATCTGGACGAGGCCGTTGAACTGCTGACGGCGCGCGGCTTCAAAAAGGCCGGGAGCTTCAAGGAGACGGAGGAGACGTCGTCCTCCAGGTTCAACATCATGATCTCCCCGTCCGGGTTTATCATGGACATCATCAAGCACAAGGAGTGATGATTTATAAGGAGGTTTACAGCCATGAAGAAGTTTGTTTCAGGCTTCCTCGCGCTGCTTCTGGCACTGACAGCCCTGTCCGGCCTGGCGATGGCCGAGAGCGCGGCGCACGAGATCACCAGCGCGGAGTTCCCCCTCTATTCGAAGACGGAGGACACCGGCGTTGCGGTGCCGCTCTTCTTCCTGGACGGCGTGAAAGACCTTCCCTATGTGAACGCCGACGGCCTGGTGTTCCTGCTCGAAGGTCTCATGGATTTCAAATGCAGCGTTTCG
>CACYZW010000215.1 GCA_902778995.1 uncultured Eubacteriales bacterium
GTACTTCCTCGATTTGAAGTAATACACCCCGCAGATCACCAGCGATATCACCAGGCAGATCAGCATGGCCAGCACCGCGTACCGGAACGTGATCTCCGTATTCGCGTAGGATGTCAGAAAGCCCTTCTTGAATATGTCGTTAAAGCCCATTACCGTTCCCCTCCGTATTTTTTCAGAATATACGCCTGACGCAGGCGAAAGAATTCCTTGATCTCATCGCAGCCCTTGTAAAACAGATCGTCCATGCTGTATTCACCGTAAAAACGCTGATATTTCTTCTCTATGGCATCCGCCATATCCGCCTCGTAAGCGTCGATAAAGTCATCCATGCGCTCCGGCGCGAAGGTATCCGTCGCCAGATTCAAAAGCCGGTCGGTCAGCATGGCGGAAAATGCCTCGTTCTGCATGAGGCTTGCAAACATGGCATCGTTATTGATCGCGCGCTTCAATGTGTCCAGCTTGGCATTTTTACTGCGCATGCCAAGTTCCAGATCAAACAGCATCCATCGCCAGCGGCCGTCTGAAAAGGCATTGCTCGCCGGCCGTCTGCTTCGCCACAGCGCATAGTTATTGATCGGCCAATCGGTATTGGCAATGTATATCTCAACGGCAAAATAGTCGATACACGATTGCAGGTCGATCATCGCGCAGGCACTTTCGAAATTCTCAGGCTTCCGCATGTCGTTGTCCGCGATAAAGGAAACCATGTCTTCAAACAGCTTCAGGTCTTCCTCGCGTCCGATTTCAATGTGATCCCGCTTGATTGCGACGATGTTGTCCTCAGCTACGCCGTATCTCTGACTCATGTAATCCGCCTTGAACCGTGAAGCGAGCCAAAAGAGCCCCCAGTATTCGCCGTCCAGGAACAATACGCAGGGGCAGAACGCCCGGTTGACGACGTCCATATCGTCGACAAGCGCGTTGACCAGATAATCCCGGAGCAGCAAATCATTTGAGCCAAAATACAGGCTCAGCCGGTTCAATGTGTATTCGCGGTCAAACAAATGCCCGGTATTGAAGCCCACGCAGCCGTATTCCCTTCGGGCGTTGATGTTCAAATTCTTCGGCATATTGGCGCGGCTCGATCTTCCCTGAATCCTTATGCCGCACGGTCCGGAAAAAACAAGCTCGCCTTCCGGATCGAAGCAATGGACCTCGGCCTGTCGTTCCCAATCCCTGCCCCTTTGATGATAATTCGCCGGCCACATAAATACGTGGCTGTCTTGGTTCTCGACGATGCCGTCCTTGAGGGTTTCGGCAAACTTTTCGCCCAGCACGTAGATACCCTTCTGAGGGTCGAACAGATTCGCCGGATCTGTGGTAACGGACATGATATTCATGCCCCTATAGCCCTTTTTCGCTCCAAAGCCCACAAAATAGACCGCTGTGACCGCCGGACTGCGATTGCCGGCGTCATCCACGCTCACCGCCCGTATCACGGTCGCCTTGTCTATCGGTTCATCGGGCAGGCGATATTTGTGGACCATTCCCTTATTGTTTCTTTTCAGCAACGCCTTGTCATAGTACGCCGACATATCGGTGACGGCGCTGTAAACGTTTTCATTTGGACTGGCGTCCTGTATCAGAATCGGGCCGGTATACCGTATCGAGCGCTCGTCCGGGTCGCTGGAATCCAGCGTATAGTAGACCTGATTTCCATTCCCTTTGATTTCCAGATAGAAGGCATCGTCGTAAAACCCCGAGTCGTGGGAAAAGGTAACCGGCGGCAGTATGACCTGGGCGTCTTCGTTCTGCCCGAGCGCAAACGTCAACAGGCCTGCAAGAATTGCGGTCCCTACGCAGGCGCTCAGTATCGCTTTCCATCGACGCCTCAACATCGTATCCTCCCTGTATCCGAATTGTCCCCGCTCCCGGCGCGCTCGCGTCAGCCTTTCAGGGCGGACATATCAACGCCACCAAAGCGCCAGTGCGTCGGGCAGTATGACCTCGTCGCCGACAGCCGCTTGCAGCTTGTCGATGGAATCGATTCCGGTCAATTTGCGCTCGGATCCCTTCACGTTGCCAAGGGCCGGCAAATCGGAGGCCTCGCCGCCGGTGACGATGCGGCACTGATCGCTTTCAAATAAAAAGTCAGCCGCGACATCCACGAGCGAAGGCGGAAAGTACAGCCATTCCAGCGATTCACACCCCTTCACCGCGCCCGGCGCCACCCGTCGGACGCCGCTTCCCAGCTTCAGCGTCTTCAGGTTTCTCACGTGATTGAAGGTCATATAGCCGATTTCGGTAATGCCGTCTCCGACGATGACGTCCCTGACTTCGCTGTTCTTTACGTCGGCCTGCCTGAGCATCGCCTTCAGGTCGTTGTTATAGAGCTTGCCTTCTCCCTCGATGCGGATGACGCCGCCGTGCTCCATATTCAGGGACAGCGCGGCGTTTTTCCTGGGGTATTGCCGTTCAATAGCCATCTGACCATCGACAGATCGGCGCGCATACAGAAGCGTTATCAGCGCCATTATGGCGACCAACGCGATGAGGAACGCCCGTTTCGCCCGGACATCCTTCATCAGTCAACCGTCCCTTCCTGGGTCAGCAGCGCAACGTCGTGAAATACGCCGCTCTGTTTGAGCTCCCGGATCAGGCCCGCGCTGTCCTTCACC
>CACYZW010000216.1 GCA_902778995.1 uncultured Eubacteriales bacterium
GCGAAGAAACACCGCTGGGAAGACCTGATACTGGCCTACCAGGAGATGCAGGGGAAGTACGGATACGCGCGTAGCTACGGCGGTTTCAAGCGGATCGTTTGCAAGCTGAAAGCAGCGAAAGGGAACAAGAAGCGCAAGGGCCGGAAGAACAAGCCATATCAGAGGGCGGAATATCCGAGGCAGAAGGTGCAGGTGGATGTGAAGTTCGTACCCGAGATCTGTTTGATGGCGACCACTGTCCAAACTGCCGAAAGAGCCATGTGCGCCCGGTCCAGCCCGAGGGCCCCTGTTTTCTGGATGAAAAGGGGTCTGTGAAACGAAATACTGGCGGATGTGCTTCGTCGTCATCCAGTAGATGACCAGCCTGGCCATCGCGTTCGCAGGGTCCGGCTGCAGCGATTTTCCATCGCCCACCGGACGAATGGGATAGCCCAGCGACATCAGCTTCCGATAGGCGTCCACGACCGCATCGAGCAGAAGCTTTCGCTCTGCCCGGGTGGATATTTTGAGATCACAGCCCGTTTTGTAGCAAAGCCTCTGCCTCCATCTCGATGTCGTCGAACACGGAGTTGGTGATATGGACGGTTTCAAGCACCTCCTCTCAGCCATCCAGCAACGGGTTCAGTTTGTTGACCAGCGCCAGGTAATCGTTCCCTGCCGGATCCCGCGTGCTTTGCGGAAAAGCCGCGTTCATACAGTATACTCGAGCAATACGCCCTCGTTCCGTCCCCGTCCTGAGTCAGCTCCGGAATATTGATAGGTAGTTGGCCGGGCATTTCCTCCGCCACAAAGATGGCAAGCAACGCGGCGGATACGTTGGCGTTGGCCGCGCCAACGTTCTCCGACCCGCTGGTTCGGGCGAAGGGTCCGCTCCCAGCGGTTGGGTCAATACCGAAACCCGCGGACAGATATCCACCGGGATGACATAGCTTGACCTTGCTTCAACTTGCACCCTGTATTTGTCAAAATCAGAAACCGAAGCGAAGGCAGCGTTTGAAATAATTGTTGAAATAGTTTACGTTTCAGCCTTCGACGAAACCTGCATCACCATAGATGAAACGTCGGGCATCACTGTCGCCTGCAGCACCCAATGGAGCACGTCAACCCGGCCTCGGATCAGGGACGCAAAGTCTACCGCCTCCATGGGTAGCGCGGCGATCTCCGCCTCTATCGCTGACCAGCTGATGTCATACAGGGACGGCAGTTCACGGTTCAGCCGAGCCGTGCGGATGCTGCGAACAATCATCGAAGCCGACAACACCAGCGCTCCCACGATGACCAGAGCCAGCACGTATTGGTTTATGATAAAGCGCCTCCGATTGTCAGCGCAAAAACGGCGACGGTGAGGCGCAGGAATCCGGTCTTGGAAAAGACCGATGCAGGCTGTAGCTTAAGGAAATGCCGCATAATCGAGTCGTGAAGTAACGAGATGAATTTTAGGCGATTGCAAACTGCAGATTTCGAAGGCTTGCTGGCGGCAAGTCAAGAAATCAGCAGAAAGCAGGCGGCTGAACTTCAGCCGTTAATGCCCCATGAGCATTGTGCAGTATTTCCTTAAGCCTGTACGCCTGCGCCGCCGTCGTGCTGACATCAGGGCGTCTTCTTCTGTGATCCTCCGTTATGCCTTTTTCGCCCTCCTGCGCAACAATTCCAGCAGCGCCAGCGCTGCGAGCGCCACAGTCAGGTACAGCGGCAGGTTGCTGTGGTCGCCGGTGTCCACTCCGTCACGAACGGTCAGGGTGACCTCCTGGCTGACGATCTGCGTGCCCGCTGCGTCGGTCACGACGCAGCGGAATCTCGCGCCGTCCCACTTCTTCTCGATGTCCTTCCGGCTGAGGGTCGGCTCGGTGAAGCCGGGCAGGTCGACCCACTTTTCGTGCTTGGGATCCCACACCTGCCACTGGTAGGTATAGGGCTGTTTGCCGCCCGAGACTTCCACGTCAAAGGACACATCCTCGCCCTCCTGGGCGGTCACGTCCTCGGGTTGCTTCTCAAAGTGAAGCGGATTTCCGCCGCCCAGGAATACCTGGAAGGCGTTGTTGGCATAGGCGTTCTCGTCGCGGCCTATGGCGGTGATGTTCACATACGCGCTGCTGTGGACTTCGGGATCGGGCACCAGGGCAGATATGGGCATCGTGAGGGTCTGGGTCGCGCGGCTGGCCAGCGCCTGCTCATAGTAGGGCAGCGTGGCGACATAGGTTTCCCCGCCGCCGTCCAGCGTCACCTCGCAGACCAGCTTGAAGGAATCCTTGTTGTCGGCGAAATTCGTCACGATGATGTCCAGCAGGTCGCTTCCGTCGCCGTCCGCGTAGACGCGATGGTCGATCTCGATGTCGTGATAGGCCGTCTGCAGGGCGACGGGCTCGCCCGCATCCACCTCGTTGGCGATAAAGCCGGACTTCACGGCGTTGGCCACGGCGGAATTGGAGGCGAGGCCCTCCGTCTTAAGCACCAGCTTGCCGCTCTTCTCATCCAGGGCCCAGGTCAGCTCCTGGGGCGCGGCAGCGTTGGAAAGAATCCATATCCATGACATGGGATACATCTCAGGTCCCATTTCCAACTGTGAACTGGTGAACTTGGAGGACATGCTCCAGAACGGGACGGTCATCACGAAC
>CACYZW010000217.1 GCA_902778995.1 uncultured Eubacteriales bacterium
CTGCCGACGGCTCAAATCGAAGATTTGAGGCGCGGCACCGTATGGCGGGGGAAGTGGGTCCCCCGCCAATTACCATTCGCCCGTAGGGTGAATGGTAACTTTTGAGGCGCACTCTGATTCGAACGATGAAATATTATCGTTGACCTGAGGCGGGTCGTACTGGTATAATGAAGGCAGCAAATACTGCGCGCGAAGGGAGTCGAAGCAACATGTCCAATACCCTCGAAAAAGAGGCCTCCGTCAAAAATGGCGTAGGTCGGATGATCTTTTGCATCGCCGTCATTGCGCTGGAGGTCGTGTTCATCATTCTCATGATGACCAAGCTCAGCCGGCATGCCGCCTGGATCGAAGTGTTGACCCGCGTGGTCGGGCTTTTGCTGGTGCTGTACATCTACAACAAGCCGGGCAACAGCAGCATGAAGACGCCCTGGATCATACTGATCCTGCTGGCCCCGATCCTCGGCACGGGCCTGTATCTCATCGTGGGTCTGAACGGCGGCACGAAGAAGATGCGCATCCGGTACGACGAACTGAACGTCCGGCTGATGCCGAAGCTGTCCGAGGGCGAGGTCGGAGCGGCGGCGAAGGCAGCCTCAAAGTCGCTGGCCTCCAAGAGCCGGCGCTGGGCCGGTCTGTCCGACTATCTGCTTCGCAACAGCAAGTATCCGCTGTATCTGAATACGGACATCGTCTACTATGACGACGCGACGAAGGGTCTGGAGGCGCAGAAGGCCGACCTGCGCAAGGCCGAGCGCTTTATCTTCATGGAGTATCACGCCATCGAGGACAAGGAATCCTGGCACGGCCTGCAGGAGATTTTGGAGGAACGGGTGCGCGCCGGCGTCGAGGTTCGGGTGTTTTATGACGACATGGGCTCCATCGGCTTCATCAACACCGATTTTATCCAGCGGCTGGAGAAGGTGGGCATACAGTGCCGCGTGTTCAACCCCTTTAAACCGGGCCTGAACCTGTTTCTGAACAACCGCGACCACCGCAAGATCACCGTCATCGACGGCAAGGTGGGCTTCACGGGCGGCTACAACATCGCCAACGAGTATTTTAACCTGACCCATCCCTATGGCGAGTGGAAGGACACCGGCGTTCGGCTGGAGGGCGACGCGGTGCGCAGCCTGACGGTCACGTTCCTGGAGAACTGGAACGCCGTCACCGACAGCGACAGGGACGACGTCGACTTCGACAAATACCTGCCGACGGTGGACTACACCGCGAAGGAGGAGGCCTTCGTGCAGCCCTATGCCGACAGCCCGCTGGACGAGGAGCGCGTGGGCGAGGAGGTTTACATCAATATCGTCAACAAGGCCAACCGCTACTGCTGGTTCATCACGCCCTACCTGATACTCGACGACGAGATGATACACGCCCTCAGCCTTGCGGCCAAGCGCGGCGTGGATGTGCGGGTCATCACGCCCGGCATACCGGACAAGAAGATGGTGTACGAGGTGACGCACTCCTATTACAATCCGCTGGCGCGCAACGGCGTGCGGATCTACGAGTGGACCCCCGGCTTCTGCCACTGCAAGATGTGCATTGCCGACAACGAGGTCGCCGTCTGCGGCACGATCAACCTGGATTACCGCAGCCTGTACCATCACTTTGAAAACGCCTGCCTGTATATGAACTGCCAGGCCGTGCTGGATACGCGGGCCGACTTCCTGCGCACAATGGCGCAGTGTTCGGAGGTCACGGAGCAGTATGCCTCGGGCAAGGGAAGCTTCCTGAAATTCAAGCAGCTTCTGCTGCGCCTCTTCGCGCCGCTGCTGTAGGGAAACACCGCACAGTGCGCATGGCTTTACTGCAATGCTCTATTGTGCAGTGTTCCATAGACAAAGCCTCCCGTCCCTTTGCCATCAGGGACGAGAGGCCGATTGTTGCCTTCCGTGCATCTCCCGGTACGCGCAGACCTTGTCCGCCATCGATACGAGCCACGCCTCCTTTGAAAGGGGCAACGGCGCGCCGGGGATGGGCCACATATGGCTGAGGATGATGTTGCGCTCCTTCCCGGAGAGTTCGAACAGCTTTTCGGCGTTGGCGAGGGCCAGCTTGGGGTGAACCAGCGAGTGCCTGTAGTCCGAATAGGGCATGGTCTCGGTGTCGTACAGGTAGTAGTCGTGCAGCAGCGCGCCCTTGACCAGCGCTTCGATGTCGATATCCCATTGAAGCTTCTTCGCCATATCGTAGGCGGTACAGGCGACGTTGACGCAGTGGGCGTAGGTGGTGCCGCCCTTGTGTTGGGGTATTTCCTTCAGCCGCTGGATGCCGGGATGATTTGTCATCTCCGACAGGCAGTGCTTAAATTGAAGGTCGTCCGCTTCGGTGTAGGTTCGCATGTCGCGCAGTCACTTCCCTGTGTTTTGGCCGTTTCACCGTCGTTCACGGTATATGTAAGGAAACACCGCATAATCGAGTCGTGCAGTAACGGGATGAATTTTCGTCGATTGTAAACTGCATATTTCGCAGGCTTGCTGGCGGCAAGTCAAGAAATCAGCGGGCAGCAGGCGGCTGAAATTCAGCCGTTATACTATTCTCAATTAAAAATGGAACAAGATGTGGGATGGATTTTTCGTTCTGGCAACGCGGAACGGAGGGATACCACAGCCGTGTGTGCGCTTCAACAGCATATTTTGCCGGAAACGGCAGGCAAACCAAAGGAGTCGGTTCAATGAAGGGCAAAATGGTATTGGATATACGCATCGAATTCAACGGCCCCTCGGTTCAAATGAAGGGGGAAAACGGCGAGGTATTGATGATTCCCTTCAAGGGCTTTGCGGAGGGCGGGATCTTTCGGGGCGTCGTGGAGCCCTGCGGCGTGGATACCCAGGTGGTCAACGCGGCGGGTGTGCGCCACATGTCCGCCCGCTACATGCTCACCGGCACGGATGCGGCAGGAGAAGCCTGCCACATCTATGTGGAGAACGAGGGCTGGTTCGACGGCGGGGACGTGACCATGCCCTTTCGCACCGTGCCCGTCTTTATGACCGACAGCGCGCGCCTGGCCCCCTACCTGCACCGAAGCCGGTTTGTCGGCGAGGGTGAGACGCTGGCGGACGGCCTGCACATACGCTTCTACGAGATCGGGCAGAAGGGGTAACAGGCAACCCCATCAAATGATAAGTCCCGACGGCCGGTGAGCGAAGCGATGGACGCGGTCAGAAATGAAGGGAAACGTATGCACTTGAAGAAGATCGCTTTTGTGATGCTCCTGCTGCTGATGGCCATGTCCCGGACGGCGTCCGTGGCGAAGGAGGCCGTACTTTCAGACGACGCCTCCGGATTTGTGCTGCTCAGCGAAGCCGTCCCCGATGTCATTTTGGAGATGCGCTATTATTCGACCTTCAATTTCGTGGGAGAGCGCATAGACGGGTACGAGGAGCCCGTGGCCCTGTTGACACGGGAGGCTGCGGCTGCGCTGAAAAAGGTCAGCGACGACCTGGCTTCCAGGGGCTACCGGCTGAAAATCTACGATGCCTATCGTCCGCACAGCGCCGTAAAGCGCTTTATGCGATGGGCCGGTGACCCGGACGATACCCGCATGAAGCGCTATTTCTATCCGGAGCTGGACAAGGACGCCCTCTTTCCGCAGGGCTATCTTGCAAGGCGCTCCAGCCACAGCCGCGGCAGTACGGTGGATCTCACCCTGTTCGACATGTCCGCGGAAAAGGAGGCGGACATGGGCGGGACATACGATTACTTTGGAGCGCTCAGCCACGTGGACGCGCCCGGTATCACCAGGGAGCAATACGAGAATCGCTTGCTGCTGCGCGAGGCGATGGTCGCCGGAGGCTTCAAGCCGTTGAATAAGGAATGGTGGCATTTCACGCTCGCGGACGAGCCCTATCCGAACACCTATTTTACCTTTCCGGTGAACAGCGATTCCGTGCGATCCGAAGCGGCGCGCACCCGCTGATTGCGCGCCTTCGGAAGGAGCGCCGATTATCGGGATGTGCCGCCAATAAATTGACCAATATGCAGTTTGGGAAGTGATGAATATGCTGTCCTTTATCGACGCCATTCCGGCAAGGACGACCGTGCGCCGGGGAGAAAGCCTGAATCTGCTGGGCGGCGTGGCGAACGGCGGCACCGCCCAGACGCTGGACATCGGCGTATGGGCCAATGACGGGCGCGGCTGGAAGCGGCTGACGACAGACAGGGTATCCCTGGATGCAGGAGAACACAGGCACCTGTATTTCACGCTGGGCCCCGAGGCGTTCACCGCCGCAATATGGGGTGAAGCGCCAGACGAGCTTGAACTGGCAATCCGGGACACGGAACCGCCGGGAAACGGCGTGGCCGTGTTTGTCGAGGATTAGAGTGTGTTTCTAAAATGCCTGAAGCGCATTTTCGGCGCCAACGGTGCCGCGCCTCAAATCTACGATTTGAGCCGTGGCAGTCCGCGCAGCGGACTCGGAAATCTCCGATTT
>CACYZW010000218.1 GCA_902778995.1 uncultured Eubacteriales bacterium
CTCGATTATGCGGTATTTCCTTAATCTTTCACTTCCCCACCCGCTGCTTCCTGCGCTCCTGGGCAGCGGCGAATTCGCGCTTTTCGGCATCGGTCCTGGGAGTAAAGGTGGGTACCGGCTTGGGCCGATCATTATCGTCCAAGGCCACAAAGACGACATAGGCCCGGTTCACCCGCATGCGGCTGCCGTCCAGGTGCTCCACATAGCTGTCCACCTTCACCTCCAGCGAGGTGTGTCCCGTCCAAATCACCTCGGCCTCCTGGACCACCGTATCGTTCAGGTAGGCGGGCTCGAGAAAGCTGAGGTTGTCGATGCATACGGTGGTCACGGCACTTTTGGTATAACGGCGTGCCGCTACGGCGCCTATGATGTCGATCCAGGCCATGATCTGGCCGCCGAACAGGCGGGGCTTCACATATCCGTTGCAGTGTTGGGGCAGCACGATCTGAACACTGGTGGTCTTCTCGGGCATGGGCGTATCCTCCATTATATTTTCTTGGCTATAACTATACACGATTTGAGGCGATATGTCCAGTGCCGGTGATTGACAGGCAGCGGTTTTATCATTTATAATTGAATTGAATGTATCTGTTCAACTCATTTCTTCACAGCGCCTAACAGATACAATTGAATCATGAACAATTGCGAGGTGACGCCCATGAGAAAGACCAAGATTATTTGCACCATCGGCCCGGCCAGCGAATCGGAAGAGGTTCTGGCCGCCATGTGCAAGGCGGGCATGAACATCGCCCGCATCAACTTCTCCCACGGCACCCATCCGGAGCACAAGGCCAAGATCGACACCATCGTGCGCGTGCGGGAGCAACTGAACCAGCCCATCGCCATCATGCTGGACACGAAAGGCCCTGAGTACCGCATCAAGACCTTTTCAGGCGGCCCTGTCCAGCTGGTAGAGGGCGCGCCCTTCACACTGCATGTGGACGACGTGCCCGGCAACGAGAAGCAGGTCTCTGTCAACTACGCGGGCCTTGCCGACGACCTGAAAATCGGCGACCGGGTGCTGGTGAACAACGGCCTCATCGCCCTGGACGTGCAGGAGATCGTCGGCCCTGAGGTGCGCTGCGTGGTGGCCATAGGCGGCGAACTGTCCGATCGCAAGAGCATGAGCTTCCCGGGCAAGGTTCTGAACCAGGTCTACCTGTCCGAGCAGGACAAGGCCGACCTGCTGTTTGGCATTGAAAACGGCGTGGATTATGTGGCTTGCTCCTTTGTATCCCGCAAGCAGGACCTGTTGGATGTGCGCGCCTTTCTGAACGCCAATGGCGGAAGCCACATCAGCCTGATCGCAAAGCTGGAGAACCAGTCGGGCATCGACAACGTCGAGGAGATTTGCGAAGCCTGCGAGGGCATCATGATCGGCCGCGGCGACATGGGCGTTGAAATCCCTTACGAACAACTGCCTGCCGTGCAGAAGAAACTGATCACCAAGTGTCGCCTGATCGGCAAGCGGGTCATCACCGCCACCGAGATGCTGGAGTCAATGATCCACAACCCCCGCCCCACCCGGGCCGAAATTTCAGACGTGGCCAATGCCGTGTACGACGGCACCAGCGCCGTGATGCTCTCCGGCGAGACTGCCGCGGGCAAGCATCCGGTGGAATCCGTGGCCGTGATGGCGAAGATCGCCGAAGCCACCGAGGGCGAGATCGACTACGCCCAGCGCTTCCACGACAACCAGTTCGTCACTCACTCCACCGTAGACGCCATCAGCCACGCCGTATGCGCCATGGCCATTGATGTGGGCGCGAAGGCCATCGTGGCCTGCTCGCTGTCCGGCAGCACCGTGCGGATGATCTCCCGCTTCCGCGCCCCTGTGGACATCCTGGGCGTCACCACCAGTGAGCACACCATGCGCAAGCTGGCCCTGTCCTGGGGCGTAGTGCCGGCGCTGAGCGTGGAATACACCTCCACCGACGTACTGTTCTACGTGGCCACCCAACTGGCGAAGGAGAGGCTGGGGCTCCAGCCCGGTGACAAGATCGTCATCACCGGCGGCGTCACCAACGGCAAGAGCGGCAATACCAACCTCATCAAGGTAGAAGTGATATAAACGACCGATTGAAAGAAAAGGGACGGTTCTTTGAAGCCCGAAAAGCGGCGTCAAAGGACCGTCCCTTTTATGAAAATATCGTACAATATGTGCAGCAGCCTGACAGATGACTTTCAGCCATCCGCAGCCTGCAAATCCCTTGACTTACCGCCAGTAAGCCTGCGAAATTTGCAGACCACGCCTGACTAAAATTCACCTCGCCATGATACCACCCAATTGTGCGGTTTTTCCTTAAGGAAACACCGCACAGTATACAAAGTCCGAGAAATATGGTAAAATAGAAGTATGGATAAGCAGATGACGATATCGCTGATCAGCGACGAACTACGACAAGCGGCGACGCCAAAGAAAGAGCTGCTTGAACGAATGGACAGGATCATACCGTGGAGCAGGTGGACGGAACTGGTACTCCCATATTATTATAAAGGAGAGCACGGGAACAAGCCATTTCCACTGGAACGAATGCTGCGGATATACGTGATCCAGAACCTGTATAATCTGGCAGACATGGCGGCGAAGAACGAGATCATAGA
>CACYZW010000219.1 GCA_902778995.1 uncultured Eubacteriales bacterium
CGCTTTCATTATACTGTGAAGCTCCAACACAATCGTTTGCCAGCAGCGTTACGGTACCGGCATCGTAATCGATAAGATACCAGGACTTACCGTCAAAAGTTATTTCTGTTGTGGTGTTCTTATATTGTGCATAGGGGGGATCATCATCCGCAAATGCAGTCAAACTCAACCCCGGCATCAAGCCCAACACCATCACAAGGCTGAGCAGGATGCTCAAAAGTCGTTTTTTCATTTTCATAAGCAATCTGTCTCCTTTCGCATTCACGGCTGTTATGGCCGCCGCTGAACCATGTTGTACAAAAAACCGTCCGTTCCGCATGGCTGTCCATCTCATGGATCGGCCTGCCAGCGCGGAACATTAACCCCTGCACGGGAGCATATGGATACAAATAAATTATAGCAGAACAAGGGGCTGATTTCAACGGATTTTTCAAAAATACTTTTGAACAAGAACAGGCGAGCGTTACCATTCACACAACGGGCGAATGGTAATTGGCGGGGGGGCAAAATCTGGGCCTGTTACCGAATTTTAGCTTGCCTTTTTATGCCCGAACGGGTAAAATAATATCTGAACAGGCCCTTGGGAGCCGGGTCACGGAAGTGATAGCGGTGTGCATTTGATCCGCGGGACAGTCGTACAATGACTTGCCCGCGGTTTTTCTGTCCGCGGGGTGAGGGAGGAAAACAGATGGAAAACCAGTCTCAGCAGGCGCTTCGCGTCTCTGCCGTCAGCATAGCGGTCAACCTGCTGCTGTCCGCGGGCAAGCTGGCGGCGGGCCTGATCGCCCACTCCGGGGCAATGGTGTCGGACGCGGTGCATTCGGCCTCGGACATTTTCAGCACGCTGATCGTGATGGTGGGCCTGCGGCTCTCCGGCAAGGCCCCGGACCGGGAGCATCCCTACGGCCACGAGCGCATGGAGTGCGTCGCCGCCATCGTGCTGGCGGTGGTGCTGCTCATCACGGGGCTGCTCATCGGCTACGGCGGCGCCCGGGAGGTGTTGGCCGGCCAGGCGGGGGAGAAGCCCGTTCCCGGCGTGCTGGCGCTGGTGGCGGCCATCGTCTCCATCGCCGTGAAGGAGGGCATGTTCTGGTATACCCGCGCCTGGGCCCGCAAGCTGGCCTCGCCCGCGCTGATGGCCGACGCCTGGCACCACCGCTCCGACGCCCTCAGCTCGGTGGGCGCACTCATCGGCATCGCCGGGGCGCGGCTGGGCGTGCCGATGATGGACCCGCTGGCCAGCGTGATCATCTGCGCGTTCATCGTCAAGGCGGCGCTGGACATCTTTCGGGACGCCGTGGATCGCATGGTGGATCACAGCTGCGACGCCCAGACGGAGGCGCAGATTCGCGCCTGCGTACAGGCCCACCCCGGCGTGCGGCGCATCGACGTGCTGCGCACGCGGGAATTCGGCAGCCGGCTGTATGTGGAGCTTGAAATCGCCCTGGACGACGCGCTGACCCTGAGCGAAGCCCACGCCATCGCCGAGGCTGTGCACGACGACGTTGAAAAGGCCTTCCCCCAGGTAAAGCACATCATGATCCACGTCAATCCCGCGGGGGAGACGGCGTAGAGTGTGTGTCCAAATTTCATTGACATTGGTTAATAAATGCGGTATAGTAACGGCAGACCTATGAAATACTGTATGGAATCAAGGAGTGTTGGACATGAAAATCGCAATTGGCAACGATCATGTGGGCGTGGAGCTCAAACAGCATCTGGTCGACTATCTCTCCGCAAAGGGCCATGAGATCGTCAACTTCGGCACCGATACCGCCGCGTCTACCGACTATCCCATCTACGCAGAGCGCGTTTCCCGGGCCGTGGTCTCCGGGGAGTGCGACAGGGGCATACTGATCTGCGGCACGGGCCTGGGCATCTCCATTTCGGCCAACAAGGTCCACGGGGTGCGCTGCGCGGTGTGCTCCGAGCCCGTGAGCGCCGAGTTGGCCCGCCAGCACAACGACGCCAACATCATCGCCATGGGCGCGCGCATCATCGGCCCGGTGATGGCCGAGGCCATCGCGGATGTGTTCCTGAACACCGAATTCCAGGCCGGACGCCACCAGAGGCGGGTGGACATGATCATGAAGCTGGATCGCGGCGAGTCGGTGCAGTAAAAAATCCCGCGCCCCACAGGGCGCGGAACGGGTATTCATGGGGCCGCTGCTGCAACGGCCCCATCGTCTTTTTTTGCTCAGCCGACGACCTTCTTCGCGGTCGCGGCCACGTTCTCGGCGGTGAAGCCGTATTCCTTGAACAGGAACTTGTAGGGGGCGGAGGCGCCGAAGTGATCCAGGCCGATCACCGCGCCGTCCAGGCCGACATACTTGTGCCAGCCGAAGGTCGCGGCGGCCTCCACGGCCACGCGGGCGCGCACGGCCTTGGGCATGACGGACTCCTTGTATTCCTCGCTCTGCGCCTCGAACAGCTCGAAGCTGGGCATGGAGATCACGCGGGCGTCGATGCCATCGGCCTTCAGCAGCGCCTGGGCCTCCATGCACTGCTCGACCTCAGAACCGGAGGCCATGAGCAGCACGTCGGGGGTGGCCTTCTCGCTGTCGGAGAGGATGTAGCCGCCCTTCAGGGCGTCCAGGCCGCTCTTTTCATAGAGGGGCAGGTCCTGGCGGGTCAGCACCAGCGCCACGGGATGCTTTTCGGTCATGGCGGCGATCCAGCCGGCGGCGACCTCCTTGCTGTCCGCGGGGCGATACACGATCAGGCCGGGCACGGCGCGCAGGCCGGCCAGCTGTTCG
>CACYZW010000220.1 GCA_902778995.1 uncultured Eubacteriales bacterium
GGCCGGCGGCAACGTGGACCGGGTGGTGGACGCGCTGATCGCGGCCCAGAGCGCCCAGATCCAGCTGACCTTTGAGCAGTCCAAGGCCATCGACCTGGCAGGCCGCAATGTGCTGGAGGCCGTGAAGATGTCCGTCAACCCCAAGGTCATCGAGACCCCGGTCATCGCCGCCATCGCCAAGAACGGCATCGAGCTGCGGGCCAAGGCCAGGGTGACCGTGCGGGCGAACATCGACCGCCTGGTGGGCGGCGCCGGCGAGGAGACCATCATCGCCCGCGTCGGCGAGGGCATCGTCACCACCGTTGGTTCCTCCGAGAGCCACAAGGACGTGCTGGAGAACCCCGACCTGATCAGCCGCACCGTGCTGAACAAGGGCCTGGACGCCGGCACTGCATTCGAGATTCTTTCGATTGATATTGCCGACGTGGACGTGGGCCGCAACGTGGGCGCGCAGCTGCAGATGGACCAGGCGGAGGCCGATCGGCGCATCGCCCAGGCCAAGGCCGAGGAGCGCCGCGCGATGGCCGTCGCCCACGAGCAGGAGATGAAGGCCAGCGTGCAGGAGATGCGCGCCAAGGTGGTCGAGGCGGAGGCCGAGGTGCCGAGGGCCATGGCGGCCGCGCTGCGCGAGGGCAAGCTGGGCGTGATGGACTACTATCAGATGCAGAACGTGATCTCCGACACCCGCATGCGCGAGGCCATCGCGGGAGAAGGGACCGCGCCCTCGGAAAAGGAAATGAAGAAGTGATGAAGGGCCGGCGGTCTGCCCCCGCGGGGACACATCCCCGCGGGGCGGACCCTGCGGCAGCTATATTCTACACGACAACGACAGGAAGGGAGGCGGCTTTGTGCAATTCCTCGCGTTTTTACTGGTCGTCGTGCTGACAATCGTCAGCATGTCCAAGAACAAGAAGCAGGGCAACGCCGCCGCAAAGCCCGGAACGCCGGCCAATGGGCGGCGTCCGGCACCCGGGACCCAGGCCGGGGCGAAGCAGCCCGCAGCGCCTGCGGAACCGGAGGTCGTCATACCGACGGATCTGGATGAGATCATCGCGGAGGTCAAAAGCCGCGTTACGGGTGACCGGGCTGTGGCCAAGCGCCGCTCGGAGCCCGTGGTTCAGGCCGTGAAGGGTTCCGGCTCTGTCCAGGGCGCGTCCATGCTGGAAGACGCGGATTGCTCGGGCGGCAGCATGGAGCATACCCACACGGAGGGCCACAGCGCCCTGGAGGACGAGGATTGCTTCGGCGGCAGCATGGAGCACACCCATTCCGAGGGCGTCAGCCGCGTTGCACAGGCGCGCCACATGGCCGCCATCGACGCAAAACACGACGAGGACGTGCTGCCCGAGACCTTCGATGCCCGCGCCCTGCGCCGCGCCGTGGTGATGGCGGAGGTGCTGGGCAAGCCGAGGGCGCTGAGAAAATACTGATTTGTTGCAATCAGTATTTGGCGAAAAGTTACCCTGTTCCCTCTATCTGTCTTTGCAAAGGAGATCCCATGACACCCATCACAATACTGATCGCCGATGACGACGCGGGTATGCGGCTGGTGATGCGCAGAATCGTCCAGCAGGCCGAGGGATACGCGCTGGTGGGCGAGGCGGCGGACGGCGCGGAGCTGATCCGGCTGTATGACGCGCAGCGGCCTGAGGTGGTGCTGCTGGACGTGGAAATGCCCGAGCTGAGCGGCATCGACTGCGCCCGCGCCATACAGGACCGGGACCCGCGGGCGGTGCTGGTGTTCGCCACGGCCCACGAGGAATACATGGCCAGCGCCTTCGAGGTATACGCCTTCGATTATCTGGTGAAGCCCTTTCGGGTGGAGCGGGCGCTGGAGACCTTCCGGCGCATCCGCGAACGGCTGCGGGGACCAGTGGCGGGAAATGAAGCGCCGTCCCAGGCCATGCCCGTTCCGGAACGCCCAAATCCGGCGCAGGGCTCCGGGGCAATCCCGGTGCCGGGGCGCATGATGATCCGGCATCGGGACGGCGTCAGCTTTGTGGATGTGCCCGACATCGCCATGGTGATGCGGGAAAACCGCGCCACTGTACTGCTGATGAAGGACGGCGCGCGCTACGTGGTGCCCGACGGCATGGCCGAGCTGGACGAGCGCCTGCCGGACGCGATCTTCTTCAGGACCCACAAGAGCTACATCGTAAACCTGAACCTGATCGATTCCATACAGCCCTATGGCCGGTGGACGTTCATCGTGAAGCTGAAGGGCCTGAAGGAGGATGCATTGATCACCCACGAGCGGTTTGAGGAACTGCAGAAGCGGTTCGCCTGAAAAACCTCAAAATCAAAAAAACGGCTTCCGAAAGCGCGGAAGCCGTTTTTATATGAACGCATTAGAGTGGGTTTCTAAATGTGGGGAGATGCAGTTTCGGATGGATTTGACTGCATTTCAAGGCGCTTTTCCGCAGCTTTAGTGGACCCTATAGCAGTCGCGCCACTGCCTACGGCAGGCGCG
>CACYZW010000221.1 GCA_902778995.1 uncultured Eubacteriales bacterium
CCGCATTTTGCAGGCGACGCCAACACAGCAAGCAGAAAATCCTTCCGCTCTTCTTTGATCGGAAGGATTTTCTGCGTTTGCGGCCTTTGTCAGCGGTCTGAGATGGAGGGCGAAAGCCCTCCATCCTGCATTTTCAGGCTATTTGACGGCGCATCAGCCTCCGGATGAATCGTCGCGCCACCTGCCTTTATTCCGCCGGCATGGCAAAGACCCGCCCGAAGATCTCCAGGGCCTCGTCCAGCAGCCCCTCGTTGAGGCTCGCCATGTAGCTGGTGCGCAGCAGGCACAGCTCGGGCGGCGTGGCCGGGGGCAGCACGGGGTTGACGTACACGCCCGCCTCGTAGAGCTGGCGCGCCCGCAGCAGCGTGGCCTCGGGGGCGTAGGTGTAGATGGGGATGATGGGCGTCTCGGCCTCGATGATCGGTATGCCCCGCGCCTTGAGCCCCCTGCGCATGTAGGCCGACAGGTCGGAAAGCCGCTTCACCAGCTCGGGGTGGGCTTCGACGTGCCGCAGGGCCGCCAGCGCGATGGCGGTGCTGGCCGGGGTGATGGAGGCGGAGAATATGAACGGGCGGGAGTTGTGGCGCACAAAATCCACCACCGTGGCGTCCGCCGCCAGGTAGCCGCCCAGCGAGGCCAGGGACTTCGAGAAGGTGCCCATGATCAGGTCGACCTCCTTTTCAAGCCCGAAATAAGAGGCCGTGCCCCGGCCGCCCTCGCCGATCACGCCCAGGCCGTGGGCGTCGTCCACCATGACCCGCGCGCCGTACTGCTTCGCCAGCTTCACGATCTCCGGCAGCTTGCAGATGTCGCCGCCCATGCTGAACACGCCGTCGGTGACGATCAGGCAGCCCGCGCTCCCGGGCACCTTTTTCAGCTGGATCTCCAGCTCCTCCATGTTGCTGTGGCCGTAGGTCAGCATCCTCCCGTAGCTCAGCTTGCAGCCGTCGTAGATGGAGGCGTGGTTTTCCCTGTCGCAGATCACATAGTCGCCGTGGCCCACGATGGCGCTGATGATGCCCAAGTTGCTCTGAAAGCCCGTGGAGAAGGTACAGCAGGCCTCCTTGTGCAAAAAGCCCGCAAGCTCGTCCTCCAATTCGAGGTGCAGCTTCAGCGTGCCGTTCAGAAACCGGGAGCCCGAGCAGCCGGTGCCGTACTGCGCCAGCGCCCGCAGGCCCGCCTCCTGCACCTCGGGGCAGGTGGTCAGGCCCAGATAATTGTTGCTGCCCAGCATGATGCGGCGCTTGCCCTCCATGATGACCTCGGTGTCCTGGCGGGTCTCCAGCGCGTGGAAATATGGGTAGAGCCCCTTTTGGCGCAGCTCGTTGGCCAAAGAGTAGCTATAGCATTTTTTGAAGATATCCAAGAAATTTCCCCCTCGGTATGCTTCGTTCGGACATTGCCTGCCGGTACCGTTATGTTTAATACTAAACCTGCTCTAAATGACAATCATCTGCGGGAATCTTTTCCGCCCTGTCATTGCTTCACTTCGGTCAACGATGCTACGGCATCGCCTCCCTCCGTTCAGCTTCGACAGGACGAAAAATCTTCACCGCACCTGTTCACTATTTAGAACAGGTTTAGTATAATGACATGCGTTTGCAACACTTTATCATTATAACACAATGAAACAGGCCGGGATGCGCGAATTTGTTTTTTGAAAGTAAAATCGGCATTGATTCCCGCCTCGGGGCATTTACAAATCCGCGATTTCGGATATAATAGAAATGATAATACTGCTTGGATGGGAACCGCCCACGTAAGTCAAGGCGCGCAGCGAGCCGGAGTATGGTGCAAGTCCGGAGGCCGGGGCCGTGGGGCATCCTCCCGGAGCAGCGGCCCGAACCCGCGCATGCGGCAGTAGGCTCCGTCGGGCGCGCCCGTTACAGCGCAGAAGAGTGGGTATATATTCGTATATGCCAACCTGGGTGGTACCGCGAAGCGCCTTCGTCCCATGGGGAGGAGAGGCGTATTATTTTTTAACGGGAGGAACACACGGATGATCGAAAAGGTCTCCACGGCGCTGGATTTCCTGGCGCGGGAAAAGGAAGTCATCAAGTTCTGGAACGACAACGACATCTTCCGGAAGTCCATGAAGAACCGGGAGGGCCGGGAGGTCTGGTCCTTCTTCGACGGCCCGCCGACGGCCAACGGCAAGCCCCACATCGGCCACATCGAAACCAGGGCCATCAAGGACCTGCTGCCCCGCTTCCACACGATGAAGGGCCAGCTGGTCACCCGCATCGCGGGCTGGGACACCCACGGCCTGCCGGTGGAGCTGGAGGTGGAGAAGCTGCTGGGCCTGGACGGCAAGGAGCAGATCGAGGAATACGGCATCGAGCCCTTCATCCAGGAGTGCAAGAAATCCGTCTGGAAGTACAAGGGCGAATGGGAGCGCATGTCCGAGCGCGTGGGCTTCTGGGCCGACATGGAAAACCCCTACATCACCTATGACAACAACTACAT
>CACYZW010000222.1 GCA_902778995.1 uncultured Eubacteriales bacterium
GCAGGCCGCAGCACCCGCCCCTGTCCCCGCACTCCCCACTGACCTGCGTCCGCTGACGGCCATGGAACTCAGCGCGGTGTGCTCCAACCTGGCCCGGGGCTGCGAGAAGCAGTATAATGCCGACCAGGCCGCCGCGTTCACGCGGCTGGCGGACTGGCTCAGGGAACGAGCGGAACCGTTTGCCGACTCGAACCTCGATGCGCTGCTTGCAAAGGTTGAGCAGGATCTGTCCGAAGGCTATCCCACCGCCAACGCCGTCTCTGGCCAGGTCAGTGATCGGGGTGCGCTGCGCAGCCTGGTGTGGAGTGAAAAGGTGACGCGCATGCTCCAGTCGCTGCTTACCCGTTATTCCCGAGAAGGAGAGGCGATGCTCAAGGATACCGGTGTCTGGGTGTGTACCATCTGCGGTTTCGTCTATGTGGGCGACACGCCTCCGGAGCTTTGCCCTGTTTGTAAGGTACCCAGCCACAAGCTGGAAAGGATAGGGGGCTGATGTCATGGGCGATAAATATGCCGTGAGAAACATTCGCTTCTGCGAGAAGGACTGTCTGTGCCTGTACGTCTGTCCCACAGGCGCATCGGATACTGAAAACAGCGTGATCGATGTGGAGAAATGCATCGGCTGCGGCGCGTGCACTGAGGCCTGTCCTGCCAAGGCCATCAGCCTGGTGCCAAGGCAATACCCGCCCCAGCAAGCGAAGGATGAGTCCGTCGTCGCGGCGTTGCGGCAGCTGGTATCCTCCAAGATCCAACCGCATCATGGCGGAAGACCTGCTGCGGGAGTCAGGCTATATGCTGCCCCAGAGCAACAATGCCCGCGCGTTGCTGACGGAGCTGCTGGAACAATATGCCGGAGAATCCGGTTTCCCGGCAGAGGACGCGCGCTTTCTGCTGGACACCATTTCTTTCAATGAACCGACGACGCCGAAGGAGGAAAAAACCATGGAAATCTGGAAATGCACCGTATGCGGCTACATCCACGATGCCGGAACGCAGACCGAGAAGAACCTGGAGGCCGCCTTTGCCGGCGAATCCCAGGCCCGCAACAAGTATACCTACTTCGCCTCCCGGGCAAAGAAGGACGGTTTCGAGCAGATCGCGGCGCTGTTCCTAAAGACCGCTGACAACGAAAAGGAGCACGCCAAGATGTGGTTCAAGGAGCTGAACGGCATCGGAGACACGGCTGAGAACCTGGCTGCCGCCGCAGACGGCGAGAACTACGAGTGGACAGATATGTATGAAGGCTTCGCTGTCACCGCCGAGGCTGAGGGCTTCCCAGAGCTGGCCGCGAAGTTCCGCATGGTCGCCGCCATCGAAAAGCACCACGAGGAGCGCTACCGCGCGCTGTTGAAAAACGTGGAGATGCAGGAAGTCTTCAAAAAGAGCGAGGTCAAGGTGTGGGAGTGTCGCAACTGCGGGCACATCGTGGTCGGTATCCAGGCCCCGGAGGTATGCCCGGTATGCGCCCATCCCCAGAGCTACTTTGAAGTGAACGCGGAGAATTACTAATTGATTCAAAGGAGGATATTGACATGACGTTCTACAGATGCGAACATTGCGGCAACATCATCGCCCACATCCAGGATTCCGGCGTCCGCTGCCACTGCTGCGGCGAAGAGATGGAGCCACTCATGCCCAACACCACCGATGCGGCGGGCGAGAAGCACGTCCCCGTGATTAAGCAGAACGGCCAGATGGTAACTGTGACCGTCGGCTCCGTGGAGCATCCCATGCTGGACGCGCACTACATCCAGTGGATCCTTCTCGAGACGAAAGAAGGCCGCCAGAGAAAAGCGCTACAGCCGGGTGATAAACCCGTCGCTGTCTTCGCTCTCACCGAGGGTGATACCGTAGTTGCGGCATACGAATACTGCAATCTGCATGGGCTGTGGAAGTCTGAATAAGCGTAAGCATACTGGGTCTGTACGGACAGAGCACCCCTTTCCCACAGGGTTTTCAGCCACAGTGAGAAAGGGGCTGTTGTTTTGTGTTGATTTATATCAGCCGCATAACATATTGTTTTCTGATTTTGCGTCTGCTTGATTTGGCTTATATCGAATCCGCCGTCAGGGTGCAACCGGTATAGTCCACGCCGTTCACGGTCAGGGTGATGCCCTCGGGCACGACCACCTGCGCGTCGCCTTCAAGGGTCAGCGAAGCAATCAGGGAGGTGCCGATCACGTTCCACACGGCGTCGCCCGTCAGCGTGACATTCACGGCATTCCCGCCGTTGTCATTTACCAGATTGGCCACCTGGCCGATGGACCAGTATTCCTCGATGGTGAAAGACGTGTTCTGGTACTGCTCCGCGAAGGCTGCGGCCGTTTCCTCATCGTCGAAGGCGTAGCTGCCGTTCGCCTTCACAGCCTGGGAACCTTCATAGGTCACATGGATGGCGGCTGTGGAGGCGATTGCACCGCTGTAGACCGCGCCTTCGTTGAAGGTCACGTTCAGCGTGTTGCCCTCCAGCCCGTCACTGCCGGAAGCATTGTAGATGTTGCCGGTGTAGTCACCATTGGTAAAGGTGAAAGTCTGCACTGTGCCGCTTGCGCTTGCTGCATCGGTATTGAAGCCTGCTTCTTCTGTGTGATACGGCTTGAAGTTCTGGCTGCCGCCATTGGTGTTCTCCGGGTCGTCCGCGTCCATCATGCCGCCGTTGGTGGCGTCGACGTTGTCCATCACCTGGATCAGCATGCCGCCGTTGGTGATCGTCGCGTCGTCCACGGAGGCTGTGAGCACCTGATTGGAAGCGCCGGTCTTGACCAGGAACGTGGCGTAACCGGAGTCCACCACGGTTCCCTTCTCCACGGTAATGTTGTTTTCGTTCTGGTGCGCCATGAACCCAAATGTGTCGGAGTGGATCTCGGTTACCTTGTCTTCGGTCGCTTCATAGGTCGCAGTGGTCTCTCCGGCGTGGTTCTTCAACTCGTAGGTCTCGCCTGCTTCCAGGGCGGTATAGGTGGCGCTGCCTCCAGTGAAGATGAGAGAATCATTCATACGGACACCTCCTCGCCGTCATCGCCCCATACAGGCTTGTCAGGTTCTGACGCCAGCGTATGGTCGGGGGAACCGGTCATATCGTCCATGCTTATTTGGGCGGCAGCCTCCGTTGAGGACTGGTTTGCATCGTCGGGGGTGGTGCTGTCCCGCCTGAACGTGCGCTCCCTGGGCATGATCAATTCTTCCGTATATCCCTTTTCGAGGTCAATCTGAGTGGACGCTTCAAGCTCCTTCACGGTG
>CACYZW010000223.1 GCA_902778995.1 uncultured Eubacteriales bacterium
GCTGGCCTGATTGGCATGGCAAGCGGCTGTATGTGTTCGCCAACTCCTACACCGACGACAGGAGCCAGTTTATGAACGCTATGGTCGCGGCAATGGAATGCGCGAATGGCGCGGATGTGCGTCCCGGTCTATACAATAAAGACATCGACATGCTCTGCAGTTGGGTAAAAGAGAATGGATTCACAAGGAGGCGGCAATATGAAAAAGCTGATAACGATGATCCTTGCGGCGCTGGCGCTGACCGTGGGATCGCTTGCGGAAGGAGCGGAGACGACCATGAAGATTCCCCAGACGGGCATGACGAAGCCTATGCCCACGGCCTATACCGCGCCGTCTGAGCATCCCGGTACCGTCGTGCAGGTGGAGTACGATTCCCAGGACTATCTTCGGGGCGACGCGCCGGTGACCAAGACCGCCTGGGTATACCTACCCTATGGCTACGATGAAAGCGATGCCGAGACCCGCTACGACATCATCTACCTGATGCACGGCTGGGGCGGCGCTGCAGGGGAGTACTTCTACATAGGCGACGGTATGATCAAAAACATGCTGGACCACATGATCGAGAATGGCGAGATCAGGCCCGTCATCGCCGTGTCCGCCACCTTCTACAACGAGAACAGCGACCGGGATTTCGGCGCTTCCGAGGACGCGCTCAGGGAGTTCCATCGGGATTTCACCGATCACCTGATGCCTGCTATCGAGGGAACGTTCCACACCTACGCCGCCTCGACCTCTCCGGAGGATCTGGCGGCGGCCCGGGATCACCGGGCGTTCGGGGGCTTCTCGCTGGGCAGCGTGACCACCTGGATGGAATTCTGCCATGATACGGACTACATCCGGTACTTCCTGCCCATGAGCGGCTCCAGCTGGTACTACGGCACCTACGGTGATTTCCAGACCGTGCGCAACGTGGACTACGTCCAGCAGATCGTCGAGGAGAACGACCTGAACAATCGCGGATACTTCATCTACCACGCGGTGGGCACCGAGGATGTGGTCAAGGGCCAGACCCTGATGATGGCGGACGAGATGCTGTCCAGGGACGGTGCGTTCCCGCCGGAGCACTACGTGTTCTACCAAAAGGAGGGCGGCCACCACGACTTCGACGCCGTACAAGAATTCATGTTCAACGCCCTGCCGCTGTTCTTCGGGCAGGACTGAACGATAGATTGAAAAGGAGGCAAACACCATGAAGAAGCTGCTTACCGTACTGTTGACCGTTGTGATGCTTTTCACTGCCCTCACCGCGTTTGCGGAGGAGGCGGACACGATCCTGAGCCTCGCAGATATCGGCATGTTTTCTGCGGGCGGCACGGTGACCGAGCCCGTGGAGGGCGAATACGACCCAACCCAGAACTGGATGGACGTGAACCGCCCCGGCAACACCGCCCACGTGGATCACGCCAACGTGCTCTACATGACCCCTGCGGAAGATAACAGCAACCCCATCGTGTACCTGCACGGCTACGGCCAGAGCCGCATGGGCTGGCTGACCACGCCGGACGGGCGCGACGGCTGGGCCCAGATGTTCCTGCGGAACGGCCACGCCGCCTACCTGGTGGATCAGCCCGGACGCGGCGAGGCGGGTGCGGCGGCCTCCATGACCATGGATGGCTTCCTGGACGCCTGGGCCGAGGATTCCAAGGACTACAAGCCCGGCGACCAGGCCTGGTATACCCACTTCCGCATCGGGTGCGTGGCTCCGGAGCGCTATGAGGGCAGTCAGTTCCCGGAGGGCGAGGAAGCGCAGGACCAGTTCTTCCGCCAGATGACCCCCAACACCACCACCTTCGACATGGCTAAGTCCGCCGCCGCGGTGTCCGCGGTGCTGGCGGAGGTGAAGGAACGCACCGGCAACAAGTCTATCTTCATCACCCATTCCCAGGGCGGCGCGGTCGGCTGGGACGTGGATGTGGAGAACATCAGCGCCATCATTGCCATTGAGCCCGGCGGAGCGCCTCAGGTGGACAGCGAGCAGTACAACAAGCTGCTTGAGGCGAAGATCCCGATCATCTTCTACTATGGCGATTACATGGAGAACGGCCCCGAGGACATCATGTCCAGCGGCTTCTGGAGCGGTATCAAGGCCGGTTCCTTCGCCTTCGCCGAGGCCTACAACGCCGCGGGCGGCGACGCCACCGTCATCGACCTGCCGGCCATCGGCATCACCGGCAACATGCGGTGCCGCGTCTCAAATCTCTGATTTGAGCCGTGGCAGTCTGGCCTTCGGCCAGACCAAGGGGCTGTCTCAAAATGACATGAAGAGGTCAATTTGAGGCAGCCCCTTCATTATACGAGTAATGCATACGAAGAGACGAAAAAAGGCAGTGAAAGAG
>CACYZW010000224.1 GCA_902778995.1 uncultured Eubacteriales bacterium
TGGAAGTTCGTCGAGAGCGACCTGGCCAAGGAAATGCTGGCCGAGTCCAAGGAAGTCGGCCTGCCCTTCAACGGCCTGGCCTACGGCGAAGAGGGCTTCCGTCACTTTTTCTCCAAGACTGAAGTCAAGACCATCGAAGACCTGAAGGGCCTGAAGATCCGCGTGTCCGACGACCCGATCATGACCGGCATGATCTCCGGCCTGGGCGCCGCCTTCACCCCCGTTTCCTTCGGCGAGCTGTACAGCGCGCTGCAGACCGGCGTCGTGGATTGCGCCGAGCAGCCCATCACCAACTACCTGTCCAACTCCTTCCAGGAGGTCGCCCCCTACCTGATCAAGGACGGCCACACCCTGGGCACCATCGAGCTGATCGCCACCGACGCCGCCCTGGCCAAGCTGTCCGAGGAGCAGCAGGCCATGGTGCAGGAGGCCGCCGACTACGCGATGCAGGTCTGCAAGGAGTCCGTCATCGCCAAGCAGGAAGAGGCTGAGAAGACCCTGATCGAGAAGGGCTGCACCATCACCGAGGTCGAGGACAAGACCCCCTGGCAGGAAGCCACCAAGGGCGTGCTGGAGTCCAACATCGCCGGCATGGAGGATATCTACAACGCGATCGTCGCCCTGCAGTAATCCGCTGACAGGACAGATACCCAACGAACCCATCGGGGGCGCAGGGCTTGACCCCTGCGCCCCCGATTGTTTGTTTTGTTTGCCCGTTCTGATTCCCATTCATCATCTGTGACGAGGAGGCCTTGAAATGCCTGGTGTTTTCCGAATCCTGGAAAAGATCAAGCCGGTCTATGACTGGGCGTATAAGATCATGCTGTTTATCTGCAAGCTGCTGCTGATCGCGGATATCGTCATCACATCCATAACCGTGGCCGGCCGCTATTTCCCCTTCTTTACGGCGCCGCACTGGGGCGAGGAAATGGTGCTGACCCTGATGGTTTACATGGCGGTGCTCTCGGCTACGCTGGCGATTCGCAAACGCAGCCACATCCGAATGACCGCCTTTGACAAATATCTGCCCAAAAAGGTGTTGCTGACGCTGGATCTGCTGGCCGATATCGCTGTTCTGGCGCTCGGCGTGGTACTGCTGGTACAGGGGGCGAACGTCGTCAGCCCCACCGGCAACATCGCCAAGTTCGCCAAGTATTCCTCTCTGCCCAACCTGAGCCAGATCTGGATGTACATGCCCGTGCCCATTGCAGGCGTCGGCATGATCATATTCGAGCTGGAGCAGGTGTTCCAGCACATTGAGGAGTTCTTCCTCGACGACAAGAACGCGAAGGAGGTTCAGGCATAATGAGCGGCGAAAACCTATCCACCCTGATTCTGCTGGGCAGCTTCCTGCTCCTGGTATTCCTGCGCTTCCCGATCGCCTACTCCGTGGGCATCTCCACGGTGCTGTGCCTGATCTCCATGGGCCAAAACCTGAGCGTGCTGCCGATGCAGATCGTCAAGGGCGTCTGGTCCTTCAGCCTGATGGCCGTGCCCTTCTTCATCACCATGGGCGTGCTGATGGGCTCGGGCGGCATATCGGACAAGCTGATCGCGCTGGCGAACAGCCTGGTGGGCTGGATGCGCGGCGGCCTGGCCATGGTGAACATCGTGGCCTCCTATTTCTTCGGCGGCATCTCCGGCTCCGCCTCCGCCGACACCGCGTCCCTGGGCTCCATACTGATCCCGATGATGGTGGACCAGGGCTACGACGTGGACTTTTCCACCGCCGTCACCATCACGTCCTCCTGCGAGGGCCTGCTGGTGCCCCCGAGCCACAACATGGTCATCTACGCCACCACGGCGGGCGGCATCTCCGTGGGCGCGCTGTTCATGGCGGGCTACCTGCCCGGCGCGATACTGGCGCTCAGCCTGATGGTGGGCTCCTACATCATCTCCGTCAAGCGCAACTACCCCAAGGGCGAGCGCTTCTCCATCAAGGCCTTCCTGAAGCAGCTGGGCACCTCCTTCTGGGCGCTGGCCGCGATACTGATCGTGGTCGTGGGCGTGGTCGGCGGCGTGTTTACCGCCACCGAATCCGCGGCCATCGCCGTCCTCTATTCGCTGTTCGTGTCAGTGTTCATCTATAAGGGCCTCGACTGGAAGGGCGTCTGGCACGCGCTGGAGAGCTGCATCGACACGCTTGCCATCGTGCTGATACTGATCGCCATGTCCGGCGCCTTCGGCTACTGCCTGACCAACCTGCACGTGCCCGCCAAGGCGGCCGCGCTGATCACCGGCGTTTCCAGCAGCCCGATCGTCATCGCGCTGCTGCTGAACCTGATCCTGCTGGTGCTGGGCATGATCATGGACATGGC
>CACYZW010000225.1 GCA_902778995.1 uncultured Eubacteriales bacterium
CATCGCCTCCCTCCGTTCCGCGTTGCCAGAACGAAAAATCCATCCCACATCTTGTTCCATTTTTAATTGAGAATAGTATAACGGCTGAATTTCAGCCGCATGCTGCCTGCTGATTTTTTGACTTGCCGCCAGCAAGCCTGCGAAATCTGCAGTTTGCAATCGACTAAAATTCATCTCGTTACTGCACGAATCGATTATGCTGTGTTTCTTTAAACCAAAGGAGGCAGGTCTATGAAGCTGTTGACTGTTGCCGAGGCCGCGCGCCGCTGGGGATTGTCCGACAGGCGGGTGCGCCTGCTGTGCAGCGAGGAAAGGATTGACGGCGTTGTCAGGGATGGCCGTCAATACCGTATTCCAGAGGACGCGCTGCGCCCCGCAGACGGGCGCGAAAAACGCGGGCGGATCATTCCTCCCGCGTATGCGCCGCTGTTTGGCCGCATCGATGCCCTGAAAGCTGAACTGTCCAGGCGCCGCTCGCTCACCCCGGGGGAGATTGACGCCCTCCGCAGCGAATTCACGGTAGAATTCACCCACAATTCCACGGCCATTGAGGGCAACACGCTGACGCTGAGGGAAACCGCAATGGTCCTCGAAGGCATGACCATCGACAAAAAGCCACTCAAGGATCATCTGGAGGCCGTCGGGCATCGGGACGCATTTCTGTACGTCGAAGCCCTGGCCGGGCGTGAGACACCCTTGAGCGCGTTTGAGATTCGCCAGATCCACGCCCTCGTGCTGGCAGACCGGCCCGAGGACAAGGGGCGCTTTCGCCGCGTGCCGGTGCGCATCGCGGGCGCTCACACCGTTCCCGCCGAGCCCCATCTGATCGGTGAAAAAATCGAAGCGCTCCTTTTGAACGACAAAGCGCAAAAGAAGCGCATGCACCCGATTGAGCGAATCGCGCGGTTTCACCTGATCTTCGGGGGCATACATCCCTTCATCGACGGCAACGGGCGTACAGGACGCCTGCTGCTGAATCTGGGACTGATCCGGGAGGGATATCCGCCCATCGACATCAAGTTTGCGGATCGCAGGCAGTATTACGATGCCTTCGACGCATATTACCGCGACGGCAGCCCCGACGCCATGGTTCAGCTGATCGGCAGCTATCTGGAGGCGCGGCTGCGCGACTATTTGCGCATTATCGGAACGGAATGAATCTCTCTACCGCGTCAGCACCTCGCAGCCATCCTCGGTGATGGCCACCAGGTCCTCCACGCGGACGCCGAACCTGCCGGGCAGGTAGATGCCGGGCTCGATGGAGAAGATCATGCCGGGGCGGGTGAGGGTCTCGCTGACGGAGGAGCAATCCGGGAATTCGTGCTCGTCCAGGCCGATGCCGTGGCCGGTGCGGTGGGTGAAGTACGGGCCATAGCCCGCGTCCTCGATCACCCTCCGGGCGGCGCGGTCGATGTCCTTCATCTTCACGCCGGGGCGGCAGGCGGCGATGCCGGCGCGGTTGGCGGCGGTGACGATGTCGTGTACCCGCTTTTCCTCGTCGGTGACTGCGCCGAAGTGAACGGTGCGGGTCATGTCGCTGCAATAGTGCTGCCAGATCAGGCCCACGTCCATGATGACGGTCTGGCCCTGGGCCAGCCTTGTGCCGTCGCTGTCGTGGTGGGGCTCCGCGCCGTTGGCGCCGAAGCAGATCAGCGGGGTGAAGCTGGGGCCGGGAGAGCCCAGCTCCTGGGCGATCTGGATGTACAGCGCCTGTATCGCCTTTTCGGTGACGCCTTCCTGCAGGGCCTCGGCGATGCGGCGGCAGACCTCCACGTTCATCCTGGAGCTGACGCGCATCAATTCCAGCTCGTCGGCGTCCTTGATGAGCCGGGCGTCGTCCAGCGGCTGGCTGCCCAGGGCGGGGACGACGTCCGGGCGCTGCATCATCAGCCGGATGGTGAAGTGGCTGGGCCAGGTCTTGTCGATGCCCAGCTTGCCGGGCCGCACGTGGGGGGCGAGCACGGCCACGCAGTCGTCGGTGTCCTCGTATTCGATCATGGGCACGTCCGTCAGCCCCTGCAGCGCGAACATGCGGTTGGCGAACAGCGTCATATCGCCGTCGTCCTTCACCAGCAGCGCCAGCATGCGCTCAAAGGGCTCGCACCACACGCCGGTCAGGTAGTATACGTTGGCCGTGCCGGTGACGATGATCTGGCGGAGCCCGCAGGCCCGCATATTGTTGATGACCTTTTCGATGCGTTGGGTATTCATGTCGCTCATTTCTCCGTTTTCTCGTTTTCCTCGGGGCTAAACCGCTCCAGCGCCACGCCGCCCTCGTTCAGCATTTCCAGGGC
>CACYZW010000226.1 GCA_902778995.1 uncultured Eubacteriales bacterium
ATGAGAATGACTGATAGAAGGATATTGATCTTGCGGGTCATTTTCAGGAATTCCTTTCGATTTTATGGGAAGGAGAGCGGACGCGCTTCCTGTCTCTCCACATCGTCAGTAGGAGAAGAATCAGGAAGAACCCGCCAATTCCGGCAGCTCCACCGCCCACGCCGATCAAGTCTCTGTTGGGATGCGTGACCATGCCGGTCAATTCGCAGCTGACCTGGAGCTGATCACCGACCTTTGGAATGGAATTCGGATTGGTTGAACCGAATTGAACGGTGGTGGTTTCAGGCGCTCCCTGCTCGTTTGTATACTCAACTTCCAGCATCACACTGTAGCGCTCCACGACGGAACGAGTATATTCAGGCAGGAACTCCCCGAAACGATCAGTATTATTCCAAACGCTGTTCAAAACCTGATAGGCGTGAACCGGCACCTCAGGGGCTTCTCCGGGAGAAAGCCCATCGCGCTGAGCAGCTGCGCGCGCGTGGAGGCGTCTGCGCCTTCCACAGCCAGTATAAGCGCTGCCCGAAAGGAAAGCGGAGAAACAACGTAGTTCTCCTTTTCGTTCTGCGCGTGGATAAAGCTGAGAAAATCCTGATCAAAATCGGCCACAGTATTGTCCTCCTTGTTTTTTGGTACTGGGACGCCCTCTGCCATTGCGCATATGGAAAGAAATATGGCTAGTACCAGGATAACAACCAGGAAACGCTTCATATCATGTTCCACCTCTATTTCTGGCTATGCATGCTTCTTAGGGATCAGGTCATGGTTACGACATGCGCGGTGACCACAGCATCCTGATCGCCAAGTCCATACTGGATATTTTCACGGCGATGATCTTTGCCCTGCTCCCCGGACGCGACGGTGTCGCCGGTAGCGATCCCACAAGCGACAATCTTCCTCGTACTCTTTTTCTGTGCGAAGCTGATCTTCCCACTGACCATCCCTTCGATGGTCAACGACTTCAAAGCCTGCGGCGGGTTCATCGTGCTGGCCACTGGCTTGCGCTTTGCAATAATCCAAGACTGTCCCATCGCGGATATGATATATTTACCACTGTCATGCGAATATTGTCTTGAAAATTATGTTGCTTTAAGGTATTATATAGATAGGTATTATTCCCATTCTCAGACTCCCAACCGCCATACCCGCGATTCATTTCGTTCATCTTCACGGGGAGGTGAAGTCTGCATGGCGTCCATGAACAGGCTTTCATCCAAGATCATACTGATGGTAGAAGCCATCCTGCTCATGGGCTACCTTCCCGCGCACAAGGTCGTGCGCGCGGAGCCTCCGAGGCAGCATGAAGGGGGAGAAGTCGGAGACGACCTTGCGCCGCTGATTGCTGCGGGCATTGACCCGGAGATTGGCTTGCGGTACTGTCAGGGCGACGCTGCGATATACAGGGAGCTGCTCTGGGAATACGCGCGGGACGCGGAAGCCAAGGCACGGGACATCGAGGCGGCCCACAGGGCGCGCGATTGGAAGGACTACGGCATACGGGTCCATTCGCTGAAGAGCACGTCCCGGATGATCGGCGCGTCAGAGCTCTCGCGGCTCGCGGCGCGCCTGGAGAGCGCCGCCGACGGTGGCCGGGAGGCTGAGATCGACGGGTCGCACGCAGAGCTGCTCGGCCGCTACGGCGCGGTGACCGACGCTATCCGGGGGCTGCCCGGCGCGCCGGCGCTGACGATGACGGACGACGACGTAATGGAGTTTCTGCCGGAGGAGGAGTGACCGTGCAAACGCGCAAGAGACGCAACAAGCTGTTGGTTCCGCTGCTTATCATCCTCGGCCTGATGGTGTTTATGGTGCTGTACACGACCCGCGTCATTCAGGACGTGGCGGTGTCCAACATCCAGGAGGTGGGCGAGGACAGGATCTCCAGCGTGGCGGCGCAGCTCGACAATTATCTGGAACGCACCCGAAGCGCGCTGTGGGTCACGGCGGACACCGTGGACTTCATGCTGCGAAGCGGCAGCACAACCACACAGATCGAAGATTACATCGTTGAGGAGACTGCGAATCAGGCCAGGCAGTTCGACGACAACTACACGGGCTTCTATGGCTTTATCAAGGGCGAATACCTGGACGGCCTGCACTGGCAGCCCCCGGAGGGCTACGATCCCGTGCAGCGGGATTGGTATAAGCTGGGGGTCCTCTCCGGCGGCGAAGCCACCATAGTGCCGCCCTACGTGGACGCGCAGACCCACGACGTGGTCATTTCCATTTGCCGACAGCTCTCCGACAGCCGGGACGTGATGGCCCTGGATGTGAGGATGAACCGCATCCAGGAGATGATGGCGGCGCTTCAGATCAAGGACAAGGGCTACGGCTTTATCGTGGATGACACAGGTATGATCATCGCCCATCAGGACGAGAACCTGAAGGGCAGCAACATTGGCCAGACCGACGAACAGCGCCGCTTTCTGGAGGGCATACTGCGCACGCGCAACGGCAGCTTCGAGACCACGCTGGACGGCCAGAGGCACACCGTGTTCGTCAATTCACTGCTGGACAAGTGGTATGTGGTCATCGCCGTTGGCAACCGGGAGCTGTACGCAGAGGTCTGGCAGCAGCTCGTGGTGAACATACTGATCTGCGTCATCATATTCATACTCATCGC
>CACYZW010000227.1 GCA_902778995.1 uncultured Eubacteriales bacterium
GTTGTTGATCGCGTTGCGGAAAAAAATGCGGGCGTAGGAGCCGGCGATGACGCAGCGGATCCCCAGGGCCTTGATGACCTCCGGAGCCTGTTCCCGGGAAGAGCCGCAGCCGAAATTTTTGCCGGCCACGATGATGTCGCCGGGTGCGATTTGGGCCGCGAGCTCCGGACGAAGAGGGGAAAAGGCGTAGGGACGCATGTCGTTGACGGTTTTCAGAGCCAGGTATTCCGTGGGCATGATGATGTCTGTGTCGATATCATCGCCCAGAAGCCAGACCTTCCCGGTAAACTGTTCCATGTTTGATCCTTTCTGTTCGTAGTATCAGTCATAGTATCAGGAAGTGCCCCCGTGAAGGGCGGCACCGGGTTGTTTTTTCAGTTTGTGCGGCATTCAGCCTTCTTGGAACAGCCTCAGTTCGTGTAGTATCAGCCCTTGCTGGTTTTCACGTCATTTGGCTGCCGCAGGAACAGCTGTTTTACAGGCTTTCCGCGCTGCAGATCTCGCCCCGGATGGCAGAAGCGGTGACTGTGGCGGCGGAGCCGAGATAGACAAAGGAGTCGCGGTCGCCGGCCCGCCCCTTGAAATTGCGGGTCCCTGTGCTGATCAGGACCTCGCCGGCTCCGATGACACCCTGGCAGCTGCCCCAGCACACACTGCAGTTGGGGTTCATGACGATGGCGCCCGCTTCCATAAAGATGTCCAGAATGCCTTCCTTCATGGCGTCGAGCCAGACCTCGCGGCTTGCGGGGACCACCAGAAAGCGGACAGTGGGCGCGACCTTTTTCCCTTTTATGATCGAGGCGCCCAGACGCAGGTCCTCCAGACGGCCGTTATTGCAGGAGCCCAGGAAGGCCTCGTTGATCTTGATTCCCGTACATTCACTGACCGGGGCGATATTATCCACGAAATGAGGCTTTGCCACGACAGGGACAATGGTCGACAGGTCTATGTCGTAAACCTTTTCGAACTTCGCGTCAGGATCACTGGTATAACAGGCGGCCGGCTTCCTGCCCCCGTGGGCGGCCAGATATTCCAGCGTGACGTCGTCCACTTCCATCAGGGCGGTCTTCGCGCCCGCCTCCACACAGAGGTTGCAGATCGCGATGCGGTCGCTCATCGTGAGGGAGGCCATGCCGGGACCGGCAAATTCCATGGCGTGATAGTTGGCGCCGTTGGCGCCAATCTGCCCGATGATGGTCAGGATCAGGTCGCGCGCCGTCGCCCCGTTCCCCAGCTTTCCGGTGAGATTGAAGCGCAGCGTCTCGGGCACCAGGACCCAGGACTTGCCGGTCACCATACCGTAGAGATAATCCGTGCATCCGACGCCGGTGCCGAAGGCACCGAGAGCCCCGTAGGCGCAGGTGTGGCTGTCCGCGCCGAAGATCAGCTGGCCGGGCACAACATGGTTTTCAATCATCACCTGATGACATACACCGGCGCCCTCATAGAAGGTGATCCCGTGTTCCTTTGCGAAATCGCGCATTTTTTTCTGCGAAGCAGCAGTCTTGGGGCTGTCGCAGGGAACGTTGTGGTCCACGATCCAGACAAGCTTGCTGACATCGGCGATATGAGGGTGTTTCAGGTTGTTGTACATATCGATCGTCAGATGAGTGGTCCCGTCGTTGCTCATGAGGTAGTCGAGCTCGACCGTGTGGATATCGTTCGCATGCGCCTCACTGACTCCGGCGGCTCTCGCCACGATCTTTTCTGCAATAGTCATTCCCATATTTCTAATCTCCTGTGAAACAAATCATTTTTCAGTCGAGAATCCTCATTTGTCGAGGGACGCGATCAGGCCTCCCTGATCCAGGATCCCCTGCAGGTGAGCAGGGAGCTTTGTGCAGGCATAAGTCCTGCCGCCGGCGGTAACGGTTCCCTCTGTCATGGACAGCTCGATCTCATCCCCGCTCTGAACATTATCGTGAAGGTCTTTACAGACGATGGCGGGCAGGCCGATATTGATGCAGTTGCGGTAAAAGATCCGCGCGAAGGATTTGGCCAGCACGGCGCGCACACCCAGTGCCTTGAGCACGCTCGGCGCCTGTTCGCGGGAGGAGCCGCAGCCGAAGTTTTCTGCCGCGACAACGAAATCACCGGGTTTTACGTTTTTTGCAAAGTCCGCGTCGAGAGATTCAAATGTGTGCGGAGCCATTTCCCCGACGGATGGAAACAGCAGATACTGGGAAGCAATGATCTGATCTGTGTCGACGTCG
>CACYZW010000228.1 GCA_902778995.1 uncultured Eubacteriales bacterium
TACAGCCTGGTGACCCAGCAGCCCCTGGGCGGCAAGGCCCAGTTCGGCGGCCAGCGCTTCGGCGAGATGGAGGTCTGGGCCCTGGAGGCCTACGGCGCCAGCCACGTGCTCCAGGAGATACTGACCGTGAAGTCCGACGATACCATCGGCCGCGTCAAGACCTACGAGGCCATCGTGAAGGGCGAGAACATCCCCGATCCGGGCGTGCCCGAGTCCTTCAAGGTGCTCATCAAGGAGCTGCAGTCCCTTGCGCTGGACATCAAGGTGCTTTCCGAGGACAAGCAGGAGATCGAGATTCGCGAGCTCGAGGACGACATCTACGCCACCGAGAGCGAATTCAAGGACGAGCTCGGCCCGGTGATCCCGCCGGAGGCCATGACAGAAGAGGAAGAGGCCGTGGTGGAAGACTTCGACTTCGACGACCTCGACCTCGGCGGAGACGACGACCTGTTGGACGACGACTTTTAAGAAATGGGGAATGTGGAATTGGGAATTGGGAATGATTGGCCTGAACGTCGACACATATGTGACGCTGTGATTGAGATCGGATGCGAAGTTCTTCGCTTTCAATCAATCAAATCCGCCAGGATTTGCACCATCATTCCCCATTCCCCATTCCCAATTCCTAATTAGGGCAGTCGATTGAACTGTTCCCCTGACGATAGAAAGGAGAGAGCTCCTTGTTTGAATTAACGCATCTCGATTCCATACAGATCGGCCTGGCTTCGCCGGAGAAGATCCTCAAGTGGTCCCACGGCGAGGTCACCAAGGCGGAAACCATCAACTATCGCACGCTAAAGCCGGAGCGCGACGGCCTGTTCTGCGAGCGCATCTTCGGGCCCACCAAGGACTGGGAGTGCAACTGCGGCAAGTACAAGCGCACCCGCTTCAAGGGCGTCATCTGCGACAAGTGCGGCGTCGAGGTCACCAAGGCCAAGGTGCGCCGCGAGCGCATGGGCCACATCAAGCTGGCCGCGCCCGTTTCCCATATCTGGTATTTCAAGGGCATCCCCAGCCGCATCGGCACGCTGCTGAACATCAGCCCCCGGGCGCTGGAGCAGGTGCTGTACTTTGCCAGCTACATCGTGCTGGATCCCGGCGACGCGCAGGCTGCGGCAGATTTGAAGCTGCAACAGAACCAGCTGCTCACCGAGAGCGAGTACCAGCAGAAGAAGCAGCAGGCCGAGGAAAGGGATATAGAGTTCAAGCTGTTTCGGCGGGACGACCCCACCAACGGCCCGGACGAGATCGTCCACGGCGAGCAGGGCGTGCTGGTGGGCATCGGCGCGGAGGCCGTGCAGCGCATGCTGCAGAACGTGAACCTGGACGAGCTGAACGACCAGCTTCGCAAGGAACTCCAGGAGCTGTCCGAAAAGGAGACCAAGCGCAACACCGAGGGCCAGAAGCGCCAGCGCATCATCAAGCGGCTGGAGGTCGTCGAGGCCTTCCGCCAGAGCGGCAACAAGCCCGAGTGGATGATACTGGACGTGGTGCCGGTCATCCCGCCGGAGCTGCGCCCCATGGTGCAGCTGGACGGCGGCCGCTTTGCCACCGCCGACCTGAACGACCTGTATCGCCGCTGCTGGAGATGAACGCCCCGGACATCATCGTGCGCAACGAGAAGCGCATGCTCCAGGAGGCCGTGGACGCCCTGATCGACAATGGCCGCCGCGGCCGCCCCGTCACCGGCGCGGGCGGACGGCAGCTGAAATCGCTGTCCGATCTGCTGCGGGGCAAGCAGGGTCGCTTCCGCCAGAACCTGCTGGGCAAGCGCGTGGACTACTCCGGCCGCTCGGTTATCGTGGTCGGCCCGAGCCTCAAGCTGTACCAGTGCGGCCTGCCCAAGGAGATGGCGCTGGAGCTGTTCAAGCCCTTCGTCATCGAGCGCCTGGTGAACCAGGGCATGGCCGTGAACGTCAAGACCGCCAAGCGTGCGGTGGAACGCCTGCGCCCCGAGGTCTGGGACGTGCTGGAAAGCGTGATCCGGGACCATCCCGTCATGCTCAACCGCGCCCCCACGCTGCACCGCCTGGGCATTCAGGCCTTCGAGCCGGTGCTGGTGGAGGGCAAGGCCCTGAAGCTGCACCCGCTGTGCTGCACCGCCTTTAACGCCGACTTCGACGGCGACCAGATGGCCGTGCACGTGCCCCTTTCGATGGAGGCTCAGGCCGAGGCGCGCTTCCTGATGCTGGCGGCAAACAACATCCTCAAGCCCCAGGACGGCAAGCCCGTCATCTGCCCCACCCAGGATATGGTGTTGGGCTGCTACTACCTGACCATGATCCACGAGGGACAGAAGGGCACCGGCAAGTATTTCACCGACGTGGATGAGGCGCTGATGGCCTACGCCACCGGCGAGCTGGCCCTGGAGGCGCCCTGCAAGATCCGCGTGAAGAAGACCATCGACGGCGTGGAGCACACCCGCATCATGGAGACCACCATTGGCCGCGTGATCTTCAACCAGGCCATTCCCCAGGACATGGGCATGCAGAAGCGGGAGACCGTGGACGACATGTTCAAGCTGGAGATCGACGAGGTTGTGGGCAAGAAGCAGCTGGCGAAGATCGTCGATACCTGCTACCGCACCCACGGCGTGACCGTGACCGCCACCATGCTGGACAACGTGAAGGCGCTGGGCTACAGCTATTCCACCCGCGCCGCGCTGACCGTCTCCGTGGCCGACATCACCGTGCCCGAGGCCAAGAAGCAGATACTGGCCGACGCCGAGGCCCAGGTGCAGCAGATTGAAAAGCAGTTCAAGCGCGGCCGTATGTCCGAGAACGAGCGCTACACCAGCGTCATTCGCATCTGGGAGCAGGCCACCAACGACGTCACCAAGCAGGTGCTGGAAAAGATGGAGAAGTTCAACCCCATCAACATGATGGCGGATTCCGGCGCCCGCGGTTCCACCAACCAGATTCGCCAGCTGGCCGGCATGCGCGGCCTGATGGCGTCGCCCACGGGCAAGATCATCGAGCTGCCCATCAAGGCCAACTTCCGCGAGGGCCTGAGCGTGCTGGAGTTCTTCCTGTCCTCCCACGGCAGCCGCAAATCCCTGGCCGACACCGCCATGAAGACCGCCGACTCGGGCTACATGACCCGCCGTCTGGTGGACGTTTCCCAGGAGAACATCGTGCGCGAGGTGGATTGCTTCGCGGCGCGGGGCGAGCGCGTGCGCGGCCTGAAGGTACGCGCCATCGGGCAGCCCGGCGACATCATTGAGGAGCTTGAGGACCGCATCCGCGGCCGCGTGGCGGCGGAGGACGTGACCGATCCCGCGACGGGCGAGGTCATTGTGCAGACCGACGAGCTGATCACCTACGACCTGGCCCGCAGGATTGTGAAGGCGGGCATCGAAGAGGTGGCCATCCGCAGCGTGCTGACCTGCCAGAGCAACGTGGGCGTGTGCGCGAAGTGCTACGGCGCGAACATGACCAGCGGCAAGCTGGTGGACGTGGGCGAGGCCGTGGGCATCATCGCGGCCCAGTCCATCGGCGAGCCCGGCACCCAGCTGACCATGCGTACCTTCCACACCGGCGGCGTCGCCACCGGCGAGGACATCACCCAGGGTCTTCCCCGCGTCGAGGAGCTGTTCGAGGCCCGCAAGCCCAAGCGCGAAGC
>CACYZW010000229.1 GCA_902778995.1 uncultured Eubacteriales bacterium
TTTTAGTCGATTGCAAACTGCAGATTTCGAAGGCTTGCTGGCGGCAAGTCAAGAAATCAGCAGAAAGCAGGCGGCTGAAATTCAGCCGTTAATGCGCCACGAGCATTGTGCGGTGTTTCCTTGATGTAAACGATGGGCAATGCCGACTTATTCGGCCGTTTCCCTCGCCCGCTTCTCGGCCGCTTCCACCTCTTTGGCGATGGTCTCGGCATCGTAACGGACGACGAACACGTTGTACTTCAGCAGCTGGCGATCCAACACGGCCTCGTCGCTCTCGTCAACCGACATGATCAGGGCCAGGTCGCCCTCCTCCAGCCTCTGGGCCGCCTGCTCGATCAGGGTCTTGCTGGTGTCCTCGCGGTCCAGGTCCGCTGCGCCGCCCAGCAGAGTGCCGGCTGCGCCGCCCAGCAGAGCGCCGATGGGGCCGCCCAGGATGCCGACCAACCCGCCGATCAGGCCGCCCTTCACGGTGACGTTGGACTTGAGATACTCAGATTCAAAATTATTGCAAAGCTTGAGCTCGCCATCTCTGCGCTTCACCAGGGACATCTGAAAAATGGTGGTACCGTTGAACTTGGGGGTCTCGGACAGGGCCTCCATGGCCTGGCGGGCTTCGCGCTCATCAGCGAACATAGCGCCTACGATATTGATCATGTTACATTCTTCCTTTCGACTGTGAATTGGTGGGAACACACCTTAATTACAATTATATGAGAACGATGTTAATTTTTCAGCCATAACGCCAATAGAAACGCCGATATTACGACAGTTTTTTTAATGCGGCAAGTCAAGCAATCAGCAATCAGCAGGCGGCTGAAATTCAGCCGTTATACTATTCTCAATTAAAAATGGAACAAGATGTGGGATGGATTTTTCGTTCTGGCAACGCGGAACGGAGGGAGACATTTTTATTTGAGAAGAGTATTAATGTGCCATGCGCATTGTGCGGTGTTTCGGTCGTGCGACAGTCCCTTGAAACCACACGCGCCGCGCGCCCGTTTCCTTCATTCCGCCTGCTTCTTATGGAACACAATCGTCCGGTCATAGATCACTTCGTAATAGGATGCGCCGGTGCCCGTCTCATCCAGATATGCACGGAAGGCCATCAGAACAGGCGCGCCGTTGTCCACGCCGTAATACTGTCCCTTTTCGTTGCCTGTGGAGTATTCAATAAGGGCGGTATGATCATCCAGCTCAGTCCTTGCCATCTTGTACACGTAATACTGGTCGGCATCCTCGCAGTCCTCGCCGAGGTAGGGCTTTGCGCTTCCCCCAAACATGGAATCATAGATGCTCGTCACCCCGTTCAGCATCGGCCTGGCATACAGCACTGCGTTGGAGTACAAGGCCTTCCCCGTCATGGAATGGTTTACGCCATAGACGACCACGAAGTCTTCGTCGCTGTCGAGCGTAAAGTCCGGCGTCATCAGGTACATGGCGTCCCGGTTGTCGCCCTTGGCGTTGAATTCATTGTAGTAGGCGGTCAGGCCCTCCGGCACTGCGATGTCGCTGTCAAGCTCCTCATAATCGTATTCATCCCCATATTCCGCGATCAGGGCTTCCCGGATGGCTTCCAGCTTCTCTGCCGCGTCCGTCAGCGCCGCGGTTTCGTGAACGCCGTTTCCCCTCGGGATGACGGTTTCATTCTCATACGGGTTCTCCGGCATCTCTTCGACGGGCGTCACCCGATACAGAACCGCCCGCTCTGAAATATTGTCCAGGTAGTCCCGGTAGGCCGCCTTGTCCTCCGCCTGTGATACGCGCTGGAGGAACGAGAAGGTGTCCGCGCCCTTCTGAAGGCCCATGTTGTATGTGCCTGCCGGAATGGGCATGATATTGATCGCGCCTTCATCATAGCCCGCCGCCTGCAGATGCTTCACAACCCTGTCCACCGCGTCCCGATTGGCGCCGATCACGATGACGGCCTGCGTATCGAATATGGAATCGCCCGTGTGCCGGATGTTCAGTATATTGACGGAATTGCCGATGGAGCCAAAGATCGGACAGTACAATCCGCTTTCCTCGTCGCCTACGGAAAAGAAGGCCTTCCTGCCTTCGTAGACCTTGCCCGGCTTCTGGGCCGTAAACATCAGATAGTTGATGAACGAGTAATACTTGCAGGCGCCCGGAAGCGGCGTGATCAACACGATCACCTCGTCCTGGCGCAGCTTGTATTCCCAGCCGCCCGGCGCGAAATACGGGTTTGCCGGGGCGTTCGGAATTTGGGGATCATCGTAAATGGCGGCGATCTCGTCCGGCCAGCCCAGCTCCTGCGAGCCGAGGGAGGTGTCCTGGTCCGGCGCGGCGGGCATGCCGAATACGACATAGGCGGAGCCTGCGTTGTTGCCAAAGCAGCTCAGAAGGCGACCGGCCGAGGCCTCCTTCACGGTGTCAAGCTCCCGATAAACGCCCTGCTGTACATAGAACGAATCTGCTTCCAGCAGGGATGCCAGTTCCTGCGGATCGGGGCCGCCGTTTTCGACTTCCTCCGCCCGGCCAACGCAGACAGTGCCGATGCAAAGCGTCGTGATCAGAACGGCCAGCAGAACCATTGTCATTGCTTTTTTCATTGTGCGTTCCTCCCATGGTCGGTATTTTCTTAAGGAAATACCGCACAATCGAGTCGTGCAGTAACGAGATGAATTTTAGTCGATTGCAAACTGCAGATTTCGAAGGCTTGCTGGCGGCAAGTCGATCCGGCCTGATGCAACAGGGAAACCGTCCCTGTGTCATTGAAAACCGGCCCAGCTGAATAATCATGGAAGCCTCTTTCTCCATATCTCCGGAATGCGCGTTAAATATATTATTTTCGCGCAATAATTTACCTGTCCATGCGCGTCCCGGCATGCAAAAAAGTGGTATAATTACTATAAGAAGCGAAAAATTTTCAGACCGGGTTTCCGGCGACAAGAAGAGGTCAAAAAATGCAAAGAGACAGCCACTATGACGAGAGTCAGATACAGGTGCTCGAAGGGCTGGAGGCCGTGCGCCGCCGCCCGGGCATGTACATCGGCTCCACGGACGAGCGGGGCCTGCACCACCTGGTCTATGAGATCGTGGACAACGCCATCGACGAGGCGCTGGCGGGCTTCTGCGACAATATCGAGGTCACGCTGAACAAGGACGGCTCGGTGACGGTACAGGACAACGGCCGCGGCTTCCCGGTGGGCATCCATCCCAAGATGGGCCGCCCGGCGGTGGAGGTTTGCCTGACGGTGCTGCACGCCGGCGGCAAGTTCGGCGGCGAGGGCTACAAGGTTTCCGGCGGGCTGCACGGCGTGGGCGCGTCGGTGGTGAACGGCCTTTCCAGCCATCTGCTGGTGAACGTCTACCAGGACGGCAGGATCTACCAGCAGGAATACGAGCGGGGCAAGATCCTCTACGATCTGAAGGTGGTGGGCGAGACCGACCGCACCGGCACCACGATCCGCTTCTGGCCCGACGTCAAGACCGGCGAGGACCCGGAGCCCGGCATCTTCGAGACCGGCAACTTCGACTTCGACACGCTCAAGACCCGCTTCCGCGAGATGGCCTTCCTGAACGCCGGCATCCGCATCGTGCTGACCGACGACCGGCCGGAGACGCCCGTCGTCCGGGAATTCCACTACAAGGGCGGCATCGTGTCCTTCGTGGAATACCTGAACCGCCACAAGACGCCGCTGTTCGCCCCGCCGGTGTACATCTCGGGCGTAAAGAACGGCTCCACCGTCGAGGTGGCGCTGCAATGGAACGACAGCTTCAACGAGAGCGTGTTCTCCTTCGCCAACAACATCCACACCCCGGAGGGCGGCACCCACCTGGCGGGCTTCCGCAACGCGCTGACCCGCGTGATCAACGACTACGCCCGCAAGACCAACATGCTCAAGGCCAGCGACGCCAACCTGACCGGCGACGACGTGCGCGAGGGCCTGACCGCCATCGTGTCCGTGAAATTGGTGGAGCCCCAGTTCGAGGGCCAGACCAAAACCAAGCTGGGCAATTCCGAGATTCGCCCGCTGGTGGATTCGATGGTCAGCGAAAAGCTGGCCGCCTATCTGGAGGAAAACCCCGGCTCTGCCCGGGCGGTGCTGGACAAGTGCCTCTCTGCCGCCCGCGCCCGGGAGGCCGCCCGCAAGGCCCGCGACCTGACCCGCCGCAAGACGGCGCTGGAGAGCGCGGCGCTGCCAGGCAAGCTGGCGGACTGCTCTGAGCGCGACCCGGCCAAGTGCGAAATCTTCATCGTCGAGGGCGACAGCGCCGGCGGCAGCGCCAAGCAGGGCCGCGACAGGCACTTCCAGGCCATACTCCCCCTGCGGGGCAAGATATTGAACGTGGAAAAGACCCGCATCGACCGGGCGCTGTCCAACGCCGAGATCAAGGCGATGATCACCGCCTTCGGCGCGGGCTTCGGCGCGGAGTTCGACCCCTCGAAACTGCGCTACCACCGCATCGTGTGCATGACAGACGCCGACGTGGACGGCAACCACATTCGCATACTGCTGCTCACGTTCTTCTACCGGTTCATGCCCAGGCTGATCGAAGACGGCTACGTCTACGCCGCCCAGCCCCCGCTGTACAAGGTCACCCGGGGCAAGCAGGAGCAGTACGTCTACTCCGACAGCCAGCTGCAGAAGCTGCTGGACGAGATGGGCCGGGATGCCAAGCCCGAGATCCAGCGCTACAAGGGCCTGGGCGAGATGAGCTACCAGCAGCTCTGGGACACCACCATGAACCCCGAGACCCGCAGCATGTACCGCGCCGACGAGCTGTTCACCCTGCTGATGGGCGATCAGGTGGAGCCGAGGCGGGAGTTCATCGAGCAGAACGCGAAGCTGGTGGCGGATTTGGATATTTGATTGAAGAAGTACTCCCTCAGTCACGCTGCGCGTGCCAGCTCCCTCGGAGAGGGAGCCTTTTGGGAGCCGCGGGTTTAAGCCTCCCTCTTGGAGGGAGGTGGCCCGAAGGGCCGGAGGGAGTTGGCCTCTTAGAGGGAAGGCAGGCTCAGAAAACGTGCCACAAATAACGGGGGACTCTTATGTCGTTGCTTTATGAAAAAAGCCTTATTGCCAGAGCGAGGCAAATGCGCAAAGAAGCGACGAAACAAGAAAACCATCTTTGGTACGATTACCTGAGATACTATCAACCACGGTTTCAGAGGCAAAAGACAATTGGGAATTACATTGTCGATTTTTATTGCCATACAGCGAAGCTGGTAGTAGAGCTGGATGGAACACAGCATTATGAGGAATCAGCTTTGATCTATGATACACGACGCACGGAATATCTTGAAACACAGGGATTAACGGTACTTGGATTCTTGAATCGCGACA
>CACYZW010000230.1 GCA_902778995.1 uncultured Eubacteriales bacterium
CAGCTTTAGTCTGAAATGAGCAAGCGTTCCAGCTTGTCGATCTTGTCCCCCGTCATCCCGCATCGCATCAGGTAGTCCCTGGCCGCCAAGCGCAGATCAATGCCCGGCAGAGCCTCGATTTCCGTTCCAAAGATCGCCGCAAGTATATCGTCAATCCGCATCTTGAACAAGCGGTATTGCAGGGATTCGGGATTCATGTCGATGTTGTGAAGCAGGTCATAGCTGATCATGTAATCCTGCACGATCTCGTCATAGGTCGCCCCGCAAAGCGCCTCCACCACCGCGCAAATAACTCCGGTGCGATCCCTCCCCAGGCTGCAGTGGATCAACCAGGGACCTTCCAGCTCCATCAACCGGTCAAGCCCTTCGCCGATACTCCGCATGGCTGCCGGTTCGGTGTAATCCACCCCCAGGTGACAAGTGAGCACACGGCCCTGTTCGATCATGTCAGACGTATAGTCGGGCAAGCCCTCGCCGGTCTTCATCTCCGCCTGGCCGTTCGCCAGATTGAGGATACCGCCGATGCTGTGCGCCTCGATATACGAACCCATCAGCTCGATCCTGCCGAAGGCCGGGTCGAAGGGCGTCGATCCCCGATACAGCCGTCCCGGCCGGATGCCGCCGGCCGTCACTTCCCGCGCGTTGATGAACGCCGCATCCGTCTGGCCCTCCATCCGGTACCTGGCGTCGTTGATATTGTAGGCTTTATATTCCTCCCTGTACCGGCCCCTCTGCGCCAGAGTCATGATCGCCGTCTCCCCTGGCTCGATTCCAACGACCAGGTTCAGGTTACTCGCGACACTCCCGAGCACTACTTCATCCATATAAAACGCCAGTATCGCAGTACCCTTCCTCCCATAAAAATCCGAAAAGTACGGTCGCCGAACTGATCGATCCGGGTGGCGGTCGCGCGCACCGGCACGAAGGCCTCGGCGACGGCGCATTGCACAGAGAGCAGGCAGAGGACCAGCGCCAAAGCCGCCTGCATCAATCGCCCGGCCTGTAGGCAGGCGACGGATCTGTCTGTTTTGCGAATGTGGCATTTGGGGAGGGTCCGATTGAAACGATTCAACGCTTTTGCGTATGCGGCAATGAACGAGCGCATATTTATCATTAAACTGTACATCGGTTCGGGTTTCCTTAATATGCTCACCAATCGATATGGCCAGCGTCCACATAGCCATAGCTTCCGTCCGCATAGGCCAGGGCGGTGGCATAGAGGCGCGGCAAGACTGCCATCAGCAGCACCCAAATCGAAGACTTGAGGCGCGGCGCCATTGGCTACGATTTAAAAACACGCCTTATCCAAAGGCCACTGCCCGCGCCTGCGCCTCGGGCATATTCAGCGCCAGCAATCGCTCATAAACCGCCTGCGCCTGTTCGTCCCGTCCCTGCTGCATGCCCTGCTGCATGCCCTTTTCCATGCCCTGCTGCATGCCCTGCTGCATGCCCTTTTCCATGCCCTGCTCATAGCCTTCCCGCTTGATTTCTTCAAATATCGTGCACATCTGTCGCACCCCCTCCGGCGTCTCCTTGTAGTATCGGGTTGCCTGCCGCATCAACGGAAAATGCATTTGCGACGGGTCTGAGCAGTTAAAATCGTGCATCAGTCTGCCGATCGGACCGTCTCCCCGGTATTCGCCATTGATATAGAGTATATGCGCCTCGTCCCCAAAGGGCTCCATGGCGTCCAGGACCATCCGCTCAACCGGATAGGCCGGTTGACCCCTGCCCATCACATCGTGCTCCGTGATGAAAATCGTATACGTCTGCGGCAGCGCTTCAAAATCCTCTCCGGCGTCGAGGTTTTCGATGTCTATCGCCGCTGAGATATACCTGGCGCGCCTGGCGCCGGCCCTGTGTGCCGACCGCTCGATCTCCACATCGTATTTCCTGCCGTCCGCGTCCGTGGCGTAGGCGTCCAGGCAAACCGATCTCGCTCCGGCCAGCCGCCGCAAATCCTTCTGCGTTTCGAACGCCGTCACCACCAGGGTGGGATTGCCGATCAGGATTCGCAGCACAAACTCCACCAGGGGTTTGTTATCCCGAAACAGGCAGCGCATGAAATCATCGTCGATCGGCCGCAGCCTGCGCAGCCGGTCCAGGTTTCGAAGGTATTCCCGCTCCTTCTGCGATGCTTCCCGATCCACCGCGACGCCACCTGCCTCTCCATATGAATTGTAGCACAGAAACCCGCCTCAGTCAACTGCCGCGCCCGCAGAGCACACGGCTCACGCATGAATAGAAAGCAGGACTTTCTGAAGGTAGTCGTCATCATAGCAACAACGCCTGCGACGTCTGGCAACAGAGAGCTTATCATCCATGCGCTTCAAGATATTCAGAACGATATGACGTACCACCGCAAAGTTTTCCGCCGTATTATCCTTGCGCATACGCGAGTGATCCTCGCGGAAGGTTACATCAAGGCACCAGTGCAGGGAATTCTCAACACCCCAGTGACTTCTGGCCGCTATAGAGAACTCTCTGACATTTTCCAACGAAGAAATATAGTAATGGGTTTCTTCTGTAGTGGTTTTCCCCTGAATTATACGGGATTTCATCATCCCGACGCCGCGCAGGTCTCGCCACTCCCCATGCAATTTCAGGAAATCCGGGTCTGTACACAGATAATACTCCCTCGTCTCTATTCGCCCGTGTCCTTTTTCCTGCGTCACATGTTTCTCTACACGATTATAAAACTGTGGCTCCTCCAGCGCGGCTGCAAAGTATTCCTCTGTTTCCTGCCGCAATTTTGGCTGGTTGTCCTTTAAACCTATTACATAGTCCGCGCCTTTTTCCCTGATCTTGCGCACGATTTCCTTCTGACAGCTCATCGCATCGGCAGTTACTATCGTCCCTTCGATATCCAACAGTTCGAGCAACTCCGGCACAGCCGTGATTTCATTCGTCTTTCCATCTACCGCCATCTGCCCGAATACCGCTTTGGCTTTGTTCGCCCATGCGCTTACCATGTGTATCGGCTTCTGTTCTTCGCTGCCGCTGCCTCGCATGGTTTTTCCGTCCACGCTGATGATTTCACGGCTCTGTTTCCCGCACGCATGCTGTACCCACGCGATAAATCTCTCCTGGAATTCCTTCGGATTGAGCATCGCAAAGATTCGCTCCATCGTATCATGTGATGGTATTCCATTTGCC
>CACYZW010000231.1 GCA_902778995.1 uncultured Eubacteriales bacterium
TACACAGCCCGTTCTGAAAAGATGCAAGGCGCTGGGTCTGTCTCCCGCAGTGCTTGGGTACTCCAAGGAGACCAAACGCAACCCGAAGCCCCAGATGCGTCGCAAGCAGTCTGAATACGGCAAGCAGCTGATGGAAAAGCAGAAGGTCAAGTTCATCTATGGCGTTCTGGAAAAGCAGTTCCATCATTATTATGAGATGGCCGAGCGCAAGCGCGGCGTCACCGGCGAGGTTCTGCTCCAGTACTTGGAGCGCCGCCTGGACAACGTGGTGTTCCGCATGGGCTTCGCCGCGACCCGTCGCGAAGCGCGCCAGCTGGTGAACCACGGCCACTTCAATGTCAACGGCAAGCGCTGCAACATCCCCTCCGCGCTGGTCAAGGCCGGCGACGTGATCACCGTGCGCCAGAAGAGCCAGGCTTCCGAGAAGTTCAAGGCCCTGGTCGAGGAGTATGGCAAGAAGGCCATGCCCCAGTGGATCGAGAAGCAGGCCGACGCTTTCGAGGGCAAGATTGTGGCGATGCCCAACCGCGAAGATATTGACTATGAGGTTGCTGAGAACCTGATCGTCGAGCTTTACTCCCGCTAATTGGCAGGGTATAAGCCGGTCGCCCGCAATATGGGCAGGCCGGCCTCTCCCCGCGTATGTTTGGGCTCGGCGGCCAGGCCGCGCAAGCCGGAAGATACGTTTTCTTTGGAAAGAATTAGCAATGCCCGCGCCCTGTGGCGTCGCGGAAGACGGGACCCATGGGTTCGGGGCAGGCACCGCCTTTGCGCTTAGACCCAAAGGCGACGAGGAGAGGAGGAAACGCTGAGTGATCGATCAAATTGAAAAGCCCAAAATTGAACGTGTGGAAGTCGGCGAGAACAACCGATATGGCAAGTTCGTGGTCAACCCCCTGGAGCGCGGCTTCGGCCAGACCCTGGGCAATTCACTGCGTCGCGTATTGCTGAATTCACTGCCCGGCGTGGCCGCGACCAGCGTGCGCATCGAAGGCGTACAGCACGAGTTTTCCACCGTTCCCGGCATGAAGGAAGACGTCGCGGAACTGATACTGAATATCAAGCTTCTCTCTGCGAAGCTCTACACGGAGCAGCCCAAGACCATCACCATCGACGCGCACGGTCCCTGCGAGATTACCGCGGGCGACATCAAGGCCGACGACGAGGTTGAAATCGTCAATCCGGAGCTGCACATTGCGACGCTTTCCGAGGGCGGACATCTGCAATGCCAGATCACCCTCGAAAAAGGCAGGGGCTACGTGTCCGCAGAGCGCAACAAGCAGCTCGCGCAGGAGCGGAACAAGGTTGTCGGCATGCCTATCGGCGTGATTCCGGTTGACAGCATATTTACCCCCATCCGCAAGGTGAGCTATTCTGTCGAGGACACCCGCGTGGGACAGGTCACCGACTACGACAAGCTGACCATCGAGGTGTGGACCAACGGCAGCATGCTGCCCAAGGAGGCCCTGGCCTCCGCCGCGCAGATCCTGACCAACAACATGCGCCTGTTCATCGACCTGACGGTGAACGTCGTCCGCGTCGATTACAACGAGCCTGAAATCGACGACAAGAGCAAGGTTCTGGAGATGACCATCGAAGAGCTGGATCTCTCCGTCCGTGCATTCAACTGCCTGAAGCGCGCCGGCATCAACACGGTTGCAGAGCTGGTGCAGCGCAATCAGGAGGACATGATGAAGGTGCGCAATCTCGGCAAGAAGTCGCTGGAAGAGGTGGAACAGAAGCTGATCGCTCTGGGCCTGGCTCTGAAGGCCAGCGACGAATAACCGGGCATACGGTAACTGTATATAAGCATCAAGGGAGGAACCAGAAATGGCCAATCGCAAGCTGGGCCGGCCGACCGACCAGAGAATGGCGATGCTTCGCAACCAGGTGACCAACCTGATCTGGTACGGCAAAATCGAAACCACTCTGGCGCGCGGCAAGGAAGTTCAGTCGCTGGCTGAGCATCTCGTGACCATCGCCATGCGCCAGTGCGACAATACAATCGAAGTAACCAAGAAGCACATGAACGACAAGAAGCAGGTTGAGGAGCTGACCGTGCAGAACGACAGCCCCGCGCGCCTGGCTGCCCGTCGTCAGATCATGCGCTACCTGTACGACATTCCCGCCGTTCAG
>CACYZW010000232.1 GCA_902778995.1 uncultured Eubacteriales bacterium
GTCAAAGGGGTGGCAAGGCGACAAACCCTTTGGGTTTGTCGGTCCGGCCTGTGGGCCGGACTGCCGACGGCTCAAATCGAAGATTTGAGGCGCGGCACCTTATGGCGGGGGAAGCAGGTCCCCCGCCAATTACCATTCGCCCGTAGGGTGAATGGTAACGACGGCGCGTTACTTCGTGGGCGCGCCTCGCCCCTGCACCCATGGGCGCCGATAAGCGGCGAATGCGCGGTTACATCACCGGCGCGATCACCTTCAGAAGCCACCCCGCCAGCCGGGTGGTCAGGGGGATATTCCTCAGGTCCTCCGGGATAATCTCACGGCTTTGCGCCAGTGTGGCCTGAAAATCCGCCTCAACATCGGCCACGGCGGGCACGTTTCGCAGGTAGGCCGCGCACTCAAAGTGCAGGTAGAAGCTGCGATAGTCCATGTTGATGGTGCCCACCACGGCCTTGCTATCGTCCGACACGAACACCTTCGCGTGGACGAAGCCGGGGGTATACTCGAATATGCGGACCCCCGCCTGCATGAGCTCGGCGTAGTGGGTCTTGGCCAGGGCGAAGGCGTACTTCTTGTCCGGGATGTGGGGCAGCAGTATGCAAACCTCCACGCCGCGCTTGGCGGCGAAGGTCAGCGTCGCGATCATCTCCGCGTCGAGGATCAGGTAGGGCGTCATGATATGCACGTATTTCTGCGCCCGACTGAGTATATCGGTATAGATCAGCTCGCCCACCCGCTCGTTGTCCACCGGGCTGTCGCCGTAGGGCAGCACCCAGCCCGGCGCGTCCACCGGGCCGCCCGCCGGGGCGTCCAGGTAGCGGGCATAGCGATCGCCGTTCCCGTCCACATTCCACATCTGCAAAAACATCAGCGTGAAGCTGCGCACCGCCTCGCCCTCCAGCCGCAGGGAAACGTCCTTCCAGTGGCCGAAGCGGCTGCCGATGTTCACATATTCGTCCGCCAGGTTTACGCCGCCGGTATAGGCCACGCGCCCGTCGACCACCATGATCTTGCGGTGGTCGCGGTTGTTGTAGTGGGCGGAGATCATGGGCCGTATGGGTGAGAACATCTTGCACTGTATGCCCAGCTTCTCCAGCATTTCCGGGTAGCGGTAGGGCAGCCGGAACAGCGCGCAGGTGCCGTCGTACATCACGCGCACCTCCACGCCCTCCCGCGCCTTGTCCTCCAGCACCTTCAACACCCGGCCCCACATGTAGCCCTCGTCGATGATGAAGAATTCCATGAAGATGAAGTCCTTCGCGGTGCTCAGATCCTCCAGCATCGCGTCCAGCGAATCCTCGCCGCTGGGCAGATAGCGGGCGGCGGTATTGCCGTAGATCGGAAAGCGCCCGTGATCCCAGGTATACCGAACCAGGCCCTCCAGCTCCGGCGCGGCGTCCGCCGCCCCTTCCGGCAGCGCTGCGCCCTCCGGCAGCAGCGCGGCGGTTTCCTCCATCACCTCGCCCAGGCGTCGGTTCAGCACCCGGTGACCGATGTCCATTTCCACAAACAGGTACAGCGCCAGGCCCACCGGCGGGGCCAGCACCACCAGCAATATCCAGGTGATCTTCGTGGTGGGCTCCGATTTCTTGTTGACCAGGTGCAGTATCATTGCGCCATAGAGCAACAGCAGCAGCGCATAATAATAGGGCAGCATCGACTGCATCGATTGCAGCGAACTGAATATGACCACCAGCAGCGCGATCTGCAATGCCAGCGTCAGCAACACCAGCATCGAGCGCCCGAAGATTACATTCAATATGCCGCGCTTGCCCTTTTTAAGAAGCCGGCGCTCCTCATAGCCCTGCCCGCTTCGCTTGCCGCCCCTGTTTTTGTTGCTCATGGCTACCTCGATTGAATCGGTTTGAGGAGATTAATCTCCCGTATATACTATAATATAATCCGCCCAAAAATGCAAGCACGACAGCGGGAAAGGGCGAAGCCGCGAGGTCGAATTGCAGAAGCGTTGAAACGGTTCATTTTTCGACCACAGTTGGGCTTTAGAGTGTGTTTCTAAATGGAAGGAGATGCAGTTTCGAGTGGATTTGACTGCATTTCAAGGCGCTTTTCGCGGTGCCGCATCCCAAATCTTCGATTT
>CACYZW010000233.1 GCA_902778995.1 uncultured Eubacteriales bacterium
AAGACCCTGACCGTCGAGATGGCCGCGCCCTGCGCCTACATGCTGGACCTGATGGCCTTCCCCGCCTTCTACGCCGTGCCCCAGCATTGCGTCGAGGCCGCCGAGGGCTGGGAAGAGAACCCCGGCGCCTGGGCGCTTGAGGCTGGCTTCGTGGTCTCCGGCCCCTACCAGCTGACCGAGTGGACCCACAACGAGTCCATGGTCTACACCAAGAACCCCAACTACTACGATGCCGAGAACGTGAAGCTGGAGAAGCTGCAGTTCATGCTGTCCGCTGACGACACCGCCATCTATGCCGCCTATCAGGCTGGCAATGTGGACTTTATCGACAGCGTTCCCACCGACGAGGTGGCCAACCTGAAGGGCAACCCCGAGTACAAGATCATCGACAACCTGGGCACCTATTACGCCGCGTTCAACGTGAAGTCCCACCTCTTCGACGGCAAGACCGTGGAGCAGGCCGCTGCGATGCGCGAAGCTTTCTCCAAGCTGATCGACCGCGAGTACATCATCGAAACCGTTGCCCAGAACGGTCAGAAGGTCGCCACCGCTTTCATTCCCGAGGGCATGGCCGACGGCCACGGCGGCGTGTTCAAGCAGAATGACGATGCCTATACCTATCCTGTGACCGCCACGACCGCAGACGGCGAGGAACTGGTGGGCTACTACGATCTTGAACCCGATGTGGAGGGTGCCATCGAGCTGCTGAAGCAGGCGGGCTTTGAGTTTGATGCCAACAACATGCTGTCCGCCAGCACGCCCATTAACATCGAGTACCTGACCAACGAGAACTCTGGCCACATCGCCGCTGCTGAGTGCATGCAGCAGGACTTCGCTGCGGTGGGCATCAACATGACCATTCGCAGCATGGACTGGAATGTGTTCCTCGATGACCGTAAGAACGGCAATTTCGACTTCGCTCGCGAGGGCTGGCTCGCCGACTTCAACGATCCCATCAACATGCTGGAGATGTGGACCACCGATTCCGGCAACAACGACTGCCAGTTCGGCCGCTGATTTTCAGGCGCTTAACCCCTTGGGAAACCTCGGCGCTGTCGCATCTGCGACAGCGCCCTTTCTATATATATTCGGAATGGACGAACCCTGCCGCTCAAACGCCTTTATCACCACCATTTAACCTAAACTGTACAGAACACTACCCCTGTTGCGGGGGGTGGGGATATTGACGTGTCCATGTTTTTTGAGTATAATAAATGTTTGTATGATATATGCTGAAATGGCTGTGTCCACAGCCAATAGCAGGGAGGACGGACCGAATGAAGAAGAGTTTGATCAAACTGGTGATCGTCGCGGTGCTGATTGCCGTCGCGGCGTTCCTGGCGCTGAACGGATTGCGCATCCCGGGCAAATCGAGCTACCTCAAGCCCGTGGGTGAGGCCATCAGCCTGGGCCTGGATCTGCGCGGCGGCGTTTCTACGGAATATATCGCCACGGATACCAGCATGGAAAACTACGAGAGCCTGCTGGAGGGCACGGTTTCCGCGCTGCGCACGCGCCTGACCAACGCCGGCTTTACCGAAGCGAACGTCGCCATACAGGGCACGGACCGCATACTGGTCGAGATTCCGGACGTGGACGACCCCGAGGAAGTCGCCCGCATCATCGGCACTCCGGCGCACCTGGAGTTCCGCGACCCCAACGGCAACGTGGTTGTCGAGGGCAAGGACATCAAGCAGGCCGGCGTGCAGTATGCCAACGAGGAAAAGACGCTGTACGGCGTGGGCTTTGAGCTGGACGCCGCAGGCGCGAAGGCCTTTGAAAACGCCACCCGCGAATTCATGGGCCAGGCCATCTCCATCTATCTGGACGACGAGCTGATTTCCGCCCCCACGGTACAGGCCGTGATCGCGGGCGGCAACGGCATCATCACCAGCTCCAGTTCGGAATCCTCCGAGGAATCCTACAACTGGGCCCGCAACCTGGCGATGCTGATCCAGTCCGGCGCGCTGCCGATGGACATCGCCGAGGTCGAGACCCGCGCCATTTCCGCCACCCTGGGCATCGAGGCCATCGACGGCGCCATCATCGCCGGCATCGTGGGCCTGATCCTGGTGCTGGTGTTC
>CACYZW010000234.1 GCA_902778995.1 uncultured Eubacteriales bacterium
GGTCAGTAACTACGTGTACCACAACATCCCTGGTGATCGACAGCGGTACCTGCTGGAGACCCTGCGGACGCTGAAAAAGGGCGGCACCTTCGCCCTGCATGACATCTTTTCCAAATCAAAGTACGGCGACATGCAGGCGTTTGTCAGGCAGCTTAAGGACATGGGCTACCGGAAGGTGGAGCTGATCGACACCACCGACGGGAAGTTCATGACGAAATTCGAGGCCACATGGATGGCGCTGAGCGGTTCGGCGCTGCTGACGGGGATCAAGTAAGCTGTACGGGGGGAGCATCATGTTCTGGGACAGCGTAGCAGGGGTATACGACCTCTTCGTCAATGTCGTCAACCGAAGGACCCATCTGGTGCTGAGGAAGATCGTGACAAACCTCATTCAACAGAGTGACAACGTGTTGGAGTGCGCCTGCGGCACAGGGCTGCTCACAGAGGTCATCGCGCAAAAATGTGGTCATCTGACCGCCACGGATTTCGCGCCGAAGATGCTGGCGCGGGCAAAGAAAAACTGCGCCGCGTTCGACAACATCACCTTTGAGCCGGCGGACATCACATCCCTTGGCTATCCCGAGAACAGCTTCGACGCGGTGGTGGCCGGGAACGTGATCCACCTGCTGGACGAACCGATGAAGGCGCTCAATGAGCTGGACCGCGTTTGTAGGCAGGGCGGTCGGCTGATCATCCCAACCTACATGAACCGGGATCAAGCGGGAAAGACAAGCGGCTTTGCCAACGCGGTGGGCAAGGCCGGGGCGGACTTCAAGCGGCAGTTCACGGTGGAAAGCTATCGGCAGTTTTTCCAGGATGCGGGCTATTGGGACGTGTCCGTACAGCTGGCCGAGGGGCGCATTCCCTGCGCAGTGGCCGTGATGAATAAAAGGAAGGCGTGACAGATGTTGAACGCTGTAAAAACAAGGAATTTGATGTTGCTCGGCATCACCGGCTGCCTGTTGTACGTGATCGGTGACTTCTTGTTCGCCGCTATCGGCCCCGGACAGTCGACGGAGACCATCGGCCTGTTCACCCGGGTGGCCTACCTGGACATGGCGGAATGGCGCATGTGGGCGAGCATACTGTGCGGCTTTGTGGGATCGCTTCTGTACTACATGGGCTTTCATCAGATGCATGGACTGTTGGACGCGCGCGTGACCGGACAGAGGGACAGGATCTGGGTCCGCCTGTTCAAGGTAGCGTACATCACCGGGACCGTCGCCTGGACGTGGGTGCACGCCATGTTCATGACGGACGCGCTGATCTTCAAGTACGTATTCGACGCCTATGGCGACATGCAGTCGGCGGCGGACATCGCCAACCGGGTGTTCTATGCCAACGCGCCGGGCATGGCGGCGGCCTATATCCTCTGCGACGTGGGGCTGACAATCACCATGATCGCGCTGGTCTGGAAGCGAATCATTCCATTGAAGAGCACTGGGGCGCGCATCCTGGCGACGTTTTGCAATCCGATCCTGCTGCCGGGTGTGGCGGGGAACCTGCTGGCGCTGCTGCCGTGGCCACTGAACCAGTTGGACCACGGCACGGAATCCTTCGGCCACGCGCTGGTGCTCATGCTCGGAATGATACTGCTGAAGGAGATGCACGGAAAGCCGGTGAATCAATGACGCTTTGGTTATCCTTTGCCGGGTGTGTTCTGTTGTTCCTGGGCATCTGGGGCGTGACGGTCACGAGCCCCACGGCGCTGTTGGCAAAGAGCTTCCCGGAGGACGTGCAGGAAAAGCTGATGCCGAGACTCGAGAGCCTGCCCATGTCGCCGAAGCGGGTGCTGGGCTGGATCATCCTTGCGCTGCTTGTTGCCGGTTACCTTGCGCTGTTTATCATCAGCGGGATCGACGGCTTGAAGCGGAATTTCACCTTCGGACAGTTTTTCCTGCGATTCTTCACCATTGGCGCTGTCATCAAGGCCTTTGACATCGTCGCCCTGGACTGGTTCCTGCTGACGAAGACCCATTTCTTCCAGCATTACTTCCCGGAGACGGAGGGCTGCGCGGGCTGGCAGGACTT
>CACYZW010000235.1 GCA_902778995.1 uncultured Eubacteriales bacterium
TCCGCTGCGCGGACTGCCACGGCTCAAATCGTAGATTTGAGGCGCGGCACCGTTGACGCCGAAAGTGCATCTTTCCGAATTTAGAAACAGACTCTAATCGATCACGCGTTTTTCCGAACGTATTCCGTCTCGTGGGCGTAGCGCATCGCCATGTCCTTGGCGATCTGGCCGCCGCGCACCAGCCGCACCAGGGCCTGGTCCATGGTCTGGCCGCCGATGGCGGCGCTGGTGGCGATGGTGTTGGCGATCTGGGGGGTATTGCCGTTGCGGATCAGGTTGCGGATGGCGTCCGTGACCACCATGAATTCGCAGGCCAGCGCCCGGCCGCCGTTCTTCTTGGGAATCAGCTGCTGTGTCAGCACGGCCTGCAGGCACATGGACAGCTGCAGGCGGATCTGGGTCTGCATGCCCTCGGGGAACACCTGCACGATGCGGTCCACGGCGTCGGAGGCGCTGCCGGTGTGCAGCGTGCCGAAGACGAGGTGGCCTGTCTCGGCGGCGGTGATGGCGGTTTCAATGGTTTCGCGGTCGCGCATCTCGCCGATCAGTATCACGTTGGGGTCCTCGCGCAGGGAGGCGCGCAGGCCGGCGGCAAAGCTCATGGTGTCCTTGCCCACCTCGCGCTGGTTGATGGCGCACTTGTCGGGGGTGTAGATGTATTCCACCGGGTCCTCCAGCGTGACGATGTGGGCCTTTCGGGTGTGGTTGATGAAATCCAGCAGCGCCGCCAGGGTGGTGGATTTGCCGCTGCCCGTCTCGCCGGTGACCAGCACGATGCCCTTGTGCATATCCGGCAGCTTCAGCGCTGCGGGCGGCAGGCCCAGGGAGTCCAGCTTGGGAATGCGGTCGGAGAGCAGGCGCAGCGCCGCCGAGGGCGCGCCCTGCTGGCGGAAGATGTGGATGCGCAGCCGGTTGCCGGCATAGGTGTTGGCGGCGTCCAGCTCGCCGGTACTCAGGTATTCGTCGTAGGCCTCCGGCGTGCCCGCCAGCTCGCGGGCGTAGGCCACGCAGTCGGCAAGGGTCAGCGGCGTGTCGTCCATGTTCTCCAGCTGGCCGTCCTTGCGGTACTTGGGCGGGAGGCCCAGTATCAGGTGAATGTCCGACGCGCGATCCTCGCGGCATTTCAAAACGAGCTGCTCGATGGTCATTTTCATGGCATTTTTCCTCCTGGCTTATCAGATGTCCTCATAGATCACGCGCAGTACCTCTTCGCCGGTGGTCTTTCCCTCCTCCACCAGTCGGATGGCGTTGTCGCGCAGGGAGACGAAGCCGATGGCGGGGTCGCTGAGCATGGACTCCAATGCCTCGCGGCCCGCGCCCTTGGCGATCAGGCGGCGCACCTGTATGGTGAGGGGGAAGATTTCAAATACGGCGGTCCGGCCGCGATAGCCGGTGTCGAAGCACTCGGGGCAGCCCTTGCCGCGGTAGAACACACGCTCGGGGTCGTAGGGCAGGCCCAGTTCGCTCTGCTGCTCCTCGGTGGGGTTATAGGGCTGGCGGCAGTTGGGGCAGATGCGGCGCACCAGGCGCTGGCTGAACACGCCCTTGAGCGCGCTGGCCACCAGATAGGGTTCCACGCCCATGTCGATCAGGCGCTCCACGGTGCCCAGGGCGTCGCTGGTGTGGATGGTGGAGAGCACCACGTGGCCGGTGATGGCCGAGCGCATGGCGATTTCCGCCGTCTCGCCGTCGCGGATCTCGCCGACGGCGATGATGTCCGGGTCTTGGCGCAGTATGGAGCGCAGGCCGCTGGCGAAGGTCATGCCCACCTTTTCGTTGATCTGCACCTGGTTGACGCCGTCGATGTTGTATTCCACGGGGTCCGCGGTTCATGTCGCCGATCATGGTGTACATGGTGGTGGATTTACCGGATCCGGTGGGGCCCACGACCAGTATCACGCCGTTTTTGATCTTGATGAGGCGCTCGTACTTCGCCATGTCCTCGGGGCTGAGGCCGATGTTTTCGCGGCTCAGGCGCATGCCGGACTTGTCCAGCAGGCGGGCCACGATCTTTTCGCCGTACACCGTGGGCAGCGTGGAGATACGCAGGTCGATGTCCTTGTCCCGCATC
>CACYZW010000236.1 GCA_902778995.1 uncultured Eubacteriales bacterium
AAGCAGTGAGGCGTTGAAAAGGAGGTTGTAGGTACCGATGATATTAAGGTTTCTGGTCTCTGCGACGCTCTTCCAGTAGGACTGGGAGGCGCGGGAGATCATGAGGGAGACTTCGGCGAGGTCTTCCATCCGGATCTCGGCCTTTGAGGCCAGCGGGGCGTCCCGGCGCATCAATACGCCAAAGCAATCCGCGGCGGGCAGCTGGATTGACCTGTACTTTTCTCGATCAAACTCGGTAAAGATCAGGGCGAAGTCGATCAGGCCGTTGTCCAGTTCATCCATTAGGTCCTGGGTATCACCGCTGGTGATGAACAGTTGAACATCTGGGTGCTCCTTCAGCACCTTCGCCGCTGTTTCGGCAAAATATCGGAATGCCTGTGATTCGCCCGCGCCGATTCGGATGGAGCCAGTCAGTCGGTGCTTGACCTGGGCGATCTCTTCCTGCGTCAGCTGCATCAGACGCACAAGCTCTTCCGCACGGCGACGCAGAACCTGACCTTCCTCCGTCAGGGTGATTCGCCGGTTGCCGCGCTCAAACAGCGTCACGCCGAGTTCTTCCTCCAGATCCTTCATCTGCCGAGACAGGGAAGGCTGGGCAACGTGCAGGGATTCAGCGGCAGCCGATATCGTGCCCTCACGTATCACCGCGAGAAAGTATTGCATCGTGCGAATGTCCATAACCGCCACTCCTCATTGTTTTTCCTATGCAATTATAGCATAGGAAAGCATAGAAAACAAGTATTTGATTATGGATAAATGGTGCGATATAATATCCACAGAAAGCAAAAAACGGAGGAATGACACATGGACGCGAAGATGCTGGATGGCAAGGTTGCCATCGTTTCCGGGGCGAGCTATGGTATGGGGCAGACCATGGCCGAACTGTTTGCCAGGGAAGGCGCAAAGGTTGTGATGACCGCCCGCGGACAGGAGAAGCTGGATGCTGCGGTGGCCGGAATCCGCGCAAAGGGCTACGATGTGACCGGCGTGGTGGCAGACAACAAGAAGCTGGAGGATGTTCAGAGGGTCATCCGGACGGCGCTGGATGTCTATGGCGATCTGGACATCGTGATTAACAACGCCGCCATCGGCGAGCAGAAGATGATCGATGAGACGGACGACGAGTGGCTGGAGCACGTCTATCAGACCAACGTGTTCGGTCCGTTCCGGTTCATCAGGGAGGCGCTCAAAACCTTCCTGCCGAAGAACGAGGGCTGCATCATCAACATCTCCTCTGTCAATGGTGACAGGCCCTTCTGCGGCGCAGCCTATACTTCCTCCAAGGGTGCGATCAACACGCTGACGAAGAATGTGGCCATGCGGTTGATCGACACCAACATCCGCATCAATGCGGTCGCGCCCGGCGCTACGGTGACGCCGGCCCATCTGGCCAACAAGGCCGGGGAGCAGCCCGGCGGCGCGAAGATGCTGGAGTACAGCAAGCACTTCGTCTACTTCCCCGGCCCGGAGTGCGACCCCATCGACCAGGCGAATGCCTGCCTGTTCCTTGCCTCCGACATGGGCAGGCATGTCAAGGGACAGGTCATTCAGGTTTGCAACGGCGCGTTCCTGTAAGTTTTTTAGCAAGGAGGATGTCCATATGACCATGAAGACTTTGATTTCCATTCTGCTCACGCTTGCGCTGCTCTGCATGGGCATCGGGATGGCAGAGACCGGTGAAGGCCACGGTGAAGGCCAAGAGGCAGAAGCGATGAAGATGTGGATCGGCGAAACCGCCGTTGCGGTGACCTGGGAGGACAACGACGCGGTTCGGGCGCTCAGGGAGCTGGTCGCCGAACAGCCGCTGACGATCGAAATGTCCATGTACGGCGGTTTTGAGCAGGTGGGTTCTATCGGGACGGATATGCCTCGAAACGACGAACAGACGACCACTCAGGCGGGCGACATCGTACTGTACGCCGGGGATCAGATGGTGGTCTTCTACGGCTCCAATTCCTGGGCCTACACGCGCCTGGGCAGAGTGACGGACAAGACCGCCGGAGAGATGGCAGAGCTCCTGTCCCATGGAGACGTGACCATCACCGTCGGCATGAATAAAGAATGAGGCTGAATATGAGAAGATTGATAGCGGTACTGCTCGTGCTGATGATGGCGCAGGCGAGCGCAACGGCATCATTAGCGGAAGCGGGCGAAATCGAAAACTATACGCGCTATACGGATTATACACCTCAGCAGGCGGAGCCGAAGGGCTTGATATCGGGCACGGATCACAGTACGCTGGTGGCGTGGTTTTCCCGCGTTGGCAACACGGTTTTTGACCCGGACGTCGATGTGGTCAGCACTGCCAGCCTCCAGGTTGACGTAAGCGGCGAACTCACGGGCAACGCCCAAATGATCGCCGGATGGATCGCCGAAGAAACCGGCGCGGATGTCTTTCCCATTCAAACCGCCTACACGTATCC
>CACYZW010000237.1 GCA_902778995.1 uncultured Eubacteriales bacterium
AACACGGTACTGCTTGCCACCGGTCTTAATGACTGCGTACACGCGTTGCACCTCCTATACAAAAATCTCGCCGAAACTTGGCAGCAGCCGGAGGTTCAAGGAGTGGGAGCTCTGAACGACGTTCCGCAATTCAGAGGCGCGCTCCACCTTCCGAACATACATTTTAAGCCGGTTTCGAGCGGCTTACCGAATGATTATACCCGTTTCACCGTCAAAAGTCAATCGAGGGAACGGTTAAATGGGGTGTATAGTGAAAAAATAACAAAACGGGAGCCGCCCTTTCGAGCGGCTCCTGTTTTTCCTATGGGGATCACCTGTCGCGCTTCTTTGAGAGGATGTCGAACACCACGGCGGCCAGCAGCACGAAGCCCTTGACGACCCTCTGGTAGTTGGCATCCAGGTTGATCTGGAACATGCCCAGGTTGATGACGCCAATCAGCGTCGCGCCGATGACCATGCCCAGCACGGTGCCTGCGCCGCCGCTGGCGGAGACGCCGCCCACCACGCAGGCGGAGATGGCGTCCATCTCGAAGTTCTTGCCCGCGTCGGCGTTGGCCGCGGTAAAGCGGGAGATAACCGTCATGGCGGAGATCGAGGTCAGTATCGCCATGTTCAGGTAGGCCAGGAACATGATGCGCTTGGTGTTCACGCCGGACAGGCGCGCCGCCTCAATGTTGCCGCCCACCACGTAGAAGTGACGGCCGATGGTGGTCTTGCTGGTGATGAATGCGTAAATCAGCACGACCGCCGCCACCCAGATCAGCACGGTGGGAATGCCGCCGGCCATCGCCAGCTTGTACATCACCAGCAGGATGACGAGCGCGCCCAGGATGCTCTTGGCGGCGTCCATCTCAAGCGCATCCACCTCATAGCCCTTCCTCAGCCGCGTCGCGCGATTCCTGAACACCAACAGCACCACCAGTGCCGCGGCGACGATGCCCACGATCAGGCAGGGCATATTCATCTGGCCCTCAGGCGTCTTGAACATCGTTCCGGAGAAGATCCTCAGGAAATCCGGGCTGTCCTTGAACGAAATGGAGTTCGTGGAGGAGACGCCCAGTATGGACGTGCCCAGGCCGCGGAAGGCCAGAGGGTCGCGATCCACGGCGGAACCATCACATATGCGATCAGCGCGCCGAGGCCGCAGCCGTAGATGATGCCAACGGCCAGCATGGCCGCCAAGGACAGGGCCGTGCCCCACTTCCAGACCACCATCATCATGCCGCCCAGCGCGCCCAGCAGGCAAACGAAGGCGCCGCATGACAGGTCGATGTTGCCGCCGGTCAGCATGCACATCAGCATGCCGCAGCCGAGGATGTAAACGTAGGCGTTCTGGTTGATCAGCGAAGCGAAGCTGGTCGGTTTGAACATGCGCCCCTTGGTCATTATCGTGAAAAAGATGTACACCAGCACCAGGATGATGAGCATGGCATTCTTTTTCAACATGGCAATCGGATTCGACCGCCTGATATTGGAACGATTTACCACTTTATTCTCCATGAATTGCCATCCTCCTTTCCTATCGCTTCTGCCGCTTGGACACGACATCGAAGATGACGGCCGCCAGCAGCACCAGGCCCTTCACCATGTTCATGCCCTGGTTGATGACGCCCATCAGCACGGCGCCAATGATCATGCCGGACACCTTTCCTATGCCGCCGTAAGCGGAAGCGCCGCCGATGAAGCAGGAAGCGATGGCGTCCATCTCGTAGCCCTCGCCGTAGGTCGGGTCGATGCCCTTGGCGCGGGCCGCCGTCAGGATGCCGGCCAGTCCGGCCATCAGGCCGATGCTGGCATAGGCGAACCAATACACGTTGCGGGTCTTGACGCCGGACAGCGCCGTGGCCTTCTCGTTGCCGCCCACCGCGTACAGATGGCGGCCCATGGCGGTCTTGGTGGTGATGTACTGGTAGATTCCCAGCACCAGAGCGATCCAGATCAGCACGGTGGGCAGGCCCCTGAAGCTGGCCATCTGCCAGGTCACAAACAGTATCACCGCGGAAATCGCGGCCGTGGTGACCACCTGGCCAAGGATGGACTGGTGCAGATTCAGCTTCTTCTGGATGTGGATCTGCCGGACGGTCATCAGGACGTAAATCACGATCGCGGCGATGCCGATGATCAGGCAGGTCAGGTTGGGCTTGCCCTCCGATCCCGTCCACTGGCGGATGAAATCGGGGATGTAGCAATCCCTGCCGCCGCCGAAGAGGAACAGGAAGTCCTCATTGTTGATGTCGACGCGGTAGCCCTGCAGCACCACGTTGGACAGGCCGCGGAAGGCGTACATGCCCGACAGCGTGGCGATGAAGGCCGGCACGTGGATCTTGGCGATCCAGAAGCCCTGGAATATGCCGATGGCCAGGCCGATGGCCAGCATGGCCACCACCGCCAGCCACATGTTTGCGCCCTTGTCCATCATCACGCAGCCGATGGAGGCTGTAAAGCAGACCACCGAGCCGACGGACAGGTCGATGTTGCCGCCGGTCAGTATGCAGCACAGCATGCCGGCCGCCAGCACGAAAACATAGCCGTTCTGGGAAATCAGGTTGTTGATGCTGCCCGGCTTCAGCGAGCCGCCGCCGGTGGCGATGGCGAAGAACACGACCACAACCACCAGCGCGATCACCATGGTATATTTCTGGAAAAAAGCGCCAAGGCTCATTTTGCGTTCACTCATCGTCATGCACCCCTTCCCGACTGGAGGATCAGCGCCATGATGTTTTCCTGGGTGGCAGCCTTTGCCTTCATTTCGCCGACCATCTTGCCTTCATTCATAATGTAGATGCGATCGCTCATGCCCAGCACCTCCGGCAGCTCCGAGGAGATCATGACCACGCATTTGCCGGCCTTCGCCAGGTCGTTGATGATGCAGTAGATTTCATACTTCGCACCCACGTCGATGCCGCGGGTGGGCTCGTCCAGCAGCATGATATCCGGCTCGGCGAACATCCACTTGGCCAGCAGCACCTTCTGCTGGTTGCCGCCGGAGAGGTTGCCCACCAGCTGTTCCACCGTGGGCGTCTTGGTCTTCAGCTTGTCGCGGTACTCCTCGGCCACGGCATACTCCTTGTCCTGGTCGATGACGCCCATGCTGGCCAGGCTCGAC
>CACYZW010000238.1 GCA_902778995.1 uncultured Eubacteriales bacterium
GCCGCCAGGTCATTCTTGCCCACTCCCCCGCCAATGTTGTACAGCACGGCCAGGTAGTTCTGGGACAGGCCGTCGTTTCCGAATTCCGCAGCAGGTCGAAACAGCTTTGCCGCCGGCGCGTACTCCCCGCGGTTGAAGTGCAGCCCCGCCAGGGCGAAGAGCTGACGGTTTGCCTCCAATTCAGCGTCTGCCTCCGGGTAAACCCGTCCCATAAAGCGAAGCACGTCCGCATACAGTTCAGCAGCGGAGCCCAACTCCATCCTTTGGTGCATGTAATCCATCAGGCACTTTTTGCACAGCTTGCCTGCCTGTGTGTCTCCAGTCAGCTCCGCCTGACGAAACAGATATCCCGCTTCCAAAAAATTCTGAGCGACGCCCTTGCCCTGGGCATGCAGGCTGCCCAGATTGTACAACGCCGTCGGCTGCTTCGGCTCTGTTACCAGAATCCTATGATATAGATCCACCGCCTGCTCCGGTCTTCCCGCGTCGATGTAGGTCAAGGCCTGGTCCAGCATAGACGCCACGATGTCTTTGGCACTGTTGTTTTCTTCTTTCTGTACACCTTTGTCTCTTCCAAACAGCTTGTCGAAGATTCCCATAATCACGCCTCCTGTCCTCTTCTATCCAGTGAGGCCACCATGAAAAGATGGCCGGGCACACCATCGAATTGCAACCGGTTGCAGCCCGCCGCCCCGAACAATTCTGTGAGCAACGGCTTCGTCAGCAGGTGAATGTGCTCCGGATTGTCGTCGGGCTTGCTGGGAACGGTGACCACCACATACCGCCGGGCCAGCCGCACGGCGTTCTTCACCGCAGCCTGCACATCAGGAATGTGCTCCAGTACCTCCAGCAGCGTCACGACGTCGAAGGTCCCGCCAGGTGAGTCCCAGTCACAGATGCTGGCCTTCAGCGCTGTAAGATTCACCACACCGCCGTCATGTATCGCGTTCAGCAGCGTCACCCGCTTATCCAGGATATCCAGGCTCGTTACGGGCACCCAGGGGAATTCCCGCATAAACGGAAACAGGAACACACCTCGGCCGCTGCCCACGTCCAGCAAGCTCTTCGGCTGGACTCCCCGCAGGAAGCCCATCACCGCCTTCACCCGGGGCAAGGCTTCGTGGCGTTTGAAATGGTGCAGCTTTAATCCCGCAGTTATGCCAGCTTCCCGGAGCGCCTCGCATTCACCTTCTGTCAGCTGGTCCAGCGGCGCGTTGAACAGCGGACCGCCTTGATCCAGCGTGCCACGAACATAGGCCGACATCATCCGAGTATCATAGCGTTCGGATACATTGCCCATTGTTCTCTCGCCTCCATTGCTATTTGCTCATGCCATATATCGCTGTATTGACCTGTCACTTACGTATAGCTCCCGAGGCTTCCCTGCACTGTGTCACGATTCTGCATTTTCACTCTCTCCTCTCCCTGTGGCATGCACAGCTGCCCGCTCTCTGAGCGCCAGAATGGCTTCAGCAAAGTAATGGCCAGGATAACGGGCGTCGGCACAATCTTCGATCTGAGGATAGCGCTTCAGCACTTCGCTCCAGGCCGACGCCAGCGCTGATGCCCCGATCGAAGGATCGGTATCCAGCAGGCACGCGCAGACCTCGGCGCGATCCAGAATCGGTCCATACTTCCGGCTTCTTGCCCGTCTTGACATCCACAAGCCTGCGCATATCGGATGCAAGGTCCAGCAGGTCCCTCGGCTCGGCCCGCACGCCGCTCACGCTCTCGACCAGGTCCGGGTGAAGGCGCGCCGGCACATTCTTATAGGCATAGGGTTTGAGTGCGTCGCCATCGGCATCCTCGCAGAGACCCTGCACCAGGTCTGTCAGCCTCTCCTCCAGATGGGGCGGCCTGCGGAAGCCCTGTGCGCGCAAAAACGCATTCCAGCGCCGATGCTCCAGCCAGCTGAGCCGTTCATACAGCACGCTGTCGCGCCTGACGCATTCGCAATAATCCAGCTTGTTTCTCAAATCGTCGCCCGAATCACCCGATACGGCCATGGCCTGTCCCAAGGCGCTGAAGGCCTTATATCGGAGATGGACCTGCCTGGCTTCGGAAGGCCATTCGTTGTAGATGTCACCCTTCGAGGCATTGAAGCCCGGCAGGCTGTGCATGGCGTCGAAACCGCATGGAGAGCTTCCCTGTTGTGGGTATATACACCCTTTTTTATGATATTTTCCCACTTGAAGCGTGAATCGACGCCGCCGAAGGTGACGATATTGGCAACATCCAATTCCGTTTTCAATGCCTGATAGCGCAGGCGGGTCACGTGGGAGAGCTGCGAATCCTCTATGGCGATGGCAATCATCTTTCTCCCAATGGCATTTCCCTCGATCTTCCGATAGCTCAGCTGTCGCCACAGGCCCTCCATCATGGCGATGTTGCGCTTGTCATCTCCCGTCATGACGATAATATAATCGTATTGCGACAGATCGATTTTCCCGGGAGTGCCGCCCCGGAACGCGGGGAGCTCTTCCATAAGGAGATCGCCTTGAAGGAGGCGGGGCGGCACCTCGACAAAGCACAGCGTCGCATACGGCGCGTTGAAGCCACCCTCCATTGTCGAACGCAGGCACTCGTTGCCCGCGATACAGCTCGCCACCAGTTCCGGGCACTCCATATCCAGCCACTGTTCAAATGCCGTCTTCTCCCCGCAAGGCTGCTCCGCGGCATAGGCCACGGCCAGCTCAAGCGGATGATTCAGCAGCTGACCGCACCAGAAGACAGTTTTGAACATTTCCCTGGAAAAATCGTTGTCTCCGATGATCAGCGTCTTCAGCGGCGCGTCCGGCTCCTTTCCCACCAACACTTCATACAGTGGGTGGCGCTCCATCAGCGCGCTGGCCGTCTGTGCATAGTCCCGCACCACATGCAGGACGACCTCACCCCAATCGTCCTGCCGACGTTTCTGGTCGAACTCGTGCTTCACAGCACGAATATTTTCCACAATCTCTGCGTGATTGGTGAAGCAAAAGATATTGCAGCCCCGCTCGACCGTGTCAAGTTTTTCTGGGGGATCAGACAACAGAGCGGAGAGCGCCGAGGGACTTGCGGATGATGAAGGAAGCATCAACCTTGCCGAAGGATACCGCCTCTTTCTGGAAGG
>CACYZW010000239.1 GCA_902778995.1 uncultured Eubacteriales bacterium
TCGTGGATGTAGCCGCATACGGTGCATTTCCAGATTTCCATGGTTTTTTCCTCCTTCGGCGTCGTCGGTTCATTGAAAGAAATGGTGTCCAGCAGAAAGTGCGCGTCCTCTGCCGGGAAGCCGGAAGTTCCGGCATATTGCTCAAGCAACTCCGTCAACAGCGCGTGGGCGTTGCCGCTCTGGGGCAGCATATAGCCCGCCTCCCGCAGCAGGTCTTCCGCCATGATGCGGTTGGACTTCTCTATTGCTTTCGCCAGCACTCCGGGGAGTACGGCGGCCTGTTGCTCCTGATCGATCTTGGAGGATACCAGCTGCCGCAACGCCGCGACGACGGAAGCGTCCTTCACCTGCTGGGGTGGGTACTTCCGGGGCACCAGGCTGATGGCCTTGGCGGGGCAGGCCTCCGCGCACGCGCCGCAGCCGATACATTTCTCCACGTCGATCACGCTGTTTTCGGTGTCCGACGCGCCCGTGGGACAGACGTACAGGCACAGGCAATCCTTCTCACAGAAGCGAATGTTTCTCACGGCATATCTATCGCCCATGACATCAGCCCCCTATCCTTTCAAGCTTGCGATTGGGTACCTTGCAGATCGGGCAGAGCTCTGGAGGTACATCGCCCACATAGACGAAACCGCAGATGGTGCACACCCAGACGCCGGTATCCTTCAGCATGGCCTCGCCCTCCCGCGCGTACCGGGTGAGCAGCGACTGGAGCATGCGCGTCACCTTCTCGCTCCACACCAGGCTGCGCAGAGCGCCGCGATCCCCGATCTGACCGGAGACGGCGTTGGCGACGGGGTAGCCCTCGGAAAGATCCTGCTCAACCTTCACAAGCAGTGCATCGAAGGTCGGGTCGGCGATGGGCTCCGCCCGTCCTCTGAGCCAGTCCGCCAGCCGAGTGAACGCCGCAGCCTGGTCGGCCTTGTACTGCTTCTCGCAACCCCGGGCCAGGTTGGAGCACACCGCGCTCGTCCTCTGAGCCAGTCCGCCAGCCGAGTGAACGCCGCAGCCTGGTCGGCCTTGTACTGCTTCTCGCAACCCCGGGCCAGGTTGGAGCACACCGCGCTCAGCTCCATGGCCGTCAGCGGTCGCAGGTCAGTGGGGAGTGCGGACACAGCAGCGATCGGTGCGGTCTGCTGTGTGCCTTCGGGCCGAAAAGCCCCCTTGGCCGCGCCGCAGAGGGGACACTTCCAGTCGTCAGAAAGCGTGTTCCAGGGTGGGTTCTGAGCTTCGTCATAGACGTAGCCACATATCGAGCATACGTATCTCACGGGGGATACGCCTCCTTTCACAGGTCGGTCGTGTCAGCGCTTTGCGCCGTCCTGCGGCATGCGGGACAGATATAGCTCACCTGCAAGTCGTAGGACAGCAGTTCTTCGTCGGTCTGGGATTGAAGCAGCTCAGTCAGGTCCTTAAAATGGACGTCAGACAGCTTGCCGCAGACGCGGCAAACCAGATGATCGTGCCGGGTCGTTTTGTCGTATCGATCCGGATATCCTCCCACGCAAACCTTGCGCACATTGCCTTCGCTGTACAACTGGGCCAGGTTGTTGTAGACCGTCGCCAGCGCCATCCTGTACCCGTTCTCCCGCAGCGCCATATGGATCTGCTCGGCGGTTAGGTGTTCTGACGAATGGGCAATGATATCCAGAATCAGTTGAGCGTTCTTTGTCACAGGTCTCATCCCTTGGAATTATTCTAATTCCATTATAGCAGCTATATGGACTGTAAGTCAATCATAACCCTGCACGTTTGCAGTGTTGGGAATCCATTTTTGCAAAGACATAAGAAAAGCCCATGCTGTAGTCATTCCTAATCGTTGACAGATCAGGTTCGTCCCGAGTATACAGGTTGCACAAACAACCCAGAGCTGGCTTCTCCTCCCGATATGAATCCATAAGAAGAGCCCATGCCGTAGTCGTCGTAACGGTCATGAGCTTTTCTTTTTCAGATGCAGTGTTTTAAGCTCGGCATGATGCCAAGGTGTGAAGAGGACTGCTATTTCCTGTCATCCATCAATACCAGTCGTGTTTCTCCCCTCGATCCAGAGTTGCGATTTGCTCCATCTCCTCATCGCTGAGTTCGAAACCAAACAGGTCAAGATTCTCGCGGATATGCTCCGGGTTGGAGGAGCCAGGAATGACCACGATGCCGCGCTGCAGGTCCCAGCGCAGGATGACCTGAGCAGCGGACACG